>DASXQB010000489.1:0-6080 GCA_036493295.1 Polyangia bacterium | reverse complement strand
CGCGAAGATCAATGGGTTGTGGGCGCAGCAATAACCCGCCGGCCAAACGACTGCGGGTGAGATCCAGGATCTGTTCAATCATGCGAGACATGCGCAGCGAGCTCGTGCGCATGCGATCGATAACCCGCGTCGTGGCCGGATCGGTGGCTCGCTGTCGGAGAATCCCCGCCCCCATGTCGATCGAGGCGAGCGGATTTCGCAGGTCGTGGCCCAGAATCGCCAGGAAGCGCTCTTGAAACTCCTGGATCCGCGTCGTCGCCGCCAAGGTCGCCCGCTCCATCGCCAGCGCGCGCCGGGTCTCCTCGGCCTGCAGCCTCTCGGTCAGGTCGCGCGTCACCTTGGCAAAGCCGACCAAGGTACCGTCCGGGTTGTAAAGCGGGGTGATGGTGACGTTGGCCCACATGCGCGAGCCGTCCTTGCGGATGCGCCAGCCTTCTTCTTCAAAGCGGCCCTCGCGAGTGGCCACCTCCAGCTCGCGCTCACACTTGCCAGCCGCCACATCCTCCTGCGGATAAAACGTCGAGAAGTGTTTCCCGATGATCTCGTCGGCTTTGTATCCTTTGATGCGCTCGGCGCCAGGGTTCCAGGTGCTGACCCGCCCGGTTGGGTCCAGGATGAAGATGGCATAGTCCTTCACGCTCTCGACCAGCAGGCGAAAGAGGTCCGTACCTTTTCCGGACGCTGGCCCCGAGCGGCGACGGCGACCGTCCGGGCCGCGGATCAGTCGCGATGAAGGTGGATCGGCTGGCACTGGCGAACCCCCACTATGGCCCTTCCTTGCCAACGAAACGAGTCCAACGAAACGAGGCAACAGCCCCGAGCGGAGCTAAAACTCCGCGGCGACCTGATCATCCAGCGCCTTTGCCAGAACGTCGAGATCGAATGGCTTGACCAGGTGATGCTTGAACCCCGCTTCATGCGCCAGTCGGCGATTTTCTTGTTGGCCGTAGCCGGTGACGGCGATGAGTAGTAGATCCGCCCGAACGCCGGCGGTGAACCGCAGACGGCGCGCCAGCTCGTAGCCATCCATGCCCGGCAAACCGACGTCCAAAATGGCGATGTCCGGCGACGCGTCGGTCGCGCATTTCAACGCTTCGTGACCGTCGCCCGCCTTGGCCACCACGAACCCTCGCATGGCGAGAATCTCGGCCAAGGTCTCCCGCACGTCTTCATCGTCGTCGACCAGCAGCACCCGCCGGCCGCAGGTCTTGACGTCGCTGGATGATGCGCTTTTTTCAGAACCAGGCGGTCGCGGGGGAGGGCCGTCTTTCATGAGTCCTTTTTGCGGCTAAGGCAGCGGCGCCAGGATCGTGGGTCCGCTTTCGGGCTGCGGAAGGGGGCGATCAACAAAATACGCAGCGTCCCCTGTGGCTGATCGCTAGGCCCTCGCCGTCACGATGAAAGCGGCGGCGTCCATCCAGATGCCGCGCGCACTGGAAAATGGCTCCAGCGCCGCGGTTAGCGCTGCGTCCAGCGCCGGGCTCAAAGCTTCGGGGGCGTCGGCCATCGCCCGCGACGCCGGGCCGATCAGGCGGCAATACGCCACTGCTTGCGCGACGGTCATGGCCCCGCCCAGGTGCACCGGGTTTTCCCAACCATCGACGACGATGTTGGTGAATCCCGTTCCCGACAGAATGGTCCGCACGCGCTCCGGATCGGCCAGATAAAATGGGCCCGGATTATCCGGCTGCAACATCGGTTGCAGCGGCGCGGGCGGCAGCACCGCGGCCACCGCCCGCAGAGGCTGCTCTGCCCACGGATTGCGCGCCAGCGCCTGCCAGCAGGCGAACGAAAGGCACCCGCCTTTGCGCATGGCGCGGCGCAGGTTGGCGAAGGCAGCGCGCGGGTCCTGAAAAAACATCACGCCGAAGCGGGAATACACCGCATCGAACGCGCCGGCGTCAAAGGAATACGTTTCGGCGTCGGCAATGGCCGTCGCGATCTGGGGCCGCCCCTCAGCGCGCTGCCGGGCGCGCGCCAGCATGGGCGCCGAAATATCCACGCCCAGGACGTGACCCGCCCTTCCGACTATGTCGCCGAGTTGCAGCAGCGTCTGTCCGCAGCCGCATCCGACGTCAATCACCCGCTGGCCCAACGAAAGCGGCAGCGCGGCGATGGCGACCCGGCCGATGGGATCAAGCTGAGCGTCGGTCTTGTCCTGCGCCTCGGTCCAGGCCAGGCCGGCGCGCTCGGTGAACACCGGCTGCGCGCCCGGCAGATTCCCGTCGGTCATCGACGCATCATACAGATCGTCGGTGCGGCGGCCAGCCCGGACGAACGATCACGTGCCGAGGGCGATCGCCGGTCAGCGCGCTGGCCAGCAGCAAGACCGCGCAAAGCACGTTGTTCACCGTCGTCCCATCGGTGGCCGGCAGCGTGAACACCGCGAAGCAAAACAACCACAGCGCGATCATGCCGTTCAGATATCGCAGCCCGACGAAGAAATAACTCGCCACCGCGAAGATGCTCACCAACATTCCGCAGACCACCACGTTGGTCTGTTGCGCCGGCAGGTGCGGCCAGGCAAACGCGGACACCATCAACCACAACCCCACGAAGACACTCAACACGCGCATAAACATCAGCGCCTCCTTCTTTCTTTCGGCAACTGCGCCAGCTCGCATTTTGAAATGTGGCCATTGCGGAACGGGCGTCAAGCAAGCGACCGCCTCTTGCGCCGTCGGCCAGCAGCCCCACGGTTTCATTGGCTGCAGCGTCTGCGGCGAAGGAGAACACGATGATTGAGCTGACAGTCAACCCGGCCGGTTTGAAATCAGCTGTGCCGCGCCGCTTGCTGCGAGGTCTCTTGCCGATCGCGATGTCGATTGCCCTGACTGTGGTGCTCGGAAGCGCGGATGCCTGGGCCAAGGGCAACGCATTGCAAGCTGGCGCGGGCGCACCTGCGGCACAGTCCACCGCGACAGAGTTTGTGACCGCGCAATCGGAATCCACGCGCTCGGGAACGGACGGCTCGTACGCCCAGCGTGAGGCCGCGGCTGCTGGCCTTGAGACCTTCAAGGGCGGCGACGTGGTCATCATCAGCAGCGCCACGGTCATCATCGTGCTGCTGGTCATTCTCATTCTGGTTCTTATTTGATCGCCGCGCCGACAGTCTTTCAACGCCTCGACAAGACAGCCCTGCACCGGTGGTCAATGACCATCGGCCTGCTGGTGGCCGTCGCCGGTTGTTATCAGGGCACCGCGCGTTCGGTTTCGCTGGCGGAGATCGCCCATCAGCCGGGCTGGCAGTTGGTTGATCACGTCGACTTGGTCCGGCAGGACGGGATGCACGACTGCGGACCGGCGGCGCTGGCCATGGTGCTCGGGCGCTGGGGTTATCCGGGCGCCGCACCGGAAATCCGACGAGCGGTGGGCGCCACCAAGCCCGCGGGCGTGGCCGCCGGCAAGCTGCGTGATTTTGCCCGGGGCAAAGGACTGCAGGCTTTCTTGATCAGCGGCGTCGACGGCGATCTGGAACGAGAGATCGCCAGCGATCGGCCGGTGCTGGTCGGTCTGGTCCAGCGCTACAGCGGCAACCGCGCCTACGCGCATTACGAAGTGGTGGTCGGGATCAATCAGCAACGCCGTCGGGTGCTGCTGCTGGATCCCGGGCGCGGCCCGCGCGAAGACGATCTCGGCGCGTTCGAGCGCGAATGGATCGGCGCCGCCCGGCTGACGCTGGTCGTTGCGCCGGCCTGACGTGCGGCGCGCGCGACCAGCGATCGTCTGGTCACTGCTGTTGCTGGCCAATGGCCTTGCGGCCTGCAGCACGACCTATCAGCCACGCCCCACCCAACGCGTGGGGCTGGTCATCCACCACGGCGGCGCCGCTTACACCCACGCCGGGCAGGAAAGCGCCATCGGCCCTTTTGGCGGCGACCTGGAAGGTCTGGTCGCCGACCAACCCGTGGCCGCCGCGCGAGCCCGCCGATCACGCCATCAGCTTCAGGCGGGCATCCCCGCGTACCTGGGTGGATTGGGTGGCGTGGTGATCGGGCTGGTTCTGTCGGGCCCGGCGGGGTGGATCGTGCTGGGCGTGGGCGCCGCCACCGCCGGCGCTGGGCTGGGCCTGATGGGAGCCGGATTCACCAACGCCGTCGACGCGATCAACACGTACAACGATGGCGTGGCGCCGCCGCCTTCCCTTCCGGCACGCCATCGTTAGTGTCGCTCAGGGCGCGTTCTGACTGTCCACGCACTTCAGCGTTTCGCCGCTGACCTTGCAGATATAGATCTTTCGATTGGCGCCCAGCAGGCTGTTGCGCGCCACCACCACCGTGCCGTCCGGAGTCGACGTGATGCCGCTGTACGCGCATCCGCTCACTGCGCCGGACGCCAAGACCGCAACCAATAGAAGAACGGGACGGGCAATTTTCAGAATCGCGGGACTGATGCTCATTGACGGCTCCTTGGAATGTTCTCGTAACTGATAAGCATCGCGGCTTCTTTTACGAGTGGGGATCCCCTCTTGGCTTTCCTCACCTGGTCGTCAGTCTTTCTTCATGCCTCGCACCGCCCGCCGACGTGTCGCCGATGATCCGATCGGCGCGGCCCGCGGGGCCGGCCTGCGCTATGTGGTGGCGGGTGGCGAAGGCGGGATTCTCCGCCAGCGGGTCGGGCAGGGATTTACTTATCGTCGCGACGGCAAGACGGTGAGCGACGACAAGACGCTGCGACGGATCCGGGCGTTGGCCATTCCGCCCGCCTGGCGTCAGGTGTGGATTTGCTCCGACCCCGACGGCCACGTGCAGGCCACCGGCCGCGACGTCCGCGGTCGCAAGCAGTACCGCTATCACCCGCGCTGGCGTGCCGAGCGCGACGAGACCAAGTTCCACCGCATGCTGGCCTTCGGAAAAGCGCTGCCCCACCTGCGGGCGCGCGTGGCTCGTGATGTGGCGCGGCCCGGTCTGTCTCGCGAGAAAGTCCTGGGCACCGTGGTCCGCCTGCTGGAGACCACCTTGATTCGCGTCGGCAATGACGAGTATGCGCGGCAGAATCATTCCTTCGGCCTGACCACGCTGCAGGATCGCCACGTGGCCATCACCGGCGCGGAGGTGCGCTTTCATTTTCGCGGCAAGAGCGGCAAGGAACACAGCGTCGCCGTCCACGATCCGCGCATCGCTCGCATCGTCAAACGCTGCCGCGACATCCCCGGATACGATCTCTTCCAGTTCGTCGACGAAAGCGGCCGGCGGCAGGCGGTCGATTCTGCCGGCGTCAACGCGTACATCCGGCACACGATGAAAGACGATTTCACGGCCAAAGATTTTCGCACCTGGGCGGGCACCGTCCTGGCGGCGCGCGCTCTGGGCAGCGGCGCCGCTCCAGGAAGCGAGGCGGGCACCCGCAAGGCCATCGTCGCGGCGATCGGCGCGGTGGCGGCGCAGCTGGGAAACACCGTGGCGGTCTGCCGCAAGTCGTACATCCACCCGGCCATCTTCGACTGCTATCGCGACGGCGAACTGCCGCGGCGGCTCGGCACCGTGGGGCCGCGGTCGCTCCACCCCGGCGCTGCGGCACTGCACCCCGATGAAAAGGCGGTACTGTCTCTACTGCAAGGCCGCCTGACCGGCGTCAGCGCGGCGCGCGCGTCCGGCAGCCGTGCTGCTTGACGATCGCCAGCAGCTTGTCCAGACGGACGGGCTTCTTGATCGCCGCCACCACGTTGCCGGCGAGAGGGTGTTCCGGATCGAAGCCGGTCGCCGAAAAAATACACAGCGGCAGCGCGGACAGGCGCGGATCCTGCGCCACCTGGCTGGCGAAGGTCCATCCGTTCATCACTGGCATCATCATATCCAGCAGGACCAAACACGGGCGAAGGCCGTCCACCAGCAGGGCCAGGCCCTCACTGCCGTTGCGGGCCGTCGCCACGCGAAACCCATCAAGCGCCAGCGCTTCCGCCACCGTCTCGCGGATGTCTTCGTCGTCGTCGACAACCAGAATTTGATCGGCGTCCATGGACTGTCTCTATCTATATCAGCCTGTCGCCGGGTGCGAGCAAGTGCCGCGCCTTCTCCTCGACCAGCGCGTCAACTGCTAACAAACCGACAAACCGCCTGCGACGCCTCTCCGCCCGGCGG
>DASXQB010000488.1:0-7217 GCA_036493295.1 Polyangia bacterium | reverse complement strand
CGGCCCACTCCCGCGCTTCGGACACTGGACTAATCACTGACAATCCGTTCCATTAGCAGGCTATGAACCTGGTCTCTCCCCCGGACTGATCGGTTCTCACCGCTGCTGACCACTATCAATATGTGGGCCGGCAAATCGGTTGACCGACCCACTGGGGTGGTTGTTTTGCATATCGATGTATACCTGTCAGTGGTAAAGTCGTTCGGTTAGCGCCCCTTCGTGACGGCGAGCAGTCGCTGCTCGGACGTTCAGTTTCAGAGATCGTTCGTTACGGCCGAAAGCTTCCGGGGTGGTGGTTCCGCGGGGTCAGGAAGAGTTCTCACGCGGTGTTTGCTGAAATCGCGTGGGACTGCAGTCAAGTCCGACCTGGTAGTCAGCAGGATCGCGTCCGCCATTCAGAGCTAGTTGGAGGTCTTCCATGATCGATCGTTCGGCATTTCGAGGAACGGCGTCGGTGATGGCGCGTTGGAGCTTGACGACGCTGGCGTTGGCGGCTGCGGCGGTCGGTTGCTCAGGCGAGATCGGAACGTCCATGGGCGGCGGCACCGGAACGCCGGGCACTGGCAACGGCAACGGCAATGGCAACGGAGGCACCGGCGGTCCCGGGATGCCCGCGCCGGCGCCAGCCAACTTCGTGGCCGAGCAGGCTGGTCTGCGCCGCCTGACGGTTCCCGAGCTGCGCAACTCGGTGACCGATCTGTTTGGTGGTGGCATGACCATCTCGACGCAATTCGAGGCAGACACGGCGCTGAGCGGCTTCGCATCGATCGGCGCGGCGCGGGTGCAGCTGTCGGCCGCTTTCGTCGAGCAGCTCGAGGCCGCGTCGCTGGAAGTGGCGCACAAAGCCCTGTCCGACGTGACTGGCCGCGCGACGCTGATCGGCTGCACGCCGGCCGGCACCACCGACGACACCTGTACCAGCCAGTTCATCCGCACGTTCGGACGCCGCGTCTGGCGCCGCCCGCTGACCGACGACGAGGTCAGCCGTTACGCCGCCGTGGCGAAGGGCGCGCAGACCGCGCTAACCAACTACTTCAGCGGCTTGGAGTACGCCGTCGCCGGCTTGCTGCAATCGCCGTACTTCATCTATCGGATGGAGCTCGGTGCCGCCCCCACTGGCAATGCCACGCAGGTGCCGTTCGACGACTACCAGATGGCCACTCGGCTGTCGTACTTTCTGTGGAACACCACGCCTGACGACATGTTGCTGGACGCTGCGGACGCGCATCAGCTGACCAAGCCCGCGGGGTTGACCACCCAGGCGCAACGACTGCTCGCCTCGCCCCGGACATCGGCGGCCATGCAGACGTTCTTCACCGAGCTTTATCGTCTGGGCGATCTGGACTCGTTGGCCCAGCTGCCGTCCGTTTTCCCGCAGGTCAGCCCGACCCTGGGTGCCTCCATGCGCGACGAAACGCTGAAGTTCCTCACCAACATCGCGTTCACCGCCAACGGCGACTACCGCGACATCTACACATCGACCAACACCTTCGTGAATGCCGAGATGGCCAAGCTGTACGGTATGACGGCGCCGGGGGCGGGCACGACGTCCGTGGCGGCGACCTACCCGGCATCTAGCCTTCGGTCCGGCTTGCTGGGACAGGCTAGTTTCCTGGCTGGTAATTCGCAGCCCAACCGCAGCTCGCCCACCAAGCGCGGCAAGTTCATTCGCGAGATGATGCTGTGTCAGCAAATCACGGCGCCTCCCGGAAACGTCCCGCCCTTCCCGGAAAACATGCCCGGTACGACCCGGCAGCGTCTGACGCAGCACCGAACGGATCCTTCCTGCGCCGCTTGTCATGGGCTGATGGATCCGGTGGGCCTCGGCCTCGAGAACTTTGACGGTATTGGCGCCTTCCGCACCATGGAGGTTGGCCAGCCGATCGACGCCAGCGGCAGCCTGGACTCGACCGACTTCACCGGCCCGGTCGGGCTGGCGACGGCCGTTCGCAACCACTCGCAGACGCCGGTTTGCCTGGCGTCGGTGATGTACCGGTATGCCGTCGGCCACGTGGATACGGACGGCGAAAAGCCCGCCATCGACGCGCTGGTCAAGGCGTTCTCTGGCGACGGTTACCACTTTTCCGCTCTGCTGGAGGGCATGGTCAACAGCCCCGGCTTTATCTACGCAGCGAAGCCCCAGTAAGCACAGTTCCCGGCGAGAGAAGTTGAAAGGAGCCGATATGTCGACTTTACGGATCAAGCGACGAACTGTTCTCCGCGGCTTGGTGGGAGGCGCTGGGGTCTCCTTCGCGCTGCCGCCGCTGGAGGCGATGTTCAACGCCAACGGGACCGCCCACGCTGACGGAACGGCGCTTCCCAGACGGATGGGAGTCTTCTTCTGGGGGAACGGCGTCAAGCTGGCTCAGTGGACCCCGACCGCGACGGGCGCCAACTATCCTTTGAACACAGCGTTGATGCCCTTCATGCCGGTGCGGGACTACGTCTCGATCGTCTCGGGCATGTCGCTGAAGACCGGCAACCAGCAGGGCCACCATGCCGGCAGCGTCGGTATTCTGTCGGGCTACCCGATGGTCGTTCAGCCGGCTAACGGAGCGCCCTTCCGCTCGACGTTCAGCGCGCCCAGCATCGATCAAGTGGCCGCCAAGGTGCTCGCCCAGCCGGGCCAGCTTAAGTCGCTGGAGACCGGTGTCTCGACACGGGTGAACGGCAACGAAGGCACCACGCTCCACTATCTGTCGCACAACGGCCCGGACAGCCCGAACCCGCCCGAGTACAACGCCTCGACGGTGTTCTCGCGTTTGTTCGGTAACGGCTTCGTGGCGCCGAACTCGATGCCGGTGACGGACGTGACGAAGATGCTCCGCCGCAGCGTCCTCGACGCCGTGGCGACCGACATCGCCGCCGTCCGCCTCAAGGTCAGCGCGTTCGACAAGACCCGGCTGGATCAACACACCAGCAACGTTCGCGACCTGGAAGGACGCTTGGCCAACGCCACCGTCCAGCCTGCCATGTGCAGCAAGATCAGCGACCCAGGCAACAACCCGGACCAGGCTGGCAAAGAGATGGTCGCCGAAAAGGCCGCCGCGATGAGCACCCTCATCGCAATGGCTTTGGCATGCGACCAGACGCGCGTGTTCAGCATGATGTACTCCGGAAGCACGGCATCCACCTTGTTCTGGCAGACCATGGCCTCTGAAGGACACCACTCGATGACCCATGACGAGGGTGGCGACCAGCCGCTGGTGGCCGCCTCGACGGTCTTCCACATGCAGTGCTTCTCGGGGCTGCTGCAGGCGCTCAAGGGCATCTCGGAAGGCGCCGGCAACGTTCTCGACAACACCGTCATCATGGGCAGCACCGACGTCGCCGACGGCAAGGCTCACAGCATCACCGACTACCCGATCGTGGTGGCCGGCGGTGGCGGCGGGTTCCTCAAACACCCCGGTATCCACTATCGGTCGACGACCGCTGAAAACACCAGCACCGTGCTGCTGTCGGTGCTGAAGGCGGCCGGCCTGCCCCTCACCAGTTTCGGCGGAATGGGCGGCGCGGTCACCAGCAGCGTTTCAGCCATCGAAGCCTGATTCGGCTCCCTCTCCGTTCTTCAAAGACCGGTCACCTGGCATCTGCCGCGTGACCGGTTTCTTTTTGTGCCCACCGCCGCCGTCCGCAGGCAGGCGCGCTAAAGTCGCCGGCGCATGAGCAAAGGGCGTCTGGAAGCCTTCAGCGATGGCGTCATCGCCATCATCATCACCATCATGGTTCTGGAGCTGAAGGTTCCACGCGGCGACGCCTGGGCGGATCTACGGCCACTGCTGCCGATCTTTCTCACCTACCTGCTGAGCTTCGTGTTCATCGGCATCTACTGGAACAACCACCATCACATGCTGCACGCCACCGAGCGCGTGAACGGCAAGATCCTCTGGGCCAACAACCACCTGCTGTTCTGGCTGTCGTTGATGCCGTTCGGGATGGGGTGGATGGGTGAAAATCATCTGGCCGCGCTGCCCACCGCCTTTTACGGCGTGTTGCTGCTGGGCGCTGGGCTCGCTTACACAATCTTGCTGCGCACGATCATTGCTCACCAGGGACCGGGGTCGAAGCTGGCCAAGGCCGTCGGCGCCGATCGCAAGGGCAAGGCCTCGGCGCTGCTGTACGCAATCGCCATCCCGCTGGCCTTCGTCCGGCCGTCGGTGGCGGCGGGGATCTACGTGCTGGTCGCGCTGATCTGGCTGGTCCCAGATCCGCGCATCGAATCGGGCCTGGAATAGCCCGTCATGATTTTCTAGCTGCGCCGCAAAAAAAATCCGACCCGTCGAGACTTTGCGGCAAACTGCCGGGCCATGAAAACAATCATGCTATCGGCAGTGGCCGTTCTGCTGGTCGGCGCCCCCGCGCTGGCGCAGATGGGTGATCCGGCAAAGGTGACGTTGAAGACCAGCCCGGTGGCGGGCGGCGTCTCGGTCATCGAAGGTGAAAATGGGTTCGCCGGCGGCAACGTTGCCGTCACCGTAGGCGACGACGGTGTCTTCATCATCGACGACGAGATCGCCCCCATGACCCCCAAGCTGAAAGCGGCGCTGGGCGCGCTGTCGAAGAAGCCGGTGCGGTTTGTCGTCAACACCCACTGGCACGCCGACCACACCGGCGGCAACCCGGCCATGGCCGCCGCCGGTGCGGTGATCGTCGCCCACGACAATGTCCGTAAACGGCTGAGCGTCGATCAATTCATGGAGTTTCTCGGGCAAAAGATGACCTCCCCGGCCGTGCCGCCGGCCGCCCTGCCGGTGGTGACCTTCAGCGACGACGTGACGTTGCACCTGAACGGCGACGAGATTCACGTCTTCCACGTGCCGCCGGCCCACACCGACGGCGACGCCGTCGTGCACTTCAAGAAGGCCAACGTCATTCACATGGGCGACACGTTCGTCACGATCTCCTATCCGCTGGTCGACACCAACAACGGTGGCGTGTTCGCCGGGTTCATCACCGCGGCCGAGAAGGTGCTAGCGGTCGCCGATGACAACACCAAGATCATTCCCGGCCACGGTCAGATCTCCAGCAAGGCCGATCTGCAGGCGTGGCACGACATGCTGGTGAAGATCCACGATCGCATCGGCAAGCAGATCGCGGCCAAGAAGTCCGTCGACGACATCAAGGCGTCAAAGCCCACCGCCGAGTGGGACGCCAAGTTCGGCCAGGTGATGGTCAAAGGCGATCAGCTGGTCGAGATGATCGTCAAGACCTGGCCGGCCGCGCCCGAAAAGGCCGGCGCCGCAAACGCCAAGAAAGCGCACAAGGCGAACTGATCGGTCGACGTTGCGGGCAGCGCGGGCTTATAGGCAACTGAAGGCGGCCGCCCCGGCAGCGATCCTGCTGGTGGCGGCCGGGTGTTATCACGCGACGCCCGCCACGCCGGCGACCGCCGTGCTGGCGCCGCCGCCCGCGCCGATCGCGCCCGAGTGCCAGCCGCTGGCGACGCGCATCCGAGCGACCTACACCTTCAAGCCGTCGCGGTTGACGGCGGCCCAGCAGGACCAAAAGTCGGCCGCCTTGGATCAGTTTTGGAAACAGGTCCAAGGCGATCCGCTGCGGCTGGCGCCATGTTTGCGCGCCGCTTTGAACGATCCGACCGCCGATCCATTTTTTCTCTTCGACGGCAGCGCCCTGCTGGTGGCCGTGGACCCGGGGATCGAATCGAAGGCGTTGCAGGTGCGTCTGTGGTCGGCCGCCCCGCTGGAGGACATCGACCTGCGGCTGTGGATCGAGACCCTGGCCGCGCGCGCTTACGAAGGCTTCGACGTGTCGGCGGCGGGCGCGCGCTGGCTGTCCGACCTCAGCCATCACTACGCGGCGCCAGGGCCCACCGGCGACGCCAGCATCGATGCGCAACTGGGCGCGCTGTTTCTCTTCGGCAGCCAGGACGAGAGTCGATCGACGCCGGCGCTGGCGCGCATCGCCGCCGACGGCAAGCATCCCGGTCGGTTGATCGCCATCTGGCTGCTGGTGTTTCAACTGACACCAGAGGCGGCGCAAGCGTTGCGCGCCGTCGACGTGTCAGCAATGCCCAGCGAAGCGCAAGCGGCCATTGGCGCCGTGCTGTCCCCACCGCCGCTCCCGGCCACCCACCCGCCGGCGGTACCGGCGCGCATTCGCGAGCACTGGCTGCAAGCCTTCGGCGCGCTGCTGAACGGAGACCCGACCACGTTGAACGATCTCAAACAGCCGGACGCCGGCGCGCACTGGGCAGACTCATTGCCGACGATCTTGAAACCTGAAGACGTCTCGCTGCTACGCCTGGTGCGGCGTTTTACCGCCAAGGCGGCCACGCCCGCAGCGGGCGACGAGTACATCGCGCTGTCGGGCGCGATCGGCGCGCTCGGGCGCCAGCGCTGAATGGCGTCAGACTGCTTGTGGTTGTTCCGAGAACGTTTACGATAGGGCGATGGCGAGTGCTGAGGCACTGTGGGAAAAGCTGTTCGTAGACCTGATGAAAGTACGCGCGGGGTGGCCCGCGCCCGAGTGGGGATACGACCGTCGCATGAAGTGCGTGATGTCGACGATCGAGATGACCCAGAAGAACCTGGCGCAGGCGGCGTATGCCGGCGTGCTGCCGCTGGTGTTTGACAGCGTAACGCTTGCCCAGGCGCCGGCGGCACCGCGCGCGCTGGCCGATGAATACGGCGGCGTGCGGCCGGGGCAGCTTTTGCTTTGGGGCGGCGAGCCAGGCGCACCGGGAGTGTTCGGATTGTGGTGGCCGTGGGGCGATGGCAAATCGGTGTCGTTGCGCATTGGCTTGCACGACATCGACGCGCCCAAGGTGCGCTATCCGTCGCTGCGCGACGCCTTCGGGGTTCCGCAAGCACCGCCGATGGGCTGACGGGCTGGCTGCGCTATCGCGGGGGTGGGGTTTGGTCTGGCGGAGGACGGGGTTCTTACGCGGCCGCCGTGAGGTGAGCGGGAAAAGAATCGTGCGGGTCTGCGAGCGTGAGCGTCGCATTGAACAGATCCAGCGGCCGCACCGGACCTCGATCCTCGGCTGGCAACCGGCCGCTACGCGGCCGGAGCGCCTCCTCACGCCCCCGCCAGCCCAAACCCCACCCCCGCTGCGCTTGCCTTAGCCCACGATTGAGCGATCAGATCCGGATCCGTATCGATACTCACGTTCGATGCTCTTGTTGCTGAGCCGGCGCAGCGTGGGCGGGTGGCGCGGAGTGGAGGGGCCCCAGCGGGGTGGGGGGGGGGGGGGCGGG
>DASXQB010000487.1:0-3431 GCA_036493295.1 Polyangia bacterium | reverse complement strand
CCACTGGTTGGCCATGATCAACGTCTTTGACCGGGGCCCGAACTCCAGCTTGGGATTGGCGTAGAAAATGGAATAGCCCAGCCACTGCTTTGCCGAGCCGCCCGTCCCGACGGCCGCCTGCACATTGCCAAGATTGTTGTTGCCGTTGCCGATCACAAATCCGGTGTGATAGTCGCCGTTCTGCGCCACCGGAAGGTCGGGGCTGAAATAGACGAACATACGGGCGTAAAACAAATTCGGCGTAGCGGGAAAACTGACCGCCTCGGTGATCATTGCCGTGCTCTGTTGACCGACCACCACTTTGATGTGCGCGGCGAATTTTCCACTGTGGACGTGCATACCGTCGACAGTGATCGCCGATCCGGAGGTCTTGTCCTGCTTCCATTTCTGCGTGTCCAGCATGCCGCTTTCAAAGTCGTCGCAGAATTCGCTGCCCATCGTCACGCAAGCCGCCGAGGGCGCGCCGTCCGACGCGGCATCGACGCCGGCCGCGCCGCCGGTGGCCGCCGCGCCGCCGCTGCCAGCCGGCGCGCCGCCGGTCCCGCTGCCGCCCGCGCCGCCGCTCCCAACGGATCCACCGGCACCGCCGCTGCCAGAGACGGCACCGCCGCTGCCGCCGACACTGTTACCGCCGCTGCCTGAAGCGGCCGGCGGCGATTTGTCACTTTGGGCGCACGCCGCAACCAACAACGCAGCGGCGAGACCGCAAACAAAGGGTCCGCGCGACAGGCCGGTGATCACCTTCATTGGGCAATTATAAGTGTCTGCGCTTTGGCAAAGGAAGCACGAAGCGCCGCGAAAACACGCTGAATCGGCTGGACCGATCAAGTAATTGACGCCGGCGAGAACAATTTTCTCGCCAGCGCACGATCAACCACGCCTATCAGCAACAACCACAGCAGCGTCGGCACAGCGAAGGCCATTCCCGGCGGCGCCACCAGCGATCGATAGGCGATCGCCGCCACCCAGCGCGCGCCCGTGCCCAGTTCGAAGACCGTCACCGGCAGGCGCCCGGAAAAAAAAGTCAGCAGCGGCAGCAACGGCAAGAGCTGCAAAAGCAGACTGCCGCCCACCAGAAGGGCGATCCGCTTCGGCCAGCGCAGCGGCGTCACCAGCATCAGCGCGGCGTACACCGCCCAGGCCAGATAGCCCGATCGCCGCAGATCCAGCACGGTCGCCACCAGCTGGCCGCTGGCCGGATCCTCGGCGGACACCGGTAATTGCCACGGATCCGCCACGGTGGCGTCGCCAGCGCGCGGTCCAAATTGCAGGCGCGCGCCGGTGTCCGGGTCAGGCAGCGCGGCCCGAGCAACGATCGTCACCGCGCCACCGTACAGGCGGCCGGCTACGGTCCAAGGAATCATCAGCAGCGCCAGCGCCGCCACACCAACCGCTGCCCGTCCGAGAAAAGCCCAGCGCCCGGCCCGCATCACGACGAAGCCGAACCCGCCGCCGACAACGACGGCGTTCGCCGGGTCCAGCGCGCCCACCAGGCGAACTGCGCGCCCGCCACGACGATCATCAGCAGCGGCCAGATCTCGACGTGCACCGTCTCGAACGCGCCCGGCGCGTGAACGCCGACGAAGTACAAGCTGCAGATGCGCAGCACGTTCGCCAGCACCAGCACGATCAACCCGGCCACCAGCGCCACCATCTTGCGCCGCCAGGGCGCGGGAAACGCCAGAATGGCCGCCAGAAAAAGCAGGTTGGCCTCCATGGCGTCGCAGGTCTTGACGATGCGCAAGGCGTACCGTCCCGCGATGAGGTTGCCGTCGATGGTGACCTGCCGATCGACCACCGCCAGCAAGCGGCCCGCCAGGTGCGCGTAGCCCTGCAAATAGCTTTGGAACCAGCGTTCGGACAGGCCGCTTTCTTGATAGGGAAAGGCGTACAGCGCGAACAGCGCGCCGGCGATGGCCACGAACAGCAACGCGAACCGTACCTCGGCCCGGCGCCAGGCGCGACCGGCGTCGCCCGCGCGCGCGCCGCGGGCGCGACGTTTCAGCGGGTGTATCGGCGCACCATCCGGATGCCGATCGCCGCCAGCATGAACGCCATCAGCCACAGCGAATAGCGGGGCATGGGCGCCGCCGTCGCCACCGTGGTCACTTGAAAATCCAGAGTGTAGGTCGACGGCACGCCGCTGGTCTCCTGCGACCAGAAGGTGTAATCGCCCGGCGTCAGCGGCGGCAGAAAGCCGATCGCGCCGGCGCCGGTGCCGATGTTGTCGAGGATGTCCGTCCCGATCGTGCCGTTGCCGACGCCGAAGTGCGAGTAGCCAAGCAGCTGCGCGACATTGGTTCCGGTGGGCGGTTCGGTGAAGGTCCCGCCACGCTGGACAGCGATGAAAGACAGACTGGCGCCGGTGTTGCTGACCACCACGATGGCGCTCATGCGCGTCCCCGGCGGAACGGTGAGGTGAAAATATTCCACGTCGCCCGCCGACGAGGTGGCGGTGATGCGGTTCGAACCAACCGTCAACGGAATCGCCGTGGGCGCCAGGCGATTGCCTGAAAGATCACCACTGACCGATTCGTCATAAGTCGTCGCGCGCGCCACCGACGACAAACCCAGCCCCGATCCGAGCAACAGAATCGAAAGTCCTATGGATAGTCTCATCCTGCCCTCGGGCGTCGCACTGTAGCGCGCGCCCCATCGACGCCCTGGTGACGCGATCGGTACCTTCTGGAAACAGTTCCGCCACGCGCGTGGCGGCCAGTATGATGCGCCACCAATGATGACCAACACGCAGGCAACGGGCCGCGGCTGGCGATCGTTGCCGGCGCTGTTGTTGCTGGCGGCCTGTCGTCCGGCCGCGCCCACGCAGACCGCCGCCGTCGCTGTCGCCGCGGCGGCCCCCGCCGCCGCGCGGCCCCGGTTCGAAAATCCGGGCGGCATGTGGCTGCCGGAACAGTTGGCGGCGCAAGCGGCTTCGCTGCGTGCCGCTGGGCTGGCGCTGGATCCAGCGACGCTGGGCGATCCAATGCGCTATCCGGTGGGATCGGTGGTCAGCCTGGGTGGCTGTTCGGCTTCGTTCGTTTCGGCGGACGGTTTGATCATCACCAACCACCACTGCGCGGTGGGCGCGCTGCAGGCCAACTCGACGCCGCAGCGCAATCTGATCGAGACCGGCTATCTGGCCCATTCGCCCGCCGAAGAATTGTGGAATGGCCCCACCGGCCGGGTCTACGTGACGATGCGGCTGCGCGACGTCAGCGCCGACGTGCGCGCCGGCTTGACCAGCATGGCCACCGATCGACAGCGCTTCGACGCGGTCGAGAATCGCAGCAAGACCATCGTCGCCGACTGTGAAAAAGGGCGGCCCAGCGTGCGCTGCTCGGTGGCCAGCCAGTTCGGGGGCGCCGGGTACACCTTGATCGAACAGCTTGAGCTGCGCGACGTGCGCCTGGTCTACGCGCCGCACGGACAGA
>DASXQB010000486.1:0-7030 GCA_036493295.1 Polyangia bacterium | reverse complement strand
GTCGTCGGCGGTTTGCCACCGTCGGTGCCGGCGCCACCGCCCGTGCCGGCAGGCATCCCGTCGCTCGCGTCCGTCGGAGGCACCACGCTGCCGCCGCTGCCAGTGCTGTTGTCGCCGCCGCTGCCCGCGCCGCCCGTGCCGGCGCTGCTGCCGCCGCTGCCCGCACCGCCGGTGCCACCGACTTCGCCGCCGCTGCCGGTCGCGCCGCTGTCCGGGTTGTTCGAAGGCGGGCCCGAGCCGTCGCTGCTGGCGCAACCGCCGGCCAGCGTCGCGCTCAAGGCCGCCAGGGCTGCGAGCGTTGAAAAGAAGGTCAACGAACCTGTCCTGCCGCCGTTGTCCATTTCCTCGACGCTAGGGCCCCGCGCGCGTCACTGTCAAGCGGCCCGACAATAGGCCACTGACTTTCGACGGCTCTTTCGCCGGTGAATTGAGCGCAATTGGACGCAGACTTGTCACGCCTGCCCGGGTGCTTAAAAACAAGTCGAGGGAGGCAAACAAAATGGCCAATTTGATCCGCAGAGACAATCAAGGAGTTTCGTATCACCCGTACAACCAAGGGTCCGACTATCGTTGGGATCCGTTCCGCGTGGTGGACGCGCTGTTGCGCTTCGATCCATTTCGCGCCGAGAACAGCCTGCTGCCCAGCGGCGGCGAATTCACCGTGCGCTTCGACGTCAAGGAGACCAAGGACGCGTACCTGCTGCGCGCCGACGTTCCGGGCGTCAAAGAAGACGCTGTCGAAGTCTCGCTGAACGGCAATTTGCTGACCATCTCCGGGAAGCGCGAGGAAGAACACCGCAACGAAGGCGAACAATATTTCGCCCTCGAGCGCAGCCACGGCACGTTCACGCGCAGCTTCGCGCTGCCCGATAACGTCGACGCGGAGGGCATCAGCGCGGAATTGAAACACGGCGTGCTATCGGTGCAGATCCCGAAGCAGCCGCAAGCGCAGCCCCGCAAGATCGCCATCGGCAAACCCGCCGAGCCGAACAAGGTCAGGGCGTGAAGCAGCGCGCGGATAAGGGAGGCTTCGGCCTCCCTTTTTTTTGCCCACGCCACCACGCCGCTGCCGCACCGGGTGAAAATCTCTTCTGCCAGCGGTGACCGCGCCTGCGGTATACCAGCGCCATGTCCGGTGATCGTACGTCTATTTCAGCGGTAGATGCCTTGGCCCGTCTGCGAGCGGGAAACCAGCGTTACGTGCAAAACGTTCGCAGCGTCGATTCGATGATCAGTCACAGCCGGCGCGGGGACTTAACGTTGCAATCGCCGGTGGCCATCATCCTTGGCTGCAGCGATTCGCGGGCCCCCGCGGAGATCGTCTTCGATCAAGGATTGGGCGATCTGTTCGTCATCCGCGTGGCCGGCAACATCGTCGCCCCGTCTCAGATCGGCAGCGTGGAATTCGCCGCCGACCGGTTCGGCACCCGCTTGGTGGTGGTCATGGGCCACACTCAGTGCGGCGCCATCGACGCGGCCATCGAAGCGGCGACCGGCGAGAAGGGTCCGGCCTCGCGCAACCTGCGATCAATCGTCGACCGCGTGCTCCCCGGAATCAAAGCTCTGGTCTCGACGGAGCTGGCGCGCGATCCGGCGCGCTTGCGACGCGAGGCCATGCGCGCCAACGTGCGGGCGTCCGTCAATCACCTGCGCCACGGCTCAGATGTGATTGAACGTCTGGCTGAAGATGGTGGTCTGATGGTGGTCGGCGCCGAGCTGGATCTGGCGACCGGCGAGGTCAGCTTCTTCGACCAGGAGGCCTGAGCCGACCCGACGCCGACACGCCGGGCGCCTGCGCTTACTGGACGATCCTCTGCACGCAGCCGGCGATGTCGAACAGCATGAACTCCAGCACCTTCTCTTGCGGCGTCAGGTCGGTGGTCAGGCAGCCGGTTGGAAACGGCTGCCCGGGTGTGTCGGTGTTGACGCCGACCCCCGAGCTGACGTGCAGATCGCTGAGCACCACGCGCCCGCAGCTTCCACCCGGGATAGGGGTGGTGGCGCTGATGAACTGCACCGACTGCGGGTTCAACGTCGAAGCGTAGATCCAGCGCTGCGAAATGTTCCCGCCCGCCGCCGCGTCGACCAGCCGTTTGTTCGCGTTCTGGTTCAGCGAGACGATCCCCGGCGTTGTCGAACCGCCCACGTTCACCATCCACTGACTCAGCGCCATTCCGGTGACGAACCCGGTTTCGATGGTGGCGTCGTACATCGTCGGTAGGCCCGGATTCTGATTGAACGTGCCGATCGATTGAAAGGCCGGCGTTCCTTTGGCGAACCAGTAGGTGTGCCAGTGCGACGCGAAGACCCGGCCACCCATGTCGGCGAAGTCCTGCAACGCTTGCATGGCCGCCGGGCTCTTGTCGGACGGTGGCGGGTTGTTGTTGGTATAGGTGCCCTGCCCGCCTTCGCAGGCGTGCATGATGATGTCGTACTTTTTCAGGTTATCCAGGCTGTCCCACCATGGGTGAACCGGGGTGAACGCAGCCCCCGCGTTCACGTTGGTCGTGTCGTACGAGGAGGCACCGCCGCCGCCGGCGTAAAGGTTGATGCGGCCCATGCCGGTCTCGGGCGTGAACTCGCTGTCCTCGATGCCGACCTTGCGCAGGAGGCACTCCATGGCGTCGGCCTGTCCGGTGGTCAGCGCAAACTTCGGGATGTGTCCCTCGCCTTGGTTGCGCGGCAAGCGAGTCATGTTCACGTCGGTCAGCGGATTGTCTTTGCACGCGTCGATGTGAGGCACCATCACCCGGCGTTGCCACTTGCCAACTTGAATGACCAGCGGAATGTTGTCTCCCGCCGGCGCATCGCCGCCCTTCGAGTTCGCATCGCCGAGAACGAATTTGCCGGCCACGTCGGTCTTGGTGACGACAATCGGTTGCCCCGACAGCAATGACGTTCCCGTGCTGGGATCGCACGGGTCGCAGCTGGGCCCGTCACTGATCGGTGTCAGGTCTTTGTTCGGCACGTAGACAGTGATGTTGTAAAGCGGCACCTTGCCGGCCGGATCAAAAACCTGACCGCTGACCGTGGTGCGCGCGCCGCCGGCGCACGCCGGCACCTTGCAGCTTCCTTTCGTGCACGTGGACTGCATGCACGAAAGGTTGTCGCAGGGCGTGCCGACCGGCGGCACCGACGTGGTGCTGCCGCCGCTTCCGGTCGTCGAGCCGGTGGTGCCACCGCTGCCCGATCCGACATTGCCCCCACCGCCGCCGCCACCCGTGCCTGTTTTGATACCCGCGGTGTTGCAGCCAACCAAGGCGCCGCAAACAACCACAATCGATCCCGTCAAGACGACGACAACGGAACGCATGGCGACCTCCGGAAAAGCAGGTGGGGGACGGACGTCGAGCCCCTGCTCGGACAGGGTGTGACTCCCATGATGCCACAACGGCCTATTTTTGGTGGCACTTCAACGAAAATGCCTTCAACAAACACGTTGGTGGGATGCCGATTGCTTCATTGGTGCAAAAAAAGACCGGACGGACGACTTTCCCTATGGGCTGGATGAAAGCAACGGATCGGCGCCCACTTGCTGTCCAAATGGTGAATCTGGGGCCGAGCGGAACCGGCCAGCGGCGACGGCGGCCCCCGGGTGTCATTCGTAAAAAATTGGCCGCTTTATCGCCCTCATAGGCCCATGCTAACGTCTCCGTCACTTTGCAAGCGACAGCCGCCGCGTGGTCCCGGCCGACGGCGACGGCCGACATACAGGCCCAAAAGGCACGAATAGGCTGATAAGTGGTGCGGCGGCTTTGGTTGTTGATTCGTGTGGGATTGGCGGGGCTGGCTTTCCTGGGCTTCTGGGTGGGCGGCGCGCTGCTGGTGCTGCTCGCCTTCCCGGCCAGCCGCTTGCGCCACCCGCGGGCGAACCCGCGGCAGCGGGCCGCCTCCTGCCAGCGCTGGGTTCAACGGGCGTTCACCCTGCTGCACGATTACATGCGCTGGAGCGGGCTTTTGCACTTTCAACCGCGCACCGCCGATCCATCGACCCCGGGCCCGCGTTTCGTGATGGTGGCGAACCACCCGACGCTGGTCGATGTGGCCGCCCTGACCGCGGTCTACGGCCGGCTAGCCTGCGCCGCCAAGCCGATTCTGTTTCGCACGCCGGTGGTGGGATCGATCCTGCGTGGCTGCGCCTATCTGGATAGCGGCGACGGGGGCGCGTTCGCGGGCGGGTCAGTGGTGAACCAGGCCCTGCAGCGGCTGGCCGACCAGATCCCGGTGCTGGTCTTCCCCGAGGGTACGCGGTCTCCGCATCTGGGCTTGCACCCCTTCAAGCGCGGCGCCT
Source organism: Polyangia bacterium (assembly GCA_036493295.1). Taxonomy (GTDB): domain Bacteria; phylum Myxococcota_A; class Polyangia; order Fen-1088; family Fen-1088; genus DATKEU01. Next base: position 2,739 of record DASXQB010000486.1, on the reverse strand, counting down.
TCGAGATCGCCTGCCGGGCCGACGTGCCGCTTTTGCCCATCCTGATTCGCTGCGATCCGCCGGCGCTGGGCAAAGGCCGGCCTTGGTATGATATTCCGTCATCCACGGCGTTTCTGACCGCGACGCCGCTTCCCCCCATGAACCCGCGCGACTTTGACCGAGACGCCAGCCGCATGGCCGCCCACTGCGAGGCGATGTATCGCCGCTTGCTGGATTTGCGTCCATCCGAGACGCCTCGATCGGCAGAGCCGGCCACCACCCCCGCTCCCCTCAGGAACGTTGGAACATGATTGAATTAGAAGCCGAGCTGAAACGTTTGATCATCGATACGCTGATGCTGGAAGACATCACCCCCGAACAGATCGATCGCGACGCGCCCCTTTTCGTCGACGGTCTGGGCCTCGATTCCATCGATGCGTTGGAACTGGCCCTGGCCATCAGCCGCAAGTACGGCGTGCGCATCAAGGCCGACGACGAACGCAACCGCGAGGTGTTCCGTTCGTTGAAATCTTTGGCCGCCTTCATCCAGGCCGAATCGGCCCCAAGCGCAAAGGCGGGATGACGATGACCCACGACGAGATCCTCGCCCGCGTGCAGGCTATCCTGGCCGAGACGTTCGAGCTTGATCCGGCCCGCATCCTGCCGACCGCCACGCTGTTTCAGGATCTGGACCTGGACAGCATCGATGCCATCGACCTGGTGGTGAAGCTGCAGGAATGGACCGGGCGCCGCGTGCCGGAAGAGAGCTTGCGCCAGGTGCGCACCGTCGACGACGTGGTGACGATGATCGCAGCCCACCTCGCCCAGGCGCCCACCCAAGGCCCGGACAATGGTCCCGGGTGAGGCGCGGCCTCGCCGAGCATTGAAAGGCGCGCGGTGACCGAGGCGGCCGGTCTCGGCCCGCGGCCACGCCCGCTGAGCGCGCCCTGCGCGCTGGGAGAAACGCCGCAAACCTGGGGCGATCTCTTGGCGGACGCGGCGGCGATAGCCCGGCGCTTGCCCGGCGGCGACGGCGCGCTCGAAAATCCGGCGCTGATGGTGGCGTGCACCGATCGCTACCATTTCGCGGCAGCCTTGCTGGCGGTGTGGCGCGTGGGCCGGGTGGCGGCGCTGCCGCCCAACGGCCGCCCCGAGACCATCGACGCGCTTTGCGCGGCCGAAGGCATCCCGCTCGTGTTGCACGATGGCGGCGGCAGCGGCGGCCTGGACGTGCGTCCGTTGCTGACCGACGGTGGCCACGCCGGCGGCGAGACAGTGGCGGCCGCGTTCGCGCCGTCGCTTTTTTTCGCCGCCGCCCGGCCGCTGGTGCGCGTGCACACCTCGGGTTCCAGCGGCGCGTCCGTCGCGTGCGACAAGACCGCCGGGCAAATCCTGGGCGAGGTGCTGGCGCTGGTCGATCTGTTCGCCCTGGGACCGGAAACGCGCGTGCTGGCCACCGTGCCGCCGCACCACATTTACGGCCTGCTGTTTGGCGTGCTGGTGCCGCTCTTGGGCGGCGGGGCCTTCGTGCGCAGCACGCCTCATCACGCCGAGACCATCGCGGCGCAAGCGACGGCCTTCGGGGCCAACGTCCTTTGCAGCGTGCCGGCGCACCTGCCCGGCGTGGGCGCGCTGGCGCCGGGCGCCTTGCCACCGCTGAAACGGATCATCTCGTCGGGTGCGCCGCTACCGGCCGCCACCGCCGCCGCGGTGACCGCGCTTTGCGGAACGGCGGTGACGGAGATCTTTGGCTCGACCGAGACCGGTGGCATGGCCTGGCGCCAATCGGGCGCTGAAAGCGACGCCTGGCAAGCCCTGCCGGGCGTGCGGGTGACCGCCGACGACGACGGAGTGATGCGCGTGCACTCGCCGTTCGCCGACGGTGGCGACAGCGCCGACGGCGCGCGTGGCGCGGATCGGGTGGCGATCCTGGACGACGGGCGCTTTCGTTTACTTGGGCGCGCCGACGCGGTTTTGAAGATCGCCGGCCAGCGCATCGCCACCACTGAAGTCGAACGGCGCCTGCGCGAGATCCCCGGCGTGCGCGACGCCGCGGTGATCGGCGTCGACGTGGCCGGCCTGCACCAGCACCAGATGTGGGCCGCCGTGGCCGGCGACGGTTTGTCGGTGCCGGCGTTGCGCGCGGCGCTGGGGCGCTGGCTGGATCCGATCGCCATCCCGCGCCGCTTCCGGGTGGTCGCGGCGCTGGCGCGCGAAGAAAACGGCAAGCTGCCGCGCGCGACGATCGAAGCACTGTTCGCCGCACCCGCGTCCGGCGATGCCGACACCGACGTCGATGCCGCTGATGAAGTGACGCTGACCGAGATCATTCCCGTCGACGCTCCTTATTTTCGGGGACACTTCGACGACTTCCCGCTGGTGCCAGGCGTGGTGCAGTTGCACCACCTGATCCTGCGGCCACTGGTTGCGCGCTGGCCGCAGCTGCGTCACCTGCGCAAGGTCCAGCGCCTGAAATTTCGCCGACCGATCCGCCCCGGCGAGACTTTGGCCATCGAATTGCGGCGCGAAGACCTCAAAGTTTCGTTCGCCATCCGCGGGCCGCGCGGGCCGGTCAGCGCGGGCGTGCTGGTGTTCGAGAAGGCCGCGGACTAGGACCGCCGTCGTGTCGTCGCCCGCTTTTCATCCGTGCGTGCTGATCCCCACGTACAACAACCCGCTGACCATCGCCGCCGTGGTGGCCGATGCCCGCCGTCACGTCGGCGACGTGTTGATCGTCGACGACGGCAGCGGCGACGACGG
>DASXQB010000485.1:0-5607 GCA_036493295.1 Polyangia bacterium | reverse complement strand
AGCGCATGAAGCTGATCGAAAAAGATCTGCGCGCCGGCATGACCAAGAAAGGCATCACCGGCGACGCTCAGGAAGAGATCGTCCTGGGCATCAAATCTTTCGCGCTGTACGGGTTTCCTGAATCGCACGCCGCCTCGTTCGCGCTGCTGGCGTATGCGTCGGCGTATCTGAAGGCGCGCCACGCGGCGGCCTTTGTCTGCGCCCTGCTGAATAATTATCCACTCGGCTTTTATCATCCGGCCACGCTGATCACCGACGCCGTCCGCCACGGCGTCGAGGTGCGGCCGATCGACGTCACCCGTTCACCGTGGCTGTGCGATCTGGAAAGCCGGGACAGCGTCCGCCTGGGCCTGAAATACGTGACTGGACTACGCCAGGATGTCGGTGAAAGGCTGGTGGCCGAGCGCGCGACGCGGCCGTTCTCGTCGCTGGCCGATCTGCAGACGCGGGTGGGAGCCAATGCGGCAGAAATGGCCACGCTGGCCGAAATCGGCGCGCTGGGTGAGCTCGGCGGGACGCGACGACAGGCGCTGTGGCAGGTCGAGGCGTTGCAACGTTCGGGCGCGCTGTTCGGGCGCGTGTCGCCGGCGGCGCCGTCGCCGCTGGCCGAGATGACCGCCGCCGAGGAGACCGGCGCCGATTTTCGCGGCACCGGCGTGTCGACCGGTCCGCACCCGGTGGCGGCCCTTCGCGATCAGCTGACCCGAGCCGGCGTGTTGTCGGCGGCGGCCCTGACCAAGATCCCCGACGGGCAGCGCGCGCGCATCGGCGGCGTGGTCATCGTTCGCCAGCGTCCGGGCACGGCCAAGGGTTTTGTCTTTCTTACTCTGGAGGACGAGACCGGCTTCGCCAACGCCATCATCACGCCGGCCCGTTTTGCTCAGCACAAAACCCTGCTGGTCAGCAACAACGCGCTCATCATCGACGGCGTGGTGCAAAACCAGCAAGGGGTGGTCTCGCTGAAAGCAGATCGATTTACGGTTTTAACTGGCCGACCCGCCGAGGTCGATATTTCCCACGATTTTCACTAGCAAACAAAATAGGCATTCCTTTTCTTGTAACCGGCCGGGGTGGGACAGCGTACTCGTGTGACAAAAGTGAAAGTTACTTTGTCAGCAAGCGTTTCCTTTTTGTCACGCCCTTCCGCCACACCGCGAAGGGCAATCGGCAACAAACCCTATAAATCTGGCCGGTCAGGAATGCCCGGCAATTGGCACGCGTTTTCCAAGTAAGGGTCTTCATCATGAGCAGCAGCCACAGCCCGGTAACACGATCACGCTGGCCTCGACGCTGGGTCTATGCGGCCATCGCGTTGCCGCGGGCTCTGGCGGCGCCGCTCGGCTTTCTGGCTTTGCAGAGCATACGCACGCACACGGCGCCGGGGATTTCGTGGATCGGCCACCAACTGGCCGGCCAGCCCGAGGTTTACATCTACGCCTTCCTTTTCACCCTGCTGACCCTGACCATCGTCGGCTGGCGAGCGGCCCGCAAGGAAGACCACCTGGAAAAAGTCAGCGTGACCGACCCGCTGACCGGCCTGGCCAATCGCCGGCGCTTGCAAGCGGAGACCGCCGAAGAGATCAACCGCGCCGATCGATACGGCACGCCGCTGGCCCTGTTGCTGATCGATCTTGATCGGCTAAAGACGATCAACGATCGCTTTGGCCATTCGGCGGGCGATCGGGCCCTGCAAGTGGTGGCCGAAGCGCTGCGCCAGAACTGCCGCACCACGGATCTGGCCGCGCGCCACGGCGGCGACGAATTCGCCGTGCTGGCTGCGAACACCACCGCGCGCGAAGCACTGGCCCTGGCGCAACGAATCTTGGCCAGCGTGCGGCGCCTGGGCGGCGGGCAGCGGCCGCTGTCGGTTTCGATCGGCGTGTCTGACCTCGCTCGCGCCGATCTGCCCGGATTGGAAGGTCTGCATGCTTCCGCTGATCAGGCGCTTTATCGCGCCAAGAACCAAGGTCGCGACATCGCCGTGGTGGCGCCCGAGAAGATCCGCACTGGCGCTCACCTGCGCCTGGTTGCAACGCTGACCACGCCGCTGCCGGCGACCCAGGCGCCGCAGAACATAGCCACTCAGACCGGCCATCAACTGACGCGCGCCTAGGCGCGACCGCTAGGCGCCTTCAGAAGCCATGAAGGCCATGGCGGCGTCCTGCCAGGTCGACATCGTGTCCAGCCCGCGCAGACGCAAAAGTCGGTTGTCCAGGATGGCGCGGCGCGGGCGCGGCGCCTTCATCGGTAGCGCCGCGGTCGGCAGCCCCACCACCCGTTCGGCGGGCAGCTTCAGACGCTCGGCGATGAAGCGGGCAAAGTCGGACCAACTGGTCTCGCCCTGCGACGTGCAGTGATAAAGCCCGTGATGTGACGTGCGAGCCAGCGCCGCCGAAACCTCCGCCACCTGCCGCACCCACGTCGGCGAGCCGCGACGGTCGCGATCGGCGCGCACGGTCTCGCCCGCTTGCAGGCGGCGCAGGATCGTCGACGGGAAGTTACGTCCGCCGCGGCCGTACAGGCAACCCACGCGCAAGGTGAACAGCTGCGCGGTCGCCGCCGCCGCCAGCGATTCGCCCGCCACCTTTGATCGCGCGTACAGGCCCTGCGGGGATGGGGGATCAAACTCGTCGTAAAGACGCTCGCGCTCGCCGTCAAAGACAAAGTCGGTTGAATAGTGCACCAGCGCGGCGCCGCAGGCGCTGGCTGCTTTGGCCAGATTTTCCGGCCCCAGGGCGTTGACGGCAAAGGCCCGATCGGGCGTGTCCTCGGCGCGGTCGACGTCGGTAAAGGCGGCGGCGTTGAAGACCACCACCGGCTGCACGCGTTTGATCACCGCGCGCACTGCCGCGCTGTCGGCGATGTCGCAGTCCGCGCTGCCCAGCGCTGCGGCGACGTTGTACCCACGTTGCGGCAGCACCTCGGCCAGCGCCTGTCCCAAGGTTCCACGGGCGCCGAAGATGATCGCGGTCAGCGCGCCCGGCGATGCTGCCGCCGGGTTCATGAGCTGGGCGCGCGCCCCGCCAGCGACGAGCGCACGTCTTCCTCGTCGCTGCGAACCATCATCTCGATCAGCTGGTGAAACGTCACCCGCGGCCGCCAGCCGAGAACCCGCTGGGCCTTGGCGGCGTTGCCGTGCAGGTGATCGACCTCGGTGGGCCTAAAATAACGGGGATCGATCTCGACGTACTTTTTCCAATCCAGCTCCAGCGCGCCGAAGGTGACGTCCAGGACCTCGCGCACGGTGTGCGATTCGCCGGTGGCCACCACGAAGTCGTCGCCCTGCTGCTGCTGCAACATCATCCACATCGCCTCGACGTAGTCGCCGGCAAACCCCCAGTCGCGCCGGGAGTCCAGGTTGCCCAGAAACAACTTCGATTCCAGCCCGTGCCGAATGCGCGCGGCGGTGCGGGTGATCTTGCGCGTGACGAAGGGGATCCCGCGGCGCGGTGATTCGTGGTTGAAGAGGATGCCGCAGCTGATGAACATGCCGTAGGCGTCGCGGTAGTTCTGGCAAAGCTGGTGGGCGAACACCTTGGCGCAGGCGTAGGGGCTGCGCGGCTGGAAGGGCGTGCTCTCGTCCTGGGGCGGCGCCGCCGAGCCGAACATCTCACTGGACGACGCTTGATAGAACCGGGTGGTCTTTTCCAGGCCCGATTCGCGAATGGCTTCCAGCAGGCGCAGCGTGCCCATCGCCACCGTCGACGCCGTGTACTCCGGCACGTCAAAGCTGACGCGGACATGGCTTTGCGCGCCCAGGTTGTAAATCTCATCGGGCTTGATCGTCCGCAACGCGCGGTTCAGCGAGCTGGCGTCGTCGAGATCGCCGTACACCAACCGCAGCCGATAGTTGGACGCGTGCGGATCCTGGTAGATGCCATCCAGCCGTTCGGTGTTGAACGAACTCGACCGGCGAACGATGCCGTAGACTTCGTAGCCTTTGGCCAGCAGCAGCTCGGCCAGATAGGACCCGTCTTGTCCAGTCACTCCGGTGATCAGCGCGCGTTTCATGCGTGGCCGGACACTTTATCCGCAAGCGGCCGGGGTCGCTACCTCGTAGTCAGCGCCTGCCGCAGCGAGCGGCGGCCGGCGGTGACCTCGGCCGCCAGCGCGGTCAACTCGGGCAGCACGTCGTCGCTGGCCTTGCCGTGCACCGCCAGGCCGGCGACGACACCGCCCTCTTTCACCGTGGCGCCGAAGGTGGTGACGATGAACAGGCGGATGGCTTCCGATCGTTCGGCCGGCAAATCGGCGGCGTAGTCCTCGACCAGATCGACGATGTCGCGCGGCGGTTTGCCGCGAAGCACGGCGCCGCCCCACACCGCGATCAGCTTGGCCTGGAAGTTTCGAAACGGTCCCAGCACGGCCGCCGGGCTGATCCCGGGCGGGACCCGTTCTTTGACGAACGGTCCGTACAGCTCGGGCGGCGCCACCCGATGCCCCACCCCTTTCGCTTGCGCGAAGCGGTACAGCACGGTGGCGGTCAAACCCGGATCCGCCAGCATCTCGGCCGGCGCGCGCACGCCGTGACCGTCAGGACCGGTGGCAAACCGGTTCTGGCGGACGGCTGCGAACAGCGCGCGTTGGGCGGCGGTCCCGGCGTCGGGCGACATCGCGCCCTGCGGCCCTTCGCCGAGCCGCCACTCGCGGGCGATCACCTCCAAGGATTGCGCGTAACCGTCGATCAAGACCGCCGGTGCCGCCGCTGCCGCCGCGACGCCGGGATCGCCACCGGTGGCGACGGCGCGGGCGATGTGCCGGCCCAGGGCGGCGACCACCGTCTGCCCAAGCGCGCTGTCCCGTTCCAGCGCCGCCGCCACGCCCACCCAGGGCAGCGCGGGGCGCTCACTCGGCGCGCCGAAGGTCCAGGGCCGCTTGACCGCCAAGCCGCGCTCCGGCCGGGGAAAGCTGATCGCGTCGGCCAGCCGATCGTCGATCACAAACACCGTCGGTTCGTTGGCCAGCCGCCGCGCCGCCGCCGAGAAGCCGGCATTGACGTCGCCCACCGTGGCCTCACGCAAGAACTGTTTCGCCAGATAGTCGGTCCGCAACACTTCAGAGACAAACCCCACCAAAAATAGCTTGTGCAGGATCGCGGTGGCCGGGTCGTCGACGGCGATCGGGCTGACCACCGGCAATCCGCCGGGGCTCAGCTGCGGGCGACCCGCGGGATCGCGAACCGGGGCGACCAGCGTGTAGGCATCGGGCAAGCCGAGAGGGCTGTCATCGCCATGGCAACCGCCGCCCAGCGCCAGTGACACGGCAGCCAGGTAAAACGCGCGGCGTTTCATCACGATCATGTTCATGGTCAGTCAACCGCGGCCGGCCAAAGTTCCTACCACGACGGCGCCGCGACGAAAAAAAACCGCCCCGGGGCCGAAAAGCCCAAGGGCGGTTTCTTAAACGAACGCTTTAGGTTTAGAGGATTACCCGAGGAGCTTGAGGGCAACCTGCGGGATCTGGTTGGCCTGGGCCAGAACCGAGACACCGGCCTGCATGAGGATCTGGGCGCGGCTGAGGTTCGAGGTCTCCTGCGCCACGTCGACGTCCTGGATACGGCTTTGGGCCGCCGACAAGCTGACCGACGCCTGCGTCGCCGCGTTGATG
>DASXQB010000484.1:0-21873 GCA_036493295.1 Polyangia bacterium | reverse complement strand
ACGTCACGTCGCTGTCGTCGTTGACGGCGGGCAACGTCGCCGCCACCGGCGGCATCTCGAAGATCCTGCGCGAGAAGGACTTCACCAGTCAGTTTCACGAGGGTGAAAAGACCCACGTGCACATCACGCTGGTGGGCGGGCGGGCCATCCTGGTCGTGTTGTTCGACGAGCGATCGTCGCTGGGCCTGGTTCGCCTCCGGGTCAGAAAGTCGTCAGACGAGATGGCCCGGCTGTTCGAGCAGGTGGCCAAGAAAGCGGCGGCCAAAAGCCAGCCGTCCATCCTCACCGAGATCACCGACAGCGACATCGACAACCTCTTCAATGACTGACACGCGCGCGTGATGAATCTATGAGCTTCATCAATTACTCGTCGCGGGAGATCAACTGCAAGTTGGTCTATTACGGCCCGGGCCTGTGCGGGAAGACCACAAACCTGCAATACATTTATGCGAAGACCAGCCCCGACGCCAAAGGTAAGATGATCTCGCTGGCGACGGAGACGGAACGGACGCTGTTCTTCGATTTTCTCCCGCTGTCTTTGGGTGAAATCCGCGGCTTCAAGACCCGTTTTCACCTTTACACCGTCCCTGGCCAGGTCTTCTACGACGCCAGCCGCAAGCTCATCTTGAAGGGCGTGGACGGCGTGATCTTCGTGGCCGACTCGCAGATCGAACGCATGGAGGCGAACATCGAATCGCTGGACAACCTGCGCTTGAACCTGACCGAGCAAGGCTACGACCTGGACAAGCTTCCTTACGTCATCCAGTACAACAAGCGCGACCTGCCCAACGCCGCGCCGATGGATCAGCTGCGCAACGTGCTGAACCCGACCAAGGTGCAAGAGTTCGAAGCCTGCGCCACCAGCGGCGTCGGTGTATTCGACACCCTGAAGGCCGTCGCCAAGTCCGTCCTGACCGAATTGAAACGCGGCGGTTAGCGCGCTACTTGCGGATCACCGCGGTGGCGAAGATGGCCGATACAGCGGCGTGCGCGCCCAGCCAGAAGCGGTCCAGAAAGTCGGGGACGTAGCGAACGTCGACGATGCCGGCCAGCGCGGCGAAGAGCAGCGTGCCGGCGATGCCGAAGCCGAAGCCGGCCAGAAGCGGCCGCAGCCGGCTGGCGCCGTAGAACAGCACCGTCAACACCAGCGGCGCGATGGCGCTCCAAAGCAGCGGGTTGCCGTACGCGGTCGGCCCGAGAAGGTTAGAGATGTTCATGGTGAATCCGGCCGACAGGATCGACACCACTGGATGCGCCGTGCCGCTGAAGAAGAACGGCAGCAAGAACAACCCAGACGATCCGGCTACCAGCGCGGCCACGAAACCCAGGCCCAGCGTATCGGTCGGCCGCCCGCGGCGGCGCAGTAAGCAGATACCCAGCATGGCCAGGCTGCAGCCGATACCCAGCTCGCCGGCGCCGCGGCCGGCGCGCACCTTGCGCAGGGCCGCCGCCGCGTCGACCACGCCGGCGCCGTAATGATCGTCGACCCGGTCGCCGCTGGGGCCGTCGGCCGCTTTCGCCCGCGGCTTGCGGGCGGTGTCGAGGAGGATCTGCTCGACCGCCTCCGGCTTGCTGATGCCGGCGCCGATGATCAGCGCCGCCACGCCCGCCACATGGGGCGACGCCATCGACGTGCCCATGAACCACAGGTAATCGGTGCGCGCGGTGTCGCCCGGCACGATGGTGTGTTGAAGGACGCCGTCGGGCTGGCCGTCGCCGTTCTGGTCGACGCGCACGTTGCCGCCCGGCGCGGCGATGTCGATCTCCTTGCCCCAGTTCGAATAGAAGGTGGTGGTCTCGTCGAACTGAGTGGCGGCCACCGCGATCACGCCGGGATAGCGAGCGGGGTAGCTGACCCGGCCGCTGCCGTCGTTGCCGGCTGCCGCCACCACGGTGACGCCGTGGGCGCGGGCGTATTTCACCGCGCTGCCGATGGTGCCGACCGGGATGGGGCCACCCAGGCTCATGTTGATGACCTGTGCGCCGTGGTCGGCGGCCCAGCGGATGCCTTGCGCGATGCCGGCCATCGAACCCGACCCGCGCGCCGACAAAACTTTGATCGGCATGATGGTGGCCCCGAAGGCTACGCCGGCCACTCCGCGGCCGTTGTTGGTCGACTGGGCGATGGTCCCGGCGACGTGCGTGCCGTGGCCGTGGTCGTCGTCGGCGTTGGGGTTGTTGGCGATGAAGTTGAATCCAGGGGCGAAGGTGGTCTCGGACAGATCGCCGACGCGGCTGACACCGGTGTCGATCACCGCCACCACCACGCCTTTGCCCTGGCCCAGCTTCCACGCTTCGGGCAAACCGACCTGGCGCAGGTGCCACTGATAGCGAAAGCACGGGTCGTTGGGGAAAGCGGCCGGGTCGGCGCCATCGGTGACTTTGCCGCCGGCCTGATTGCACTCCGATTCCAGCGAGCCGGTGCCGATGGCGATGGCTTCGTTGGGAGGGATGAAAGCGTCGGCATCGTAGTCGACGCTTTCCACGTGCGAATCGTGCGACAGCGTTCGCAGGGCTGTTGCCGCTTCATCGGCGGTGGAGAAGTCGATGCGGTACAGGCGATCGACCGTCGAATAATCGCTGACCGGCTCTTCCTTATAGGGCGTGGCGGCCAGAAACTGCGTCGAGATGTCGTCGCGGTAATCGACGATCAGGCGCGTCGGGTGCAGTCCTGACGCTTCGGCGCGTTCGGCCGCCGTCGGTTCGGGGTGTGGCGCCGGCTCGGCTGACTTGAAGCCGTGCCAAAGCGCGCCGGTCCCGGCCAAAACCGCCGCGAACAACCCCCAGGGAACGACCCGTGGCATCGCCATGGCGACAGTATACGGCGGCGCTGGCAAATGCGCTTCTCGCGCTGCGCCGCCGAACGCCGCTTCCGTCGACGACGGCGACTCGGCTGGCAGGTTTGATTTCCGCCGGCCACTCGCCTACAGTGGCCTGCAGTTTTCTGCACGTGCGCGCCAAGTTCATCAAAAATCTTGTGCGGTTGGCAGGAGTGCCTGGAACAATGCGAAACGATCAAGCGACTCGGGTGATTCGGTTGGTCGTTCCTTTCTTGGTTGTAGGTTGGTTGGTCGCCTTTTCTGCTCCGGCGCAGGCCGACGACGCAGATGCCATCGCGCGCGTCACCAAGATGAACAAGAAGGCCATCGAGGAGTACGAGAACCTCAACTTCGAAGAAGCGCGCAAGATTCTGAAGGAAGCGCTGGATGTCTGTACCGCGTCGGGTCTGGACAAGCATCCGATCAAGGCCCGCACGCACATTCACCTGGGCATCGTCATCTTCGCCGGCTTCAAACAGAAAGAGCTGGCGCTGAAACAATTTCGGAAGGCGCTGGATATTCAGCCGGACATTCGCCTGACCAAAAGCCTGGCGAATCCGGAAATTCAGGCCGCCTTTGACGAAGCGTTGGCCGGCGGCGGCTCGGACAAGCCCGACACGGGCGCGCCGACCGAGAAGAAGCCGAACCTGTCGGCGGTGCCCCCGCCGTCGGATCTGAAGACGCTGGGGCACGAACCAGTCACGCAAGGTCAGCAGGGCAACGCCATCACTATTACCGCCACCGTCGATGCGTCGCTGGGTGCGGAGAAGGTGGTGCTGGCCTATCGGCCCGACGGCGCATCTGATTTTCTCGGGCGCGAGATGAAGCCGACCGCGGACGGGCTTTATTCGGCGGACATCCCGGTCTCGGCGACCGCCGGGAACCTGGTGGCCTATTACATCGAGGCGCAGGGCAAGGACGGCCAGCCGATCGCTGCCAAGGGTTCAGTGGCCGATCCGATCATCGTAACCTTGCAAGGGGCCGGCGCCCCGGAGCGGCCGCACCACAACGCCGAAGACGAAGAAGGTGAGGGAAACGGGGCGCGGTTCTATATTGGCCTGCAGCTGGGCACCGGCTTTGGCTGGACGACCGGCAACGGCGAGGTCAACGTCGACGACAAGATCAATCCGCCCGGTTTCGCGCTGGCGCAGCTTGGTCACCTGGCACCCGAGCTGGGCTACTTCATTCGGCCGAACCTGCTGCTGTCGATACAAGGACGATTGCAGCTGGTCACCGGGACCACGGCACTGGATCTGCCGCGGGTGGACACGTCAACACCTCAAGGCAAGCAGCTGGCCGCCGCTTGCGGCGGCGACTACGTGTGCTCGCCCGCCAACGGCGCCATCGCGGTGCTGGCCCGGCTGACCTGGTACTTCGGCAATCAGCCGGTGCGTCCCTTCGCCGGCATCGCCGCGGGCGGCGGCGATATCCGTCACGTGGCGGCCTTCGACCAGCAGAAGAAGTGCGGCTCGAACATGATGCAGACGTGCGTCGACACCGTCGTCGCCGGCCCGGTGTTGTTCGGGCCCGACGGTGGCATCCTTTACAACCTGACCAAGAACATCGGTCTGGTCCTGGGCGTGAACACGCAGCTCGGCCTTGGGCACTTCACATTCAACGTCGACGTGAACGCGGGCATGGCAGTGCAGCTATGAGCGCTCGCTGCGCGGAAGGGGCCTGCTGGCCGCTCCCGCGGGCCCACCCAGCGCTTCTCGCAAGGTGAGTCGGCGCGGCGGAGCCGCGCCTCCTGAACTGAAATAGCCGCGCACGCGGCCGGGAAACGAAAGAGACCGCTCCCATGCCTCTCCCTTTGGGAGAGGCCGCCGGCCGAAGGCCGCGGGTGAGGGGCGGGCGCGGCGACTTCACGTCTTCTCCGGCTCCCACAGCGGCTCGGGTTCGCCGTACAGGCGGGAGGCGTGGCGGCTCATCACGAACAGGGCGTCGGAAAGCCGGTTGAGATACGGCAGCGCTTGCGGGCTGATCTCGTCGGTGGCGATCAGCGTGACCAGCAGGCGCTCGGCGCGGCGGCACACGGTGCGGGCCAGATGCAGGTACGACGCCACCCAGCCGCCGCCGGGAAGAATGAAGCTGCGCAGCTCGGGCAACGATTCGTTCCATTGATCAATCTCGCGCTCCAGCGCTTCGACGTGGCGCGCTTCGATCACCGGCTGCTTGGGATGGCGGTGGGCGGGCGTGGTGGCCAGATCGCTGCCGAGATTGAAAAGCTCGTTTTGAATGCGGCGTAAGACCGCGTCCAGTTCGGCGGCGCCGGCAGGTGCGTTGGCTGTCTGCAGCGCCGTGCGCGCCAGGCCCAGACACGACGACAGTTCGTCGACGGTGCCGTAGGTTTCGATACGCCCGCTGTTTTTTTCTACCTTCTCGCCACTGGCCAGGCGGGTTTGTCCCCCGTCGCCGGCCTTGGTGTAGATCCGATTGAGCCTCACCATGCCGACGTATATACCGTGGATCGCATGCTGTTCGATCCTCTGCCGCGCGCGATTCTTCTCGACGTCGGGTTCACGCTGGCCTTCTGCGACGGTCCGGCCATCGCTTCGCACGCCGCGCGCGCCGGCGTGATCGTCGACCCGCTGGCCATCGAAAACGCCGAGGGCGCCTTGCGCGCCGAGCTGCGTGAGACGCTGGGCACTGTCCACCGCACGCACGACGACGGCGGCAGCCGCTATCTCGGCCGCTTCTTTCGCCGCACGCTGGAGCTGGCCGGGCACACCGGGTCGTCCGATTCATTGGAACGGGCGGTGGAGATCGTTCTTGGCGAGCATCTGCGGCGGAACGTCTGGTGTCGCGTCGGCGCGGGCGTGTCGACGTCGCTGCAACGCCTACGCTCCGCCGGCTGCCGTCTGGCCGTGGTCTCGAACAGCGAGGGCACCGTCGAGACGATGCTGGAGACGGTCGGTCTGCGGCCGCTGCTGGAGGCCGTGGTCGACTCGGCCGTGGTCGGTCTGGTCAAGCCCGATCCGCGCATCTTTCAATTGGCGTTCGATCGTCTGAAAATCGCGCCGTCGCAGGCGGTGATGGTCGGCGATTCTCCGTCGGCGGACGTGGTGGGCGCGCGCGCTGCGGGCGCGCGCGCCGCCCTGTTGGATCCGTTCGATCTATACCCGTCGGTGGACGCCCCGCGCTTTCGCGACCTGGCGGCGTTCACTGACGCGCTACTGGGAACTGACCGCTAGGCCAGCGAATCCTTGGCCGCCTTCAACGGGCGGGCCTTCAAAACCTTGCGAGCCGGTTTTGCCTTGATGGTGATCGGTTCCTTGGTGAACGGGTTGATGCCAGGGCGTTCCTTGGTGGCAGGCTTTTTCACGACGACGAACTTGGCAAAGCCCGGCAACACGAAGAGACCATTCTTCTTCAGCTCTTTGTACCCAACGTTGGCCAACGACTCGATCACGCGGGCGACGTCTTTGCGCGCAAGCTTTTCCTTGTGAGCATCCGCGATCGCTTGGATTATCTGGGACTTCGTGAGGACCTTTGCCATTTCGCTCTCCTTTTGTTCAACGCCATCCGCTCGGTGACCCGCCGCTTCATCAGGTCTGGTGATCGCCACCGCCCGTGAAAGTGGTGTGACACTTTAAGCAGAAAGATTTCCCCTGAAAACAAAAAAAGAACAAAAAACAGCGGAAAAACCAGCGCGCCGCGTGTTTGTTCCGTCGGAGAAAGCGAATCGCCGCGTGCGCGCGCCAGGGAAGGCGGCGGCGGCGTCGCTGTCTTCATCGTCGCCGGGAAGGGCGCTCTCACCGACGGAGACGGCGCCGTTTTTGAAATGGGCCGGCGGCAAACGGCAGCTTTTACCGGCGATCATGCGGGTGGTTCCTTCTGCGATAGACACCTACTACGAACCGTTCGTCGGCGCGGGCGCGCTGTTCTTCGCCTTGGCGGCAGCAAGAAAATTCAAACGCGCCGTCATCGCCGACACCAACAATGACCTGATTGATTGTTACGCCGCCGTCCGTGATCAACTGAATGACGTGATCGACCAGCTGCGCAGCTATCGATATGAACGCGACGCTTACTATGCGGTGCGGGCGCTCGATCCGAAAAAATTGTCGCTGCCCGAACGAGCGGCGCGGGTCATCTACCTGAACCGCTGTGGGTACAACGGACTTTACCGGGTGAACAGCGCGGGCCATTTCAATGTGCCGTTCGGGCGTCATCGTTCCGTGCTGATCTGCGACGTCGATCGCCTGCAGGCAGCGTCAGCGGCGTTGCAGGATGTGGACATCCGAAACGAAGACTTCGACGTCACCGTAGCCGACGCCAGGCCGGGCGATTTTGTGTACTTCGATCCGCCGTATGTCCCACTGTCACGCACGTCGTCGTTCACGGCGTACGCGCAACGGCGATTCGGTGCAGACGAACAGTCACGGTTGGCGATGACGTTGCGGCGTCTGGGCGCGGCGAGCGTGGCGACGGTGCTGTCGAATTCGGATTGTCCGACGACGCGCAAGCTGTACCGCGGTCTGCCGATGCAAAAAAAGATCGCTGTGCGGCGGGCGATCAATTCGGTGGCCACCGCGCGCGGTCCCGTCGCCGAGTTGTTGGTGCGCAGCTTCGGTTTCTGAACATCTCTGTCGCGATAGCTCTTGCGATCGAGCGATCGGTGGTTAGGTTCTTTGGAGCGAGCAAGAAAAGGGTAGGGCGCGGTCGTCGCCGGTGTGGGTTTGGGGTTGGTTGGGGAGACGGCCGGCAGTGGAGGGTCGAAGGTGCCAGACACCGTCGACCCTCTTTTTTTGCCCTCGGGACCCTGAAAGGGTCCCGAGCCTCCCGCGAAGAGCTTCGGCGAGCAAAGCTCGCCCCCGCTCACGCGATCATTTCCGTTTTGGGGGGCGAGTTTCTTGGTCTTGGGCGGCCGGGTTCGAATCGCGTGCTGCTGTTGGGGCGATCTGCTAAGCAGCGGGGATGGCGAAGGTTGATGAGCTACAGAAGGAGCACGAGGCGCGCGTGACGGCGCTGGTGGCCGAGCTGGCGGGGCGGGGGGCGGAGTCGGACTGGGCACTGGTGCGCGCCCTTGTTCACCAGGCGGTGCACGCGGCGGCGGCGCGAAAGGCGGCGGAGTTTTGCGCGCTTTCGACGTATCTAGCGGAGATGATCGGGCATGCGCACCAGTTGATCCACGGCGGGGCAGAAGCGCCCGCGGCGCATCGAGACATCGTCCATTGACATGTTATCGTTCGCCGCTGATGCGTCAGCTGGCGGTCATCGCACTTGTCATCACCACAACTGCGGGCGTTCCGGCCTGCAAGAAAGCGAAAGAGGCCAACCCCGTGTCTTCATCGCAACCAATCAACGCGTCCACCGGATTGATGATCGAAGAGGTACAGGTGGGAACCGGCGACGTCGCCAGCAAAGGCAAGGTCGTGTCGGTCCATTACACCGGTCGGCTGACCGACGGCACCAAGTTCGACAGCTCGCTGGATCGCGGGCGGCCGATTGAATTTGCCCTCGGGACGGGCCGGGTGATCAAAGGTTGGGACCAAGGTATCGACGGCATGAAGGTCGGCGGCAAGCGCAAGCTGACCATTCCGCCCGATCTGGCCTACGGCGCGCGCGGTACACCGGGCGGGCCGATTCCCCCCAACGCCACGCTGGTTTTCGACGTCGAGCTGGTCGGCGTCAAGTAGCCGCCGCGTAACCAGATAGCGCTGGCAAACATCCCGGCATTGAGTAGACTCCGCCGCCGGGTGGGGTGGCCGTTCGTTGGCCACCTCACGCGCGTTTTATCCAGCCCGAGCAGGAACAGCGAGAAGGAAAAGTCATGGCGTCCATCGACAAGGTTCGAAACATCGGAATCTCCGCCCACATCGATTCAGGGAAGACCACCCTGTCCGAACGCATCCTTTTTTATACCGGGAAGATCCACAAGATCGAAGAGGTGCGGGGCAAGTCGGGCGTGGGCGCCAAGATGGACTCGATGGATCTCGAGCGCGAGAAGGGCATCACGATCCAATCAGCCGCCACCTACTGCGAGTGGGACGGGTACAACATCAACCTGATCGATACGCCCGGACACGTCGACTTCACCATCGAGGTTGAACGGGCGTTGCGCGTGCTCGACGGCGCGGTGCTGGTTCTGTGCGGCACCTCGGGCGTGCAGTCGCAGTCGTACACCGTCGATCGCCAGATGCGCCGCTACAACGTGCCGCGCCTGGCCTTCATCAACAAGCTCGACCGCGCGGGCGCCGATCCCAAGCGCGTCACCGCGCAGCTGAAGGAAAAGCTGCGCCATAACACCATCACCATGCAGCTGCCCATCGGCGAAGAGGCCGACTTCGAAGGCATCATCGACCTCACCAAGATGAAGGCCTACTTCTTCGATGGCGACAACGGCGAAGACATCCGCGAAGAAGAGATCCCGGCCGACCGGCTGGAAGAGTGCAAGATCGCCCGCCACGACATGATCGCCGCCATCGCCGATCACGACGAGGCGATCGCCGACAAATACCTGGCCGAAGCCGAGGTCACCGCTGCCGAGCTGCACGCCGGGATTCGCCGGGTGACCATCGCCCTCAAGATGACGCCGGTCTTCATCGGCTCGGCGTACAAGAACAAGGGCGTTCAGCTGCTGCTTGACGGCGTGAACATGTTTCTGCCGAACCCGACCGAGGTCACCAACATCGCCCTCGATCAGAACAAGGCCGAAGAGAAGACAGTTCTGCTGTCGGATCCGAAGAAGCCGTTCGTCGGTCTGGCCTTCAAGCTGGAGGAAGGGCGCTACGGGCAGCTCACGTACATGCGCGTCTATCAAGGCTCGCTGTCCAAGGGCGACTTCATCGTCAACAACTCGTCGAACCGCAGGCGCATCAAGGTGCCGCGCCTGGTGCGCATGCACTCGAACGAGATGAACGACATCGAGACGGCGACGGCGGGCGACATCGTCGCGCTGTTCGGGGTGGAGTGCTCTTCGGGCGACACGTTCTCGACCGAATCGGTGGCTTACACCATGACGTCGATGCATGTGCCGGAGGCGGTTATCTCCCTGGCCGTCTCTCCGAAGGACAAGGCCAACGCCACCAACTTCTCCAAGGCCCTCAACCGGTTCACCAAAGAGGATCCGACCTTCCGGGTCCACCGGGACGAGGAGTCGGCCCAGACCATCATCAGCGGCATGGGCGAGCTGCACCTCGAGATCTACATCGAGCGCATGAAGCGCGAGTACGCCTGCGAGGTGATCTCCGGTAAGCCGCAGGTGGCGTACCGCGAGGCCATCGGGCAGCACGCGGAGTTCAGCTATACGCACAAGAAGCAGACCGGCGGTTCGGGCCAGTACGGCAAGGTGGCCGGGTTCATCGAGCCGCTACCGGCGGATCACGCCACCGGGTTCGAGTTCGTCGACGAGATCGTCGGCGGTTCGATCCCACGCGAGTTCATCCCGGCCTGTGAAAAGGGCTTCCGTGAGGCCGTGAAGAAGGGACCGCTGATCGGGTTCCCCATCGTCGGCGTCAAGTGCGTCATCAACGACGGTGCCTCGCACCCGGTCGATTCGTCGGAAATCGCCTTCCGAACGGCGGCGCTGATGGGCTTCCGCGAGGCTTACGCCGGCGCCAAGCCGACCATCCTCGAGCCGATCATGCGCGTCGAGGTGCAATTCCCCGAGGAGTTCCAGGGCGCGGTCATGGGCCAGCTGAACCAGCGCCGCGGCACCATCATCTCGTCGGAGAAACAAGAAGGCTTCGTGCAAGCGATGGCCGAGGTGCCGCTGAACGACATGTTCGGCTATTCGACGGATCTGCGCTCGGCCACGCAGGGCAAGGGCGAGTTCACCATGGAGTTCCAGAAGTACGCCGAGGTGCCCAAGCAGGCCCGCGAAGTGATGATGGCCGAGTTTCGCACCAAGCGAGAGAAAGAGGCCGCGGCCCGTTGAGGCGCGACGGCGGAACGGGCAAACGGCTTTCGGCCAGCACGCCGGAGGCCGGCGCCCGCGGTTCGCGCACGCTGCGACTGTTGCTGGGCGAGCTGGGCGCGGCCAAGCACCGCTTGCTGGTCGAGACCGAGACCCTGCGCGACGTCGAGACCCGGGTTCGTGGTTGGGATCTGAGCGAAGCCTTTCAAGCGCGGCGCGGGCACACCCTGCGCGTCGAGGCGACGGTGCGCTTCAGCGGCGCGCTGGATGATCTGCACGACCTGCTGGCGCGTCTGTCCGACGCGCGGCTGTCGCCGGCGTTCGCCATGCGTCCGATCTCGCCCGGCCGGCGGCGCCTGCTGACCGAGATCCGCAGCGAGCTGCGCTACCTGCAGCGCGCCTTCGACGGCGGCAATCTACTGCTGGCGAACACGCTCGAGACCTTCAGCTAGCGCTAAGATAGAAACGTTTTCGGATCGGAACATTGATCTGGCGGCTCGCCTTGCTGACGCGTGGTGGCGTATTGTCCGCGAATGGACCTTCTTCGACAGCTTGTTCGAGTGCCGGGGGTGCAAGCGCTGTGGGCGAAACTGGGCGTGGGATCGTTGGCCACGCGGATGCGCTTTGACATCACCGAGCGCCCCGCCTACGCGTTCGGCGTGTATTCGGCGGCCACGCTGGCCAAGCGCGTGGGGCTGGACGCCATCTCGGTGGTCGAGTTCGGCGTCGCTGGCGGGCGGGGTCTGCTGGCGCTGGAACGGGTGGCGGCCGAAATCGAACGCGCGCTTTCCGTTCGCATCGCGGTGTTCGGATTCGATTCGGGCACCGGCATGCCGGCGCCCGTCGACTACCGCGACCTGCCCCATGTCTGGAGCGAAGGATTTTATCAGATGGACGTCGGCGCTCTGCGCAGCAAGCTGACGCACGCTCAGCTGGTGCTGGGCGAACTCGGCGAGACTGTGCCGCGCACGATGGCGGACAGCGGGACGCCGCCGGTCGGTTTTGTGTCGTTCGATCTCGACTATTACAGTTCGACCAAGACCGCCTTCACCATCTTCGAGAACGGATCGGATCGCCGCCTGCCTCGCGTGTACTGTTACTTCGACGACATCACCGGTCCGGAGATCGCTTGCATGAACGATCACGTGGGCGAGCTCTTGGCCATCCGCGAATTCAACGACCAGCACGCGCGGCAGAAGTTGGCGAAGCTGGCCTACCTGTGGACCGAGCGGGAAAAACGAGCCATCTGGAACGAGAAGATTTACGTCTGCCACGACTTTGGCCACCCGCTGTACACGAAGAACGTCATGCCCGAGGGCACGGCGTTCCGGCAGCTGCCCCTGTCATCGCGTTAGGCAGCGTCAATCGCCGGCGCCGACGGTTTTGAAAAGTGCTGGATAAATTCGCATGCTATTGATACAGAACAACCGGCGCCCCCGCGGGCGCCGGAGGCCGAGCGATGACGTCCGATCCGACCCGCCGACTGACCATCGTGATGACCGTGCTCAGCGTTGGCCTCTGCGCCGGTGCCTGCAGCAACGGCGCTTCCGGCTCGGGCGGTAGCGGCGGTGCTGCAGGTTCGATCGGTTCCGGCGGGGCGACGACCGGCAGCGCCCCCGGCAGCGGCGGCTCGGCGACCGGTGGCGCGCCAGGGAGCGGCGGCGCGCCTGCACCAGACGCCGCCTCGGACGCAAACATCGATGCGACCGGTGACAGGCCGTCCGATGCAATCGGCCCGGCGCTGCCCGGCGGAGCGTCCGGACGCACGATCTGTCCGGCGGGCGTCGGTTACAGCGGGATGACGCCGGCGATGACCGGCGCCATCACCATGGGACAGGGCGAGATCCTGGCCAACGCGGAAGGTCCGGTGTGGATGGCGTCGCAAGGCGCGTTCCTCTTCACCGCCAAGATGCCGGGCCGCGACGACATCCGCCGGATCGGCAAGTTCACCATGCCCGGCGCGGTCCAGACCTTCATCAAGGTCAGCAGCGGGAACACCAACCTGGGCAACCTGGGTATGACCCTGGACAACGACGATCAGCTGCTGACGGCGGACACCCAACTGTCGGCAGTGACACGGGTTGATCCGGTCACCGGCGACACGGTGGAGACCATCGCCGCCCAGTACATGGGCCGCGCCTTTGAGTCGCCCAACGATCTGATCGTGCGCGGCGACGGCAACATCTATTTCAGCGATCCGGACAACGCCAATGTGCTGGGCCCGAAACCGAAGACTGGCAACACGGCGGTCTATCGGATCGCGCCCAACCAAGAAATCTCGGTGCTGGAGATCATCGGGCCGGAGACGGCCCAGCACACCAACGATCCGAACGGCGTGGCGCTGTCGCCCGACGACAACACGCTGTACTTCATCATCACGCATCGGACGCAGGTGAAGAAGTTCGCGTTGGGCGCTGACGGCGCGCCCGTCGGAGCCAGCACGGTGTTCGCGTCGAAGACCGGCATGACGCCCGACGGAATGTGCGTCGACTGCGCCGGCGACGTCTACGTCTCCACGCAAGCAGGCGTCGAGGTCTACGACCCCGCCGGCAACAAGCTGACCACCATCGGCCCGGCAGGCGCCATCAACTGTTCGTTCGGCGGCTCCGACCACCAGGTCTTGTTCGTCACCGCCGCACCCCACGTGTGGTGGGTGAACATGAACATCCCGGGTTTGCCGTGAGCGCCGGCCGCTGATCTATTCGGTGTTGTCCGGCGGCGGGCTGACGATGGTGGGGCCACCGTCGTCGCGCGGTTGCGGCGGTGGTGTCTTGGTCGTGGCGTCCAGGTACCAGCGCGAGATGTCCGCTTCGTCCAGCAGGCCGACGATCTGCCCGGTGCCGTCGACGACCGGGATCTCGCGCAGCTTGTGGCGCAGCAAGGTTTGCGCGGCGGTGCGCAGGTCGTCCTGGGCGCGTACGGCGATCTCGGGCGCGGTGGCCGCCGCCACGCCCAGGGCCGACGTTCCGCGCATCACCTGCACCACCTGCGCCGAGCGCAACAGATCAGGTTGCGCCGGCGCGCGTCCGTGCACCGGCGATTCGCGCTGCGACGTCACCTGGGCGCGGTACAGCGATTTTTTGCGCAGAACAATGAAGGCGATCCCTTCGGCCAGCATCAGCGGCACCAAGAGGTCATAGCTGCCGGCCAGCTCGCACACCAAGACCAGCGAGCTGAGCGGCGTGTGCGAGACGCCGCCGTAGAACGTTCCCATCGCCACCAGAGCGAAGGCGCCCGGGTCGATGCGCGGGTCGTGAAAAATCAGCTGCGCCGCCCGGCCAAAGGCGCCACCGAATAGCCCGCCGATCACCAGGGTGGGCGCGAAATCGCCGGCGCTGCCGCCGCTGCCGATGGTCAGCGACGACGAGACGATCTTGGCGCCACACAACATCAGCAGCAGCGCCGCTCCGCCCCATCCATCGGGCAGCCAGCGCGACCCGCTGATGGCCATCTGGACCGCGCCGTAGCCGCCGCCCAGCAAACCCAGTCCTTGCCCGGGTTGCCCGACGCGCCAGCCGATCACGATGATCAGCGGAACGGCGAACACTCCCAGCGCCAAACCACCCAGCCCGGGCTTGGTCCATTCGGGAATGGTCAGGCGCGCCGACAGGCCCTGCACCGAGCGCAACGACAGCAAGAACAAATTGGCCAGCGCCGAGACCAGCACCGCCAGCAGCCCGTACAGCCACAGGTGTTTGATGATGAAGGGGAACCGATTGGGCTGCGCGAACAGCGTCGATTCGCCGAAGATGGAAATGACCACCGAGTAGGCCGTGACGCTGGCCAGAACCGCCGGGATCAGCGCGTCCGATTCGAAGTCGTCGCGATAAAGGACCTCCACCGCCAGCAGCGCAGCGCCCAGCGGCGTGCGGAAAACGGCGGCGATGCCGGCGGCCACGCCCGACACCATCAGGATGCGCCGTTCTTGCTGGCTGACGCGCAACAGGCCGCCCGTCAGCGAGCCCAGGGCGCCGCCGATCTGCATGGTCGGTCCCTCGCGTCCGCCCGAGCCGCCCGTACCCAGCGTCAGCAACGAGGCCAGGGCCTTCACCCAGGCCACGCGCTTGCGAATCAAACCGTTGCGCTGGTGAAAGGCGTCGATCATGGCGTCGCCGCCGCCGCCTCGGGTCTCGGGCGCCAGCTGCGAGATGGCCCCGCCGGCAAGCGCGCCCAGCGCCGGCACAAGCACCAGCAGCCACGGGCGAAACGATGGCATGCGCACCAGATCGCCCAAGAACGTCTCGCCGTGGGCGCGCAGCGGGTGATAGCCGCCCAGGCCTTCCAGCACAAGCTGCTGCAGGAATTCCAGCGCGGCGAAGAACCCGGCGCCCATCAAGCCGGCGACGACGCCCACCACCGCGGCGTGCAGCAGCGTGCGGCCGGCCAGACGCAGATCGACCGGGGCCGCCTCCCGCAGCATGTTCGCCAGAAACTCCCGGTTGACGAGCCGCCGCATGCCGAGGTGCCGACATTATGAGCCGACAAACGTCGGTCGGTTAGAAAACCGCCGGATCCTGGTGTAGCCTGCCCGCCTCAGGCATGGGCGCGGCTGCTTTTTACGACATGGACGGCACGTTGGTGCGGACCAACCTGGTCCACGCCTTCGCCTACAACGCCAAGAACCAGCAGGGCCTGCTGCGCAGCGTGTTCAAGACGGCGGCGACGTTCGCCAGCGTGCCGCTGTTCATGGCAGCCGATTTTTATAACCGGCGCCTCTTCAACGACATCTTCTTCGTCCGCTATCGCGGGGAATCGGAAGATCGCCTGCGTTATCTGGCCGACGAGCTGTTCGAGAGCACCATCAGACCGTCGATTTTTCCCGGCGCCTACGAGCTGATCGCCAAATCCAAGGAGCTGGGCCTGCGCCAGGTGCTGGTCACCGGCGCCCTGGACATCACGGTCGAGCCGCTGGCCAGGCACCTCAAGATCGACGACTATGTGACGAACCGCCTGGAATTCGTCGATGGATACGCCACCGGCCGCCTGTTGCCGCCGGTGATGGCGGCCGCCACCAAGGCCAGCTGGATTCGCATCTACGCCGAGAAAGAGAGCCTGAACCTGTCTGACTGTTACAGTTACTCTGACAGCATGAGCGACCTGCCGATGCTCTCGGTGGTGGGCCACCCCACGGCCGTCAACCCCGACCTGCGGCTGCGCAACACGGCGCTGCAGCACGACTGGCCGATTTTGGATTTGCGGTGAGAAGGACGATCTGATGCGCGAAAGGCAGCCCAAGATCCTGCGCGGCCCGGTGCCGCGGCGGAAGGAAGACGACCAGGTCGTCTATATCGACAACGATTCGGCGCCGCGGATTTTGTTCTCGGGCGAGGATCTGCTGCTGGAAGACCTGCCCATCGGCACGCGGGTGGTCTATCCCAAGCCGCCCATCGAGGGGCTGGCCAACCCGGGCGCGGCCATTCGCTATGCGCTGAACCACCCGCTGGACGCGCCGCCGCTGTACGCGCAGCTGATGCCGGGCATGCGGGTGACCATCGCCGTCGACGACATCAGCCTGCCGCTGCCGCCGATGGTGACGCCTGATGTTCGGCAGACCATCATCGAGATCCTGCTGGAGCTTCTGGACGCCAACGGCGTCGACGACGTGCACATCATCGTCGCCAATTCGCTGCATCGGAAGATGACCGCGGCCGAGATGAAGCGGATGGTGGGCGCGAAGATTCACGACGCGTTTTATCCCGACCGCTATTACTGCCACGACGCCGAAGATCCCGATGGGATGGTGCACCTGGGCGTCACCGAAAAGAACGAGCCGGTGAACATCAACCGGCGCGCCGTCGAGAGCGACCTGGTCATCTACGTGAACATCAACCTGGTCCCGATGGACGGCGGCCACAAGTCGGTGACCGTCGGGCTGTGCGATTACGACAGCCTGCGCCCGCACCACGATCCGGAGACCATCCGCGCGTCGGACAGCTACATGGATCCGAAGAAGTCGGTGCTGAACACCAAGGTCGAGCGCATGGGCGCCCTGGTGGACAAGCACATGAACGTCTTCCACATCGAGACCGCCCTGAACAACCGCATGTTCGCCGGGCCGACGGCGTTCCTGTCGAAGAACGAAGACGAGTTCACCGAGTTCGATCGCCTGAAGTTCGAGGCGATGAAGTGGTCGTTGGCGAAGCTGCCGGCCGCCGCCAAGCGCACGCTGTTCCATTCCATCCCGGCGCAGTACCAGCTGATCGCCTGCCACGCCGGCAAGACCGAGCCGGTGCACGAGAAGATTCTGGCCCGTTGTTTTGAACAGTACGCGGTGAACGTGCGCGGCCAGGCGGACATCTTGATCTGCGGCGTGCCGTTCATCTCGCCGTACAACGTGAACTCGATCCTGAATCCGCTGCTGGTGCAGGTGATGGGCCTCGGTTACTTCCACAACATGTACCGGGGCAAACCTGTACTGAAGAAGGGCGGCGTCATGATCCTGACCCACCCTTGCTATGACGAGTTCGACCACAACCACCACCCGAGCTACATCGAGTTCTTCAATCGCCTGCTGCCCGAGACGCGCGACGCGATGAAGCTGCGCCACAAGTACGAGGAAGAGTTCGCCCACAATCCCAGCTACATCGAGATGTACCGGCGCGGGAACGCCTACCACGGCGCGCACCCCTTCTTCATGTGGTACTGGGGCGAGAACGGCCGCCAGCACATCGGCAAGGTGATCGCGGCCGGCGCGCAGAACGCGCACGTGCCCGCAATGCTCGGCTGGGATCGCGCCGAATCGTTGACCGAGGCGATCGCCATGGCCCGCAGCTTCGTCGGCCCGTCGCCCGAGATCACCTTGATGCACCACCCGCCCATCGTCATGGCCGACATGGAATGAGCGGCGCGTGAAGCTGCGCAGCAGCGGCCGCGGGACGAAGTTTTCGGCGGCGCGGGGGGTTTGGGAGTCGATTCAAGAAGTGGTGTACGCGGCGGGATGGCCCGGGCGCGTCCTCGATCGCTTGCCGGCGGCGACCCGCGTGGCGGCGGTCCGGCATGAACTGGACTTGGCGCGCGACCCGCCAGGGCGTCAGCCGCTGAAGGTGGCGTTTGTGTCGGATCTGCACATCGGTCCGTTGACGCCGCCGCGGTTGCTCGATCGCGCGTTCGATCAGTTGGACGAATTCGCCGCCGACGTCCTGGCGCTGGGTGGCGACTACGTCTATCTGGAAGCGACTTCGAAGATGGCCGAGCGGCTGCGCGAATTGGTGGCGCGCGTGTCGGCGCCGATCAAGGTCGCCGTGCTGGGCAACCACGATCTGTGGACCGACAACACGCTCTTGGAACGGGCGCTGGCCGACGCTGGCGCCACGGTGCTGGTCAACGACGCCCTTCGCTTGCCGCCGCCCCACGACGACGTGGCGTTGGTCGGCATCGACGAGCCGTGGACCGGCGCGCCTGACGCCACCCGCGCCTTCGCCGCCGCCGGCGACGCGCCGGTGCGCATCGTGGTGGCGCACGCGCCCGAGGCGTTCCCACACGTGGTCGGCCGCGGCGCGCAGTTGATGTTGTGCGGGCACACTCATGGCGGCCAGGTGGCACTGCCGTCGGGCCCGGTGGTGGTACACGGTCCGCTGGGTCGGCGCTGGCCGTCGGGATTGCACGACGTGAGCGGCATGAAGCTGTTCGTGTCGCGGGGCCTCGGCAACGTTGACCTGCCGATCCGGGCCAACGCCGCCCCGGACGTGTCGCTGTTCACCCTTCGTTCGGTCTGACGCGCCCGCCCGCTCCGAGTGGCAATTGGCGGCCGGGTACGTTATCTAAGGCGGTCGTGGCAATGTCCAAAAAGCCGCCGCACGCCGGCCATCGGGCTGGTTCTTCCAGTGCTCCGCCGCCTGCGCCCGGTGCGTCCGGTTCGACCCTCCCGGTCGCCGAGATCTTCCGCGGGCGCAACGTCTTCATCCTGGGTAGCACCGGGTTCGTGGGCAAGGTGCTGCTCAGCATGCTGCTGGATCGCTTTCCGGACATCGGCCGCGCCTACGTGATGGTGCGGCGCGGTTCGGGGACGGACAGCGAGACGCGCTTCTGGCAAAGCGTGGTCACCTCGCCGGCGTTCGAACCGCTGCGCACCAAATATGAAGGCCGCGACGGCCTGGCGGCCTTCCTGAAAGAAAAAGTTCGCGTCGTCGACGGCGACATCACCGAGAAAAATCTGGGGCTGTCGGAAGAAGACGCCCAGCGCGTGGCCCAAGACATCGACGTGCTGATCAATTCGTCGGGTCGGGTGACGTTCAACCCGCCGCTGGAATCGGCGCTGAAGACCAACGTCGACGGCACCCGCAACGTCATCGCCTTCGCCAAGCGCATGAAGCGACCGGCCTTGATCCACACCAGCACCTGCTTCGTGGCCGGCAACCGCAGCGGCGAGGTCTGGGAAAGCGAAGAACTGGACGGCTATTTCCCCCGCCGGCAGGACCTGTCGGGCACCCAGTTCTCCGTCGAGCAAGAGATGACCGACAGCGAACACGGTGCCACCCGCATCCGGCAACTGGCCGACGACGCGCAGGTGCTGGCCCAGTTGCGCAAGCTGGCCCGCGAGCGCCTGCGCGAGGAGAACCGCGATCCCGACGACGAGGGCGCGCTGCGCCTGGCGGTGGCCCGGCAGCGCAAGGAATGGATCCGCGCCGAGCTGACCCAGCAAGGGATCGAACGCGCTCACGAGTGGGGCTGGCCGAACATCTACACGTACACCAAGAGCATGGGCGACCAGCTGGTGGCGCGCGAGACCGGCATCGTGCGGGCCATCGTTCGCCCGGCCATCGTCGAAAGCGCGGTGGCCTATCCGTTTCGGGGCTGGAACGAAGGCTTCACCACGTCGGCGCCGCTGGTGTACCTGGCGCTCAAAGGCCAGAACGTCCTGCCGGTGTCGTCGCAGAAGTTGATCCTGGACGTGGTCCCCGTCGATCACGTCGCCGCCGCGATGTTGATGGTGGCGGCGCAAGCCATCGTGGGCGAACCGAAGCTGGTCTATCAGCTATCCAGCGGCGATCTGAATCCGCTGTACATCGATCGCGTCGTCACGTTGACGGGCCTCTACAAGCGCAAGCGGTTTCAGGACAAGGAGACCGGCAACGGGTTCATCAATGAACTGGCGGCGCGCATGGAGTTCCGGCCCATCACGCAGGAGGAGTACGAGGCGCGATCGATCCCGATGGTCAATCGCCTGGTGCAGCGGACTTCAAAAGCGCTGGGCAAGATCCGGCCCAGCTGGGGTGGTGGGCGCTTCACCGAATTCATCGATCGGGCCAAAAAACAGGTCGACGAGGTCGAGCGCATCACCGACGAGGCGTCGAAGAACATCGAGCTGTTCCGTCCCTTCATCTTCGACAACCGCTATGTCTTCCGCGCCGACAACATCCGCGCCTTACGCGATCGGATGGACGCCGACGGTCAGGCGCTTTTGCCGTGGGGGCCGGAGAAACTGGACTGGTACGACTACTGGATGAACATCCACTTCCCGGGTTTGCAGCGCTGGGTGCTGCCCGAGCTGGACGAGACCTACGCCGCCCGGCCCAAGCAGGTTTACAGCTATCACGATCTGCTGGAGCTGTTCGACACCACCACCAAGCTGCACGCCACCCGCGTCGCCCTGCGCATCGAGCGCGGCAAGCGCGAGGAGATCTACAACTACGCCGACCTGCAAGAGCTGGCCACGCGCATCGGCGTGTTCTTGATCGGCCAGGAGATCGCCGCCGGCGAGCGCGTCTTGCTGTTCGCCAAGAACGGACCCGAGTGGTCGATGGCGTACTTCGGCGTCTTGAAGGCGGGCGCCACGGTGGTCCCGGTCGGCTACGAATCGACGGTGGCGGAGATCGTGAACATCGCGCGGGCCTCGGGCGCGGTGGGCATCTTGATCGGCGACGATCTGCACGACAAGCGTTCGGATCTCACGCGCGCGTTGCGCGAGGCCAGCCTGACCACCAAGATCTGGCCGTTTGCCACCGCCTTCGAGCTGCCCGATCTGGCCGTCGAGCAAGAACGCGCCAAGGCCCTGCACAAACGGGTCAACCCCGACACGCTGGCGTCGCTGATCTTCACCTCGGGCACCACCGGCAAGCCCAAGGGCGTGATGCTGACCCACCGCAACTTCACCTTCATGGTGTCGGAGCTGTCCAAGGTGTTCGAGTTCGGCGTCAGTGACGGGATGCTGTCGGTGCTGCCGCTGCACCACACCTTCGAATTCTCGACCGGCTTGCTGGTGCCGCTGGCCCATGGCGCCCAGATCACCTACCTGACCGAGCTGACCGGCGAGTTGATCGGTTCGACCCTGAAGAAGGGCCACGTCACCGCCATCGTCGGCGTGCCGGCGCTGTGGGATCTGATGCGCCGCCGGGTCCTGCAGCGCTTCTCCGACAAGTCGCCGCTTTTGGAGTCGGCGATGAAGGGCCTGATGGCCGCCAACTACGAATTGCGCTCGCGGACCAAATTGGATCTCGGCCTTTTCTTCTTCCTGCCCATCCACGAAGGCTTCGGCGGACGCATTCGTTATCTGATCAGCGGCGGGTCGGCGCTGCCCTCCGAGGTGATGAAGACCTTCTACGGGATGGGCTTCAGCTTCTTCGAAGGCTACGGCCTGACGGAGACAGCGCCGGTGTTGACGGTGACCTCGCCGAAGAAGAAGCCGATGGTCGGCTCGGTCGGTCAGCCGCTGCCGGGCCTGGAGGTCAAGATCGACGCGCCCGACGGCGCCGGCGTGGGCGAGGTGATCGCCCGCGGCCGCAACGTGATGGCCGGCTACTGGGAGGATCAGCCCGGCACCGACGCCGCCATCGTCGACGGCTGGTTCCGCACCGGCGATCTGGGACGCTTCGACGAGAACGGCAACCTGTTTCTGGTCGGGCGGTCGAAGGAGATCATCGTCGACTCCAACGGCAAGAACGTCTACCCCGACGAGATCGAAGATCTGTACCGCGACTGCAAGTTCATCAAGGACCTGTCGGTGGTCGGCCTGCCCGACGGCAGCGCCGAACACGTGGTGTGCGCGGTGCAAGCGGCGTACGACGCCGACGCCACGTTGACCCACGCCGACGTCGCCGCTCGCATCGACGAACACTTTCGCAAGGTGTCGGCCGACCTGCCGTTCTGGAAGCGGGTGAAGACCGTGCACATCTGGGACGGCGAGCTGCCGCGCACGTCGACCCGCAAAGTGAAGCGCCGCGATGTGGTGGCCGAGCTGACCCGCCTGGCGCAGAAATC
>DASXQB010000483.1:0-2462 GCA_036493295.1 Polyangia bacterium | reverse complement strand
CCAGCGGCTTTTCGCCGTCGTCGCGAAACACGGTGACCAGCGCGCCGGCCAACGGCAGACGGGTGCCGCGCTCGCGCAGGGTGCCGGCGAAGTTGGTCACGGGCGCGGCGGCGGGCGGCGTCGGCGCGGCGGGGGTGGGCGCGGCGGGTGCCGGCGTCGTCGGTGGTGCGACGGGCGCGACGGGCGGCGCCTTGGTCGGAGGCTTGAATTTGAAGTGATAGTTGATCTGCACGGCGATGGGCTGGCCGTCGACCTCGGCGGGCTCGAATGCGAACTGCTGCGCCGCCAGCACCGCCGCTTCTTCAAAGCCCAGGCCGGGCGGGGTGGCCGGTTCGGCGATCCCCACCGACGTGACTTTTCCGTCGGCGCCGATATCCAGCAGCAACACCACGTCGCCCTCGACGCCTTTCTCCAGCGCCTCGGGCGGGTAGAGGGGTTCGACCTTGGTCTTCAGCTTGGGCAGCTTGCTCAGCTTGGTGGCCTCGATCTGGCGTTGCGCGGGCGCGCTCTGAGCGCTGGCGGACGACGCCATGGCCAGCGACAGCAACAGCACGGCACCGGTGGTGAAGCGGCGGCCGTTCATGGAGCCGGCTCCAGCCCGGCGATGGCCGACGTCCAGGCGACGCCGTCGCGGCTGTCGCGCAACACGACGATCAACTGGGCCGTCGACGGGGGGAAAACCTGCGCGCGCTCCGGCACCCAGACGTTGGTCAGAAGATCGGCGAACGGCGACGTGGTGGTGGCGTTGTATCCGGTGCGGGCGTGTTTCAACGTTCCGGTCTCGACGAACCAGCTCACGAACAGCCGTTCGGTCAGCGTCGCTGGGTTGCCATTGTCGTCCAGGCCCTGGTACACCTCGGCGGCGTCGACGGTGACGCTGGCCTTGAGCGCGTTGTCAGCGCGTCGGTGCAACATCACCGTCGCATCCAGCGGCGTGTCCATCCCGGCGACGGTGACGAAGAGGCCGCCCATGGTCGGGTTGGTGTTCGGTTCGGGCGCGGGCGCCTCCAGCAGCTTCAGCGTGCGAATGGCAGTGACGCTGTCGGTGTCCGTGTGGACCACCAGCTTGATGGTCACCGGAAACCCATCCTGACAGTTGGGCGGCGGCGGTAGGCCGGGCATGCCCAAGCAAATCGCCTTCAGCAATTCAGGAGGGAATGCATGCGTGAACATCGCGGTCGGCGCGCTGCCCAGCGAGAACGACACAGGAACGCCGCTGAGCATTTGCAGCTGGTCCTCGGTGACCAGGCACGGATACCCGTCGTTCGCCGTGCCAGCGAACGGGCACCACGACCAGTCGTAGCCGACCGTCGGTGCGGGCGTGGCGGCGTCTGCGGGCGGTGGCGTGTAGACGAGCGCCGACAGCGTGGTGGTCTCGCCGGGCGCCGGCGCCACCGGATCACTTTTCACCGCCAGCACGCGCAGCGAGGTCAGGCGATCGTACGGATCGAAATCGGCGCCGCATCCGGCGCCAGCGACGGTGGCGAACAGCAGCAGCGCGCCCGTCGCGCGGGCGTTCGAAAGCCGATGCGAGCGCGGGCGGTGGCTCATTGCGCCTCCAGGCGGAAGTGGTACGTGTACGTCAGCGTGTAAGGGAAGGCGGCGCCGTCGCGGGTGGCTGGTTCGAACTCCTGGCTTGCCGCGGTGGCGCGCGCCGATTCGTTCATCTCATCGTAAGGCGCCGGGGCGATCACCTTGACCTTGGTGACTTTGCCGGTGGGATCGATCGAGACCATCACGCCGACGTCGCCTTCGATCCCTTGCGTCTTCAAAAGCGCCGGATAGGGTGGTTCTTTGCGGCCGCCCTTGAACTGCGGCGGCACATAGCTGACGCCGGCCACCGGGATGCGCGAGGCGACCGCGTTCTTCACGGGCGCCGGGGCGGCGACCGGCGCCGGTGCTTGCTTCGGGGCCTCTTGCGGCACTTGGGCGCGTTCGGCGGTCTCACCGGCGCGGGTGTTGCCGACGGCGAACGCCGGGCCGTTGCCACCTTCGGTGGTGGATTCCAGACTGAGGCCGACGATGCGTGCTGGTGCTTTCGGTGGCGGCGCCTCGGGCGGGGGCGGCTGCTTCGCCACTTTGATCGGCGGCGGGCGCAGCGGTTTCTCGGGCGGCGGCTCCGGCTTCTTTTCTTCCACCGGCGGCGGTGGCGGCGGCGGTGGCTCGCGGACCTCGACGCGCACGGCTTGTTCGATGCGCTCGGGGCGGCCGCTCTCGTTGCCGCCGATCAACGTGCCCACCGCGACCACGGCGACGTGGATGGCGGCCGCTGCCATCAGCGCCGCGACGGCGATCGCCACCTTGGCCAGCCGAGGCACGCGCGCGCGCGACAGCGGATCCAGCGCACGCTGTTCGGCGGTCAGGCCCTGCCGGGTACGCGCGCGCATCAGCACGCGGGCGGCGGCGCGCCGCAACCGCCGGCGCTCGGTGAACGGCGGACGCGCGTCCCTCGATCCGCTCCG
>DASXQB010000482.1:0-14385 GCA_036493295.1 Polyangia bacterium | reverse complement strand
AGGCGCCGCCGCGAAAGCGAAGCATCCGGCGATAATCGCCCGTGGCGCTGCCGCTGGCAATCGCTGCGGGCAATGACCAGCGAAGTTCGCCGGCGGCGCCGCGCGCTCAGTCCTCGTAATCGACCAGCCGCCGCTCGGCCCGCGCCTCGAGAATGAACGGCATCACCGCCTTGTGCGCCGGATGCTCTTGGTAGCTGTCCAGGGCCGCTCGACTCTCGAATTCGCTGTAAAGAACGACGTCGCCCGACTGCTCACTGCGGCTGAAATCCAGGCCCACCTCGATGCGGATCATCCCGGGGATCTGTCCGCGCAAGGCCTCCAGCTTTTCTTTGATCAGCCGGGCGTTGGTCGCCTTGTCGTTGCCGTGCGCGGTCTCTTTCAGGCGCCAAAGAACGATGTGCTTCACCATGGGACGACTTCTTATCGCGCCCGAGCCAGCCGGCGATAGCTTTCGTCGCGATCGCGGCGCAGGTCGGCCAGCACCGCGCCCAGCCCGGTGACGCCGCGCGCGGTCACCGTGGCGAAGTTCTGCCGGGCTACGCCGTCGGAAACATCGACGCCGGCGCCGCGCACGCGGTCGAGAACATCCGCCCGCACCAGCTGCACCGTCGCATCCGGCGAGCGGCGCAGAAACGCGGTCATCTGGTTCGGGTCCTGAAATTCGTCGGGCCCAAACGGATGAAACGCCGCCAGCAAGAAAGGCGTCACCGCCGCGCTGGACCGGCGCGCGCGATCCGCTCGTCGCAGCTGCTCGGTGAATTTGTCGAAGCCGGCCGCCGGCACGGTCAGCGCTGGAAAGATGGCGAACGCCACGTCGACCGGCGCGGGCTCTGCCTCCAGCGCGTCGATGAAGGGCAGCAACGCCGTCGGCCCCGGCGCCGCGCCGTCGATCACCGTGCGCCGGAAGCGCCCCTCGCGCAGCACCTTCTCCGCCCAGGGACACAGGTCGTAAGCCAGCACCACCTCGCGCAGATACCGGTCGTGCAGGCGCAGCGCTTCGGCGATCCGCGCCGGTGCACCGGGCGGGTGGTCGCCGCCGTCGCCCACGGGCCGCCTACTCGCCGCCCGAGCCCGCGCCGTCGCCAGACTCGACGAACGAACCGATGCCGCGAAACTTCTGATAGCGATCCTCGCGCAGCTTGGCCGGGGTCTGCAGCATCAACTCGGCCAGGTGGCGGCGAAGGGCGTCGCCCAGATTGCGCGCCGTCAACCCGTGATCGCGGTGCGCGCCGCCCGGCGATTCGGCCACGATCTCGTCGATGATGCCCAGGCGCCGCAGATCGGTGGCGGTCATCTTCATCGCCTCGGCCGCCTCCGGCTTCTTGCTGTCGTCCCGCCACAAGATCGACGCGCACCCTTCGGGCGAGATCACCGAGTAAGTCGCGTACTCCAGCATCAAGATCCGGTTCGCCACGCCCAGCGCCAGCGCCCCGCCCGACCCGCCTTCGCCGATCACCGCGCACACGATGGGCACCGGCAGCCCGGCCATCACCTCCAGATTCTTGGCGATGGCTTCAGCCTGGCCGCGCTCCTCGGCGTCGATGCCGGGGTACGCGCCCTGGGTGTCGATCAGGCAGATGATCGGCCTGCCCATGCGCGCGGCCAGCTCCATCAGGCGCAAGGCCTTGCGATAACCCTCGGGCTTGGGTTGCCCAAAATTGCGCTGCACCTTCTCCTTGGTGCTGCGGCCTTTCTGGTGGCCCACCACCAGCACCGGCGTGCCTTCGAAGGTGGCGAAGCCGGCGACGATCGCCGGGTCGTCGGCAAAGCGGCGATCGCCGTGCAGCTCGATGAACCCTTCGCAGAGACGCTCGATGTAATCCAGGGTGTAAGGCCGGGCCGGGTGGCGCGACAGCTGCACCTTCTGCCAGGCGGTGAGATCGGCGAAGATCTCCTGCTGCAGCTCGCGGGCGCGCGCCTCCAGCAGGCGAATCTGCGGGCGCAGCTCGGGCGCGTCGCCGCTGACCCGGACCAGCTCTTCGATCTTGCGCTCAAGCTCGACCACCGGCCGTTCAAAATCCAGGGCGGGCGGAAGCGCCTCTACGGCGCGGGCGGTATTGTCAGCCATGAAACGCCGCGAATTCTAGCGCGACCCGGCCCCTCACGTAAGAGCCGCCCGGATCCGCGCCCCAAACGCCTCGCGTTCCTCGTCGGATGCATATGGCACGCGCGGCCAAAAGAACCCGCGCAGGCCGTCCTTGCGCCGGCGCGGCACCACGTGGACGTGCAGGTGCGGCACGCTCTGCGACACCTTGGTGTTGACGCCCAGAAATGATCCGTCGGCGGAAAGACCGGCCTCCATCGCGCGTCCCACCCGCTGGGCCGCGCCGAAAACCGCCGCCAGCACGTCAGGCGCGGCGTCCAGCAGCGTCGCCGTGTGCCGGCGCGGCACGATCAAGACGTGACCCTTGAAGACCGGCCGCTGATCGAGAAACGCGCAGACGGCTTCATCGCGCAGGACCACCGTGGCCGACACCTCGCCGGCGGCGATGTCGCAAAAAACACACCCCGGCTCCCGGCCGGACGCCGTGGCTTCGTCAACAGCCGCCACGGTCATGGCGCCGGCGGCTCCGACACCGCGACCAGGAGTTCGTCAATTCCGATTGGCGCCGCGGCGTCTTCCAGACGCGCCACCGACGCCTCCTTGCGAAACCAGGTCCGCTGCCGGCGCGCGTACGCCGCCGTGGCGCTGACCAGGTCGCTCACCGCTTGCTCCAGCGAGCAGGCGCCATCCAGGTGCGCGCCCAGCTGCTGATAGCCAAGCGCCTGCAGCGGCCGCAACGACGGGCTGTAACCGGCGGCGCGCAAGGCCCGCACCTCGTCGAGAAATCCCCCCGCCATCATCTCACCCACCCGCCGCTCGATGCGCGCGCGCAGCTGGGGCAGCGGCGGGTCCAGGACGATGGCCCGAGCCTGCAGATCGCCGGCGGGCGTGGCGGCCTGCCGGCGCAGCGTGCTGATCGGCGTCCCGGTCTGCTCGAACACCTCGAGGCCGCGGCTGATGCGGATCAGATCGTGGCGGCCGATGGCGGCGGCGGCGATCGGATCGACGGCGGCCAGACGATCGTGCAGGGTCTCGGTCCCCAGACGCTCGGCCAGGGCGCGGTGGCGTTCGCGGATCTCCTCGTCGGGCGGCGGCGCTTCGAACAGGCCGACGGTGAGGGCCCGATAATAAAGACCGGTGCCGCCAACAACGATGGGCAGGCGGCCGCGGGCGGCGATGCGGGCGATGGCCACCCGGGCCAGCGCTGCCCAGCGCGCGGCGTGAAAGACCTCGTCAGGGTGAACCAGATCCAACAGATGGTGCGGCACCAACCGGCGATCGGCCCGCGTCGGCTTGCCAGTGCCGACATCCATCCCGATGTAAACTTGTTGTGAATCGCAGGCGACGATCTCGCCGTCCACCCGCTGCGCCAGGGCCATGGCCAGTGCGCTTTTGCCGGAGGCGGTCGGCCCCAGCACCGCCACGAAGGTCGTCATCTCCATCACCCGCGCGTCTCGCCTCACGCCCGTCCGAACCGGCGTTCGATCTCGGTCATCGGCATGCGCAGCAGCACCGGGCGGCCGTGCGGACAGTGCGACCGCAGATCGACGCTGTCCAGCTGGGCCAGCAGAGCCAGCACCTGGGGCCGGCCGAGAACGTCGCCCGCCCGCACCACGCTGTGACAGGCCATGGTGGCCAGCGCGTGGTCGATGCGTTCGGCGGCCGAGGTGGCGGCACCGCCTTCCACAAGCTGGGCCAGGACGTCGCGCAGCAACGGTTTGGGATCGGCGTCCTTCAAGGCCTCGGGCACCGCGCGCACCAGGATGGTGGTCTTGCCGGCGGCCACGGCAGCGCCAGCATCACGCGCCGGCGCTTCGATCTCGAAGCCCAGCGCTTCCAGCAGGCCGGCGTCCGCGGCGGTCGCGGCGGACAGATCGTCGACCTCGACCGGCAGCGGAAACAACAGGCGCTGGCGGCGCACCTCGCGGCGGGCCTGGGCGGCGCGCAGGCGATCGAAGGCCACGCGTTCGTGGGCGGCGTGCTGGTCGATCAAGATCAGCTCGCCCTCGCCTTCGCAGACCAGATACGTGCGGTGCAGCTGGCCGACGTACGACAGCAGCGAAAAAAATCCCAGCGGCGCCACCACCGGCGCCGGGCCCATTCGTCCGCCGTCGGCGAACCGCGGCAGCGAGGCGTCCAGGTTTTCGCCGACGCCGCGGCCGATAAAGCCGTCGTCGCGATCCGGAACGCGCGCCCGCAGCGGCAACGCCCCCTGCGCTGTCCGGCCCAACGTCACGCCGGCGCCGCCAGCCCGAAAGGCGCGCCCCCCGTCGGCGTCTTCGTCGCGCAGGCTCGGGCGCGGCGGCAGCGTGAAGACGCGCACCGCCCGCGAAGCTTCCGCCAGCCACGGCGCCCGGGCGACGGCCGCGCCCACCACGTGGCGAACGGCGGCGTAGACCTCCTGCGCGCGGGCGAAGCGGACTTCCAGTTTTTGCGGGTGAACGTTGATATCCAGCTCTTGCCCCGGTACCTCGAGGAACAGCGTGGCCAGCGGATAGCGGCCCTTTTCCAGCAGCGCGCCGTAGCCGAGGGCCAGCGCGTGCAGCAGCGATCGATCGCGCACGAAGCGGCCACCGACGAACACGAAGGTGGAACGCGCGGTGGTCGACGCCTCCTCGGGGCCGGCCAGAAACGCGCGCACCGTGCAGCCACCTTCGTCGCCGCTGGCTTCGTGCAGGACGCTGGCCCCCCGCCGGGCCAGCGCCGCCCGCACGCGCTCGCCGAGATCGCGGTGCGCCGGCAGATCCAGCACCACCCGCCCGCCCGTGCGCAGGCGCAGGTGAACGCTCGGATGGCCCAGGCCCAGACGCAGCACCGCCTCCGAGATGTTCGCCGTCTCGGTCGCCTCGGACTTCAAGAATTTTTGCCGGGCCGGCGTGTTGAAGAATAGATCGCGCACCTCGATTTGCGTCCCGTCAGGGATGCCGGCTTCGCGCGCTTCGACCTCGGCGCCGGCTTCGACGGTCAGCCGCACTCCGGTCGCGGCATCGGCGGTCTTCGTCGACAGGGTCAGGCGCGACACGGCGGCGATCGACGGTAGCGCCTCGCCGCGAAAGCCGAACGTGCGCAGGCCCCACAGGTCCTCGGCGGCGACGATCTTCGAGGTCGCGTGGCGCTTCAGCGACAGGCGCGCGTCGTCGGACGACATGCCGCTGCCGTCGTCGACCACCCGAATCAGCCGCCGGCCGCCCGCTTCGATCTCGATGTCCACCCGGCGCGCCCCGGCGTCGATGGCGTTTTCCACCAACTCCTTGACCACCGAGGCGGGGCGTTCGACCACCTCGCCGGCGGCGATCTGATCGGCCAGCGCCGGCGGCAAGATGCGAATCATCGTGACGGCTGACCCTATGAGGCCGGGCCCGGGTAATCAACCCCCTTCGCATGGACGGCAGAGGGGATTGACAGGACGGTCCCTCCAGAATATAAACCCTCGCTTTCGCAGGTTTTTCTCGCAAGGAGCACCGGACCATGTCCCTCAAGATGGGCCTCATCGGCCGCAAGATCGGAATGACCCAAGTATTTCACGAGGACGGCAGCGCCCTCGGTTGCACGGCCGTATCGGTGGGACCTTGCGTGGTCACTGCCAAGCGCACCGTCGACAAACACGGGTATTCGGCCGTTCAACTGGGCTTCGAGGAGATGCCGGTGCGGCTTCTTAAGCGGCCCCAGACCGGTTACTTCAAGAAGGTCGGCGTGGAAAAACCGCTGCGCCATCTGCGCGAGGTGCGCCTCAATCCCAAGGACC
Organism: Polyangia bacterium; assembly: GCA_036493295.1. Classification (GTDB taxonomy): domain Bacteria; phylum Myxococcota_A; class Polyangia; order Fen-1088; family Fen-1088; genus DATKEU01. Next base: position 8,596 of record DASXQB010000482.1, on the reverse strand, counting down.
TGGACAAGTACGAGGTCGGCAACACCCTGCGCGCCAGCGACGTGTTCAAGATCGGCGACGTGGTCGACGTGGTCGGCACCACCAAGGGCAAAGGCTATCAAGGCGTCATGAAGAAGCACCGCATGGCCGGTGACAGCATGACCCACGGTACGCACGAGTTCTTCCGCCACGGCGGTTCGATCGGCTGTCGCTTGACCCCGGGCCGCGTGCACAAAGGCAAGCGGATGTCCGGCCTGATGGGCAACGTGAAGAACACGTCGTCCGATCTGGTCGTGGTCAAGGTTCTGGATGACAAGGACGTGGTGCTGGTGAAGGGCGCCGTCCCTGGCCCCGCCAACGGCGTCGTTGTGATCAAGGGCAGCATGAAGGACGTCAAGAAGTACGTCGTTCCGCGCGCCATCAAAGAGGTCGAATCGAAGAACCCGATGAAGGCGTCCAAGAAGGGCGCTCCCCAGGGCGGATCGAAGAAATAGAGCCCCGTCTCGCAAGGTGAGCCGCGCGGGCAGAGCCCGCGCTCCTGACTGGAATAGCCGCCGATCCGAAAACCTCTCGCTTGGGGAGAGGTCGCCAGCCGAAGGCTGGCGGGTGAGGGACACGGTCAACTAGAAAGCGCACACAGTCCATGTCCAAGCTAGGAGACGCGCGGCATCGGCACGATGTCTTCTTCAAGAAGGCGCGCGAGGAAGGCTTCGCCGCTCGGTCGGTCTACAAGCTGGAGGAGATCGACCGCAAGCTGAAACTGCTGCGCCCCGGTGCGCGCGTGCTTGATCTCGGCTGTCGGCCGGGATCGTGGCTGCAGTATGCGGTGCGCGTGGTGGGACGGCACGGAACGGTGGTCGGCATCGATCGCGATCCGTTGTCCACGCCCATCGCCGGAGCGCGGGTGATCGAAGGCGACATCTTCAAGGTCACCGACGCGGAGCTTTTGGGCGACACCGCCGCGTTCGACGTGGTCCTCTCGGACATGGCGCCGGACACCATCGGCATCCGGGCGACGGATCAGGCGCGGTCCGCGGCGCTGTTCGAAGAGGCGCTGGGCCGCGCCGAACGGCTGCTGGCGCCGGGCGGCGGCTTCGTCGGAAAAATCTTCCAGGGTCCGGATCTGGCCGCCATCCGCAAACGCATGAGCGCGCGTTTCTCCACCGTGCGCATCGTCAAGCCGGAAAGCTCGCGCGCGCAGAGCATCGAGATCTACCTGGCCGGCAACGGCTATGCGGCGGCGACTTGAAGCTCACTGCGGATTCGCACGCGGTGAACGGGTTGCCGTCGTATGGCTGGCCAACCAACTGACGATCTGCCGTTCTGATACCTTCGCGGCCTCGCTTCCCTGCCTCACGTAATCAGCACGAGCCACCCTGGCCAAGGAAACAGCCCGCGGCCGCGAGCCGCCGCTTTGCCAAAGCGCTTGCGCCAAAGCAAACCGCGTCTGTGCCATCTCCCTCGGGCCGGCTTCCGCTTTCTCCCGAATTTTGAGGGCCCGCTCAAGCGGGTCGAGTGCTTCCTTTGAGCGGCTCAGCGCTAACAGCGCATAGCCCATCCCGGTCAACGGAAACGCATTCCACGCCTTGTCCGCTGGCAGGATGCCAGCGAATATCCGGAGCGATTCCTGGGAGGCACGCAGCCCCTCTAAAGGCTGTCCTATCGCATTGAGTATTTCGCCCCGATTGCTCATGATCTCGCCTCTCAAAAGAGCATCAGGACCCGCAACCCTTTGAAGAATTGATTCGGCTTTCGCGCTTGCCGCCATGGCCTCTGTCAAATCGCCGGCGCCCAGAAGTGCGCCCGCTAGGGAATCCAGTGACTCTGCGACATCCAGGCTTCCCTCACTGGAGACCTTGGATTTGAACACGATCGCTTGCCGCGCCCACTCCGCTGCCTCTTTGAAACGATCGTGTCGTTCGGCATTGAACGAGCGTGATTGTGCCAGCCACCCGCGAGCTCGATCGGCGCCCGTTCCTGCCCGGCTGGCAAAGGCCTCGGAAATTGCTTCCCAGGCGGCGACTTCGTCCGGAGATCGAGCAAAGGCATCAGTCTCACCAGCCAACATGGCTGCGATCTCGGCTGCCTTGGGATCATCATGACCGGCTATCGCCGCCGGCATCGCCCGCCACAAAGATAGATTGCTGCCTCTATATCCATCGCTCATCGCCTGCGCCAACCCCAACACGCTGAAAGCTTCGGCAGTCAGCGGCGGATAGCCCAGGTTCGTCGCTTCGTCGACCAGAACAAGCAGCGCGGGGGTTGCCTGATTCGGCTTGCCACCCTCGGTCAACGCTCGCAGAGCGGAGACGCGACGATCCAGCGTCTCGACGCGCGCGCGTTGCGCTGGATCGCTCGGCGGCTTGACCAGCGCGCGCAAGAGGCGCGTGTCGGCGCAGCGACCGAGATCGGGCAGGCCGCTGGCCGCGGTCACGCTGCCGCTGACGATCTCGCCGTCGGCGTGCATGAAAAGATCCGCCACGGCCTGTACGCCGCCCAGCGCGCTATCAAGACAGTCGGTGCGCAGGTCCAGCACCTGCGGCGACTGCTCGCCGCTGACATACGTCGCGGCGCAGTTTTCCTTGGACATGGCGATCCAGCGGCGGGCGTAGTCGTCGACCAGCTTGGCCGCCTTCTCCCAGCTCACGGCGGCGAAGCTTTTTCCGCTGGCCAGGAAGGCCTGCTCGGCGGCCTGCCGTCGCGGATGCGGACCACGGTCGTCGGGCAGCTCCCAGATCGCCCGTAGCTTCTCGGCGTTGCCAGTGCACAGGACGGCCGGGTGACTGATCGATCGCTGCGCGACCGCGCCCGCCACCAGCAACGCCGCCGCCACGCTCACTCCCAGAACCACGCGCCGTCGTTGCCGCGTCGGATCGCGGGTCAGTGCCGCCAGCAACGCCTCCATCGACGGGAACCGATCGTCGGGACGAACCGACAATCCGCGCGCAATGATCTTTCGCAGCCAAGCCGGGGCGACGGTCTTCTTCGGCGGCTCACGCAACTGCCCGGCCACGACGGCGTCCCGCAACGCCGTCAAAGACTCGCCGGCGAATGGCCGCTCGCCATAGACCGCGTTGTACAGGGCCACGCAAAACGAAAACTGATCTGAGCGCTCGTCGGCCTTCTGCCCGCGAAATTGCTCGGGCGCCATGAACAGCGGTGTGCCCAGCCAGACGCCCGAGCGGGTTAACGTCAGCGGATGCGTCTGACTGTGCAGCAGATCGTCATCCCCGCCGGGCGCACCGACCGGGCCTTCGACCGGCGAGACGACGTCGCTGGCCAAACCAAAGTCGGTCACCCGCACGGCGCCGTCGTCACCGACCATGATGTTCTGCGGTTTGACGTCGCGATGAACCAACCCCGCCGCGTGCGCCGCCGCCAGGCCGCGGCCCGCGGCCACAAAAACGTCACGAATCGCCGGCCAGGTGCGCGGCTGCGCCGCCAGCCAATCCGACAGCGTTCGTCCGCGCACGAACTCCATGGCGATGAACACCCGGCCGTCGACGGTCCCGGCGTCGTGAACCACGATCACGTTCGGGTGCGACAGCTTGGCGAGGGCCTTCGCCTCGCGCAGCAGCCGAGCACGCGCCTCGCCTGGCGACGTCTGGCGCCGCCCGTCTTCGTGCAGCAGCTTCAGCGCCACCCGGCGATCCAGCTCGGGATCATAGGCGGCGTAGACGTCGCCCATGCCTCCGTGACCGACCAGATCCAGAATCGTGTAACGCCCGATCGCCGAGCCGCGCGCCCGCGTAGGCGCCGGCGTGCACGGAGCATCGAGCGCCAGCGCCGATGCGTCGATGGTGGTCCGCGCCGCCAGCGCCACCAGCGCTACGCATGAACCGCACGTCGCCAGGTGCTTCTCGATCGTCACGCGGCTTTGTCCCGACAGGCGGCCAGCCAAGAACGCCAGCACGACGTTTTCGTCCAGGCAGGCCGTCGGAGCGCTGGGCTGCATCTTGGCCGCTGTTTTACCGCACGCCCGTTGCTGACCACACACTTCCTGGGCTCAATCGCCGCTTTCAGGAGATCATGCTAGCGTCCACGCGATCTCGCGATGCCCGATCTCGCCACGGTTTTCCGCCAGGCGGCGCCCCCTGCCGAGCACCCGCTGACCGCCGCCCTCGCCGCCAGCCCGGCGCTGGAACAACAGCTGACCCGAGCCTGCGCGCGTGGCAGAGCCGCGTTTCACGCCCTGGTCTTGGACGACGAGACGTTTGTCCGGCACCTGGCGCGTTGCTTGAGCCGCATCGACGACGCCACCCCGTCGCTGGACCAATTGGCGATCGAGGATCTGTATCTGGCCTGCGCGTGCCTGACCGGCGTGGCCGGCGCGGCCGCGGCGTTCGACGATCATTGCGGCGCGCCGATACGCGCCGCCCTGGCCTCGGTTTCCAGCCGCGCCGTCGATCGCGACGAGATCGAGCAGCAGCTGCGCATCCATCTTCTGATCGGAAGCGACGAAAACCCGCCGCGTCTGAACAGCTACCTTGGCCTGGGCCCGCTGGCTCGCTGGGCCGGCGTCGCTGCCCAGCGCCTGGCCGTGTCGGCGCTGCGTTCCGATCAATCGGAGGCCAGCGCCCGCGAACGCTCGGCGGTCGAGGCGGCGTTCGACTGGAAGGATCCAGCCATCTTGTTGCTGAAGGAACGCTATCGCGCGGATTTCCAGCGCGCGCTGGAGGACGCGCTGGCCCTGATCAGCGATCGCGATCGGGTGCTCTTGCGCATGCACCTGGTGAACGAGATGACCACCCGAAGCATCGGCAAGGTGTACAACGTCGACCACTCGACGGCGGCTCGCTGGCTGACCGACGCGCGCCAGGAGATCGCTGACCACATCCAGCGCCTTCTGCGCGAACGCCTCAACCTGTCGCCCTCCGAGGTGCAGTCGATCGCCACACTGATGACCAGCCAGCTTGAGCTCAGCATCTCGCTGCTGCTGAAACCGTAAGCACGCCGCCCGCCGCTGCCGTGGCGAAGGCCGACGCCCTACCCGACCAGGTTCTCGGTCGGGCCTTTGCCTTGCCGCAGGACCCGCACCCAATCGTCCAGCAGGCTGATCACCGTCGAAGGCGGGCCCAGGAGCGGACCGCCGTCCAGGATCAGATCCACCTCGCCGCCGAACTCCTCGTCGATCTCCGCGGCGGTGCGTAGCAGGCGATCGTCGCGGCCCTTGGCGGTCGCCGTCAGCACCGGCGCGCCCAGCGACCACAGCAGGCGCTCGCACACCGGATGGGCAGGAACGCGCACGCCGATGTTGCGGCGCTGGCCGACCACGAACGGATCGGGCACCGCCCGGGTGGCGCCAAGCTCGATGCAATAAGGACCGGGCAAGATGCGCGACAGGATGCGATAGGCCTCGGTGGTGACCACGGCATAGCGGGCCACCTCGCCCAGATCAGGCAAAAGGAACGTCAGGGGCCGCCGCTTGAGATCAAGGTTGCGCATCACCTGGATGCGATCGGTGGCCCGCCGCTGGCCGAACGCGCAGCCCAACCCGTAAAGCGTGTCGGTGGGAAAGGCGATCACGCCGCCCTTCGTCAAGACCTCGACCGCAGATTTCACCGCGGATTCGACCGCGGTCCCGGCATTTGTTTCGACGATCTTCGCCATACCTTCGTGCGATGTTGATGACGCTTTGATTGGCGAAAGCTTAAGCTCCGCCTCTGCGGCGATGATGCCTCAAACTTACTCCGTTCGCGCCCTCTGTCAGGGATTTTTGGCGCTGGCGGTGTGCGCGCTGGCAGGCGGCGGCCGGGCGGTGGCGGCGCCGTCCTCGCCGGTGACTGGATATGCCGTTGCCATTCGCCTGCGCGGGCCGGTGGCCTTGGTCGACGTCACGCGTGCCCTGGCGCCCGCGCCCGGCGGACGCCCCGACGCCGCCGAGGCCCTGGTCGACGTGACGCTGCCGCCGCACGCAGCGTTGCTGTCGATCGCGGTGAAGGCCCCGGGGGGCGCCGGACACTGGCGCGCGCTCGACCGCGACGACGCTGGCCACGCCCGCGCCGCCTACGCCGATCAATTGCAGGCACGCGGCCTGACCGCCCTGGCCGAGGCGCCCGAGGCCGGCACCACCCACCGGGTCCGCGTGCTGTGGTCGCCCGAAGCAAAACAAAGCGGCCCGCTGCTGCGCTATCGTTTCACTGCCCTCCTGGAGCCAGCCGGCGATCGGCTGAGGCTGCGCTTTCCGGCATCCTCGGAATTGTCGCCTCAGCCAGCCGCGGTCACCGTGGCGGCGATCGACGCCAGCGATCTGGCCTTGCCCGGCCAGCGGATCGCCGGCACGGCCCACCGGACCACCATCCACGGCGCCGGTCAGGCGCCCGCGCGAGCGGCATGGGAGGTGTCGTACCTGCCGCGCATCGACGGCACGACCGTCGAGCAAACCAACGGCGCGGTCGCCGGCATGGCCGCCACCGCCCGGTTATCAAGCGGCCACCACGCCCTGGCGATCGTCGCCGCCGCGCGAGCCGGGGCAAAGATCGATGATCCCACCAGCGTGTTGTTCCTGATCGACCGCTCGCGCAGCGTCGGGTTGCCTGGTCTATCAGCCGAGCGCGACCTGGCCCGCCAGCTGCTTGAAGCGCTGCCGCCCGACACGTCGTTCGACGTCCTGTTCTTCGATCGCGCCACCAAGCCGCTGTTCGGTTCGCCGCGCTCCGCTACCAGCGAAGCCTTGGCTGCCCTGGATGCCGAGATGGTCCCCGATCGGCTGGCCAACGGCACCGATCTGACGGCCGCCTGGCGCGCCGCCGGCGATTGCCTGCGCAGGGCGACGCCGGCGTTCGCACCGCGCACGTTGCTGGTCTTGATCACCGACGGCGCGTTGTCCGACCCGCCAGGCGGCGACGAATGGGATCGCGCGCTGGGCACGACGACCGGGTTGCATCTTTCCGTGGCTACTTTTCTGGTGCGCGCTGACGACGACGAACCGCCCCCGCCAGCGGCGCGCAAGGCGCTGCAGACGGTGGTGGCTGCTCGCGGCGGGATCTTGCGCGACATCAGCGCCGGCCAGATCCCCGACGGCGTGCGCGCGGCGGTGGACGCGCTGGATCGGGGCGGCGATCTCTTTGCCGTGCAAGTGAGCGACGGCGAAGAACACCGCACGGTCAGCGCGCAACTTTCGCCGGGGGACGGCGCCAGCGCCATCGATCGCTGGCCGACGCGGGCGCCGCCAGTTGTTCTGCTGCGCGCCCGGCGGAACGGCGGCGAGACCGCGGTTTCGCTTCCGACGGTGCCGGTGCCGGCGGCGTGGTTGCAGCCACTGCTGGAGAAACCGAACGAAAGCTCCAGCGGAAAAGTCGCCGACCCGATCGCCGCCGCGCCCTGGTTCTTGGGCGGCGCGCACCTCGCCGTGCTGGCGGAGACAGTGGCGCCCGTCGCCGAGGCGGCGGTTGCCGGCGACGGGCGCGGTAGCGTCGATCGCGCGGTGGTGCAGAACACGCTGGCGCTGGCGTTCATGCCCCGGGCCCGCGCCTGCTACCAGAATCGGCCGGCGCCGACGCCGGCGGCGCGCGATCTCAGCGGGCGGGTACGCCTGGCCATCGATCTCGTGCGCGGCGAAGTGGCGGCGGCGCACATCGAATCGTCGACGCTGGGCTCGCCAGCGATCGAAAATTGCTTGCGCGAATCGGCGTTCGCCCTGGACGTGCCGCGGGCCACACGCAGCGACGCGCCCGTCACCGCCATCGTCAACCTGGTCTTTCGTCCGCGCCCGGCGGAGAAGGTGCACACGGCCGAAGACACTTTCCCGATCGGCAACGAGATCGATCTGGCGCTGGAAGAACTACGGCGATTCGAGCAGACCAAGGCCCCTCCGCCGCCCGATTCGCGCTAACCTTGGCAGCAATGACGTCGACCGATGAGACCGCATTCGATCCGGCGCGCCGGCGCCTGTGCCCAGACGGCGCCTGCGTGGGCCTGATCGGCGATGACGGACGCTGCAAGGTTTGCGGAACGCCAGCCGGCGCCGAGCGCGATCCGGCGGCGGCGGACAGCGGCGCCATCACCTGGGATAGCAGCGGCAAGGACGAAAACGACGACATGACCTTGCCGCGCACGCTGGCCGACGTGGCCCGCCTGGACGACACCGGCGGCTTTAACCCGGATCGGCAACTGTGCAGCGACGGCGACTGCCTGGGCGTCATCGGCGCCGACGGGCATTGCAACGTCTGCGGCAAACCGGCGGCGTGATCATGCCCAGCGTGGCCGTGGTGGGCGCCTCGCAGAACCCGCACAAGTATGGCAACCGCGCGGTGCGCGCGTACCTGCGGCGCGGCTGGACGGTGTTTCCGGTGAACCCGACCGAGACCACCATCGAGGGGTTGCCGGTTTTCCGGTCGGTGGCGGATATTCCGTCCGCGGTGGATCGCGCGACCGTGTACGTGCCGCCGGAGATCGGGTTGAGCCTACTGCCGGATTTTCAGCGCAAAGGGATCGCAGAGATCTTTTTGAATCCGGGGTCGGAGAGCGAAGAGCTGGTGGCCGAGGCGGAGCGCCTGGGGCTGAACACCATCCAGGCCTGCTCGATCGTCGACATCGGCGAGCGACCGTAGACGCTGGACGTCCATCTGCTCCGCAGGGAGCCGGTTGCGCGAGCGCCCCGCACTCAATCACGCAA
>DASXQB010000481.1:0-8346 GCA_036493295.1 Polyangia bacterium | reverse complement strand
TCGGTCGCACCGCCAGCGCGACAATCAGCAAAACCAGGCCGGGTGCCTCGCGCCAGCCGCTGCCCAGTAGATAACTGGCGATGCTCTCCAGCGCGCCCAGGAACATGCCGACCAGCACGACGCCGAAGCCCGATTCCAGGCCCGCCACCACTGCCACCGAGAACGCTTTCAAGATCAGCGCCGATGCCATGGTCGGGCCGACGGTGGTGATGGGCGAAACCAAGATGCCGGCCAGCGCCGCCACCAATCCCGACAACGCATAGGACAGCATCACGGTGCGCGTGGCGGAGATGCCCATCAGCTCGGCGGCGTCGCGATCGGCGGCGATCGCTTCGAACGCCTTGCCCAGCAGGGTTCGTCGTTTGAAGATTTCGATCAGGCCCATCACCGCGAAGACGCCGATGGCGACGGACAGCTCGACCGGCGTGACGTCGACGCCCAGGATGTGCAGCGCGTTCGACGAGATGGGGGTTGGAAAAGGGCGGTCGTCGCGGCCCCAGACGTTCTCGGCCACCGAATTGAGAAAGAGGCCGAGGATGATCGTCAGTAGGATCCAACCTTCACCCTTTTGTTCCAGCGACAGTCGTACCGCCGCCCGCTCGACGAACAGCCCCAACGCCGCCCCGAAGAGCAAGCCCCCTGGCACCACCAGCCAGTACGGAACACCCCAGGTGATCAGCGTCAGCGTGACGAACGCGGAGACCATGACCAGCTCGCCCTGGCCAAAGTTGATGCTCTTGCTGGTGGCGAAGGTGAGTTGAAATCCGTAGGCGATGAGCGCATAGACGAGGCCAATCAAGGCCCCGCTGACCGCCAACTGGGCTCCGATCGCGCCGGTCACAAGCCGTTACTTGGCGGCGGCGGCCAGGCGCTTGCGATCCTCGTCGTGAGCAAAGACCACGCGGCCGTCCTTGACCATGCCCATGACGGCGTTTGCGCGGCGAAAGGCTTCGTGGCTGTCGACGTTGCTGGGATCCCACTTTCCGAAGGGCTGCCTCCAGGTGGTGATCACGCCCGTGACCGGCTCTTTCAGATCTTCCAGCGCGGCTTTAATCTTGTGCGTGTCGGTGCTGCCGGCTTGTTTGACGGCGGCGGCGAAGACGTAGACTGCGTCGTACCCCTGCGCCGCCGACACCGCCGAAGGAATGCGCGAAACGCCGTACGCCTTGTGGTAAGCGGCGATGAACGATTTGGCCTTGGGCGTGATGGGATCTTCGATGAAGGTCTGCGGCATCAGTGCGCCGTCGCCGTTCTTGCCAGCATTGTCGATAAAGTTGGACATCGACAAAGTCCATCCGCCGATGAGGGGTGCGGTCAGGCCGATCTTCACGCGGCCGTTCGCCACCGCCGCCAGCTCGGGCCCGATGGCCCAGATCAGGATCGCCTGTGCGCCCGCCGATTTGGCTCGCAGAAGCTGAGCGGTCATGTCCTTGTCGCCGATGTTGAACTTCTCGGTGGCAACGACGGTCAGCTTGTCGCCTTGCTGTTTGATCTGCTTGAGCAGATCGTCGCGGCCCGAGACACCATAGTTGGTGGCGTCGTGAAGAACGGCCACCTTGGTGTACCCGCGCTTGATCGCCTCTTCGACCACCATCGCGCTTTGGATGCTGTCGTCAGCGGCAAAGCGAAAGATCGAAAGGTCCTTGGCCTTGCCCAGCCACTGGGTCATCGACGCCGAGCCGGCCGCCGGGGTGATGATCTTGGCGATCCCTTTGTCTTCGATGTGCCGATCGCCGGCGATGGCCACGCCGGTATTGACGGTGCCGATCACGCCGGACAGATCGGGCATCGCCGCCAGCTCTTGCGCGATCAAGGCGCCGCGTTCGTTCTTCGCTTCGTCGTCGCGCTCGACGGTTTCGATCTTCAGCTTGTCGCCGCCCACCGCGACGCCGCCGGCAGCGTTGATCTCGGCGATGGCCAGCTTGGCGCCGTCGCGCATCGAGATCCCCATCGGGGCCGAACCGCCGCTGAAAGGTCCGGTGATGGCCAGCTTGATGTTATCGGCGGCCAGCGCCGGCCATGACAGCGAAAGACAGCAAAGCAACAACGAGACGGCGATTCTCTTCATGGTTGCACCTCGGGAGGGTTTGCCTGAAACGTATCACGCCGAGGCTGACCAGCGGGCTTTCCCCTGATCCCGGATCACCCCCAGGGGAATCCCTCGCTCAACGCTGAAGCCGCGCCGACGCGGCTAGAACCGGCCGGCCACGGTCGCCACCGCGCCCGCGCTGTCGGGCGCGATTCCCAGCCGAAGGGCAGTGTGGCGCCGGGTGGTGGCTTCTTCAGGTTCAGACGGTCCGGAGGTAGCGAAAACGATGATGGCGCCCAGCAGGGCCACGCCACCCACCACCCCCGCTATGTTGGCCTCGCGGTACAGCTTGGCGATGTGATCGACGCTGGCTTGCGGACAGTGCGGCGAGCATTGCGACAGTTGCGCGTTGTCTTTGCGGCCCCAATACGTGAGCAGGCCAAATCCGGCGCCGCCGGCCGCAGCGACGGTGGCCAAAGCCACCGATCCAAATGACAGATGAAGGCCCGGTGGCGGAGCCGGATGTTTCGCTGGCGCCTCGTCCTCGGTGGCGCCGTCAGAGGCGCCCTCTCTCTTGGACTTGCGTGACGCTACTGGCGCGTTGTCGCCGTCGCTGTCGTCGTCTTTGTCTTTCGTCTTGCCCGCCGCCAGCTCGGCATCGCGTCCAGCGGAAGCATTTGCCGGCGCGTCGTCCCCGCCTGTCTCCGAAGGCAACGTCACGACGATGCGGCGGTTGTGTTGCCCCTGAGCCACCACCAGCGACTGCGTGGCCAGGGTGACCTTCCCTTGTTTGAAGACGAACTCGTGCATGCCGGGATCGATCGACATCGCCAGCCCGTCGGCGCGCGAAGCCAAAACTTGGCCGTCCATCGTCACCTGGACATCGAGCACGGGCTCTCCCGCCGCCGTCTTCACCAAGGGAATCACGGACGGAATGTCCGTTTCCAGGCGAGAATGACGAAACAAGCATTCTCGACGGAGAAAGCCGTGGCGAACGCCTGAACAAGTTGGCTGGGCGCAGACCAGCATCATCGCCTTGGCGTCGCGTAACCGCCCACCGTGTTCAAACTTGCTGGCGTTGTCATAGGCTTCCACGCACTGTTGCCGTATCCGCGGACTGACGGCGGGCGCCCGGTCCGCTCCGGTGCCCTTGCTCTTGGCGGCGCGGGCCTCGGCGAAGGCAGTCGATGAACCCAGAAGGGCGGCGGCGACGATCAGCCGAGACAAGCCGACCGCGTATGGATTGTTACTGGGCATGAGCCGCCTCGTATTCTTCCAACAAGAATTGAGAGATGACATGGCTGACGTTCAGCAAACCCGGATCAATCAGCTTGACCGGCGTGCCTGCCTTGTCGCGGTTCAACGGAATGCCGTTGGCGGTGATGGCCTGGGTGTTGTGACAGGTAAAGCAGTTGTTGAACGAGCTCGGCCCTTGGGTGAATGACTCCATCGCCGTGCTCGACAGGCGATCCTCGCCGGCCAGGATGGAAAACTCAGAATCGGAACCGTCGGCGACGATGGCCGCGCCAAGCTGATCCTGGCTGATGGCCGGCACGTTGACGATCATCATCCCTTGCCTTTCTTGATGGTCGACCAGGAAAGGGCTGCTGGCGTCATTTTGCAACGGACTGTCGACTTTGAAGAACCTTGGTTTGTCCATCCACTGGGCGCCGACCAATCGATAGTGACCACGTTTGTCGGCGGGATTCAGGCTGCTCCCTTTCTGGGCAAACAAAGCCTCGACGTTGTGATTCAAAGACGTGATGGCGGCATCGGGCTCAGTGGTGTTGGATTTGGCCGCGGGAAACATCCGATAAATTGACGTCTGTTGATTGGGAAACGACTGTCCCACCAAATTCAGTTTGGTCTCTTCAATGGCCACATTTCCGGAATTGGCGGCTGTCCCGCCCTTGTAAAGCAGATGATCGTCGGGACTGACCACTGTGGTGTTCATCAGGTTGTTCGGATCGGCCTGGGTGGGATTTTCCCCACTGATGGTCGGGGCGACGTCGCGCTTCAGATCCGCGGCCCTGGTGTCGGGCGCTCCCGTGCTGTGCTCGAAGCTGGCCCAAATGAATTCGGGATGGCCGGTCAGCGTGAACACCACGTGAATGGCCAGGAGGCGCACCACCACCGTGCGCGGATGGGTCCGATCTTCGATGATGCGGCGGCTGACCGGATCTTGGCTCAGCGTCGGGACGGTGGACGTCATGCTGATAAAGTTGGCCGTCTGCTGGGCGATGGACGCCGCATCGCCTTCCACCACCTGCCAGGCGGTCTTGAACTCGACCACGCCGGGGGGGAACAGCAATGTCTTCTTGAGCGGATCGCCCGGATAGGCGCGCAATTCGTCGGCGGTCATCAGGTGGTTGTTGGCAATAAAGTCCTTGTATTGCTGATTGACATGGATGCCGTAATAAAGACTGTTGCCGTTTTGATCGATCGCAATCTCGCGGCCACCCGCCTGTTTGATGTCTCCCAGGAATGATCGATTGGCGGGGTAAGGCACCTTCGGCTGGAACACGCTGGCGATGGTCGGATAAGCGGCAAACGCCGGTGTTCCGGCGGCATCAATCGGTTGCGTGGCGATCAGGAAGTTCTGCCAGCCGCCGCGATAAAACGGACACTCGCTGGCCGGGTGGGGCAGGGGAAGGTATTGATCAACGTCCGGCGTGTTCGGCAGCCAGTCTGCGCTGGATTCGCAGATCTCCTCGGCGAGCGGCGACACCGGCGTGGTGTCGATGGGCCGTGGATCGTTGCAAGCCGCGGCCGCGACCAGCAGCGTGGCACCCCAGGCAACCGCTATTCCATGACCAGCGGCGTGCACGTGGTGCCTCCTTCGCAGTCGTCACTGTCCGATGAACTGTCCAGCGTGCCGCCGTCTGCTGTGTCGTCGGGCGGTTGACCGCCACCATCTCCATCATCGGCCGAAACACCGCGCGGAAGCGAGCCCGGTAGACAGTGCTCGATCCAGTCGCGCAGGACAGAAAAATCGCTGAGCGTGGGAGCGGGATTGCGTGGCGTTCCTAGATCCGTCGGTTGCGGCGGCATGTCGCCGATGACGGCGACGCGCATATAAAGGACAGACCGGCTGGGATCGCCCGGAACAATGTAACGCTGCGGGGGCTGCTGTTCGCGGGTGAATTGTTCGTGGATCAGCCGGTCGTCATCCAGAACGAAGTTCCAAGGAGGCAACCCTTGCGCTTGCGCGGCCGGGCCGGAATGGCAGCGGGCGCAATACGCGGTCAAGATCTCGGTTTTATCCTGGGTGGTCTTCACACAAGGATCGGGGGTGGTCGCCGTGTCGTCGTCAACGTTGAGGCCGATCGGTCGGTCGGACGCCAGGATGGCGGTGGTGGGCGTGGCGTTGGGGTCAGGAACCTGCTCCGCGGTGGCCGCGTTGCGATCCAAAGGCTGAAGGTTGTTGCACGCGGCCACACACGATCCAACCAGCAAAATTAAGTAACCGAGTCTTGGTATTTTGATCGCCGGCGGCCGCCGGCGGCCGGCAAAGCGGCGATCGTTGGTGGCGGAAACAACAGCGCATTCCATAGATTGTTCCTCTCGCTGTCAGGGGAAACAGCAAAATCGGACACCAATAGCGGCAAGCCGCAAAAAATCGCTCACAGCGGAGCGAATATTCGGAACCTGTTTAATCGCGGAGCGAAAAGCTCAATGAAGCAACGCGACCACCACCGGCGACTTTCTGCAGCGCTCTCTCAAAACCGGGCCCAAGTCACCGCCGCCCAGAACGAAGCTAAAGTACCAGTTGCCTGGTGCTCTTTGCTAGTAGCGAGATCAATCAAAAATGGAGCAAGAATCTCCGCGTTTTGTTGAGCGGTTGGTCGGTGTTCGGCCCACAAATGTTCCCGAGTTCATTGGGTCGACGCAATACCTTCACCGCGCAGTATTTTTTGTTTTCTGTGCATTTCCCATTTGTCGGGACCTGCGCGTTATGAGCCGGCACCGCGTCGTTTTCGCCAAACACTGGGTGATGACAATCTCGCGTCATGCATGCGCGGATGAATTGTCGGTGACGGCTCTTTGCGGCTCGTCAATAAATCGTTCGATTTACTCCGCAGCATTTGCGGGGTCGCGCCGAATGATCGAAGATTTTTCGCGAGGCTAAGGCGGCGTCGAGCGGCGGTGCTCGCGGTAGATGCGCAGCGCGAAAGCACCGGCCGGCGTTCGACGGAAGGCATCGACGGCGCGAGCCATTTCCGAGGGCAAATCCCCGACGGCGGGCATTGACGCGCCCCCTTCGTCGGGAAACAAGACCGGGACCGACAAGGCCGCGAAGGTCAGATCCGCCGCCGAGAAGTGGTCGCCGGCCAAATATGTCCGCCCATCCGCCAGCAGGCTGTCCACCCGCTGGAAGGCGGTCTGGATGCGTCGAAAAGACGACGCGCCCGCGCCGGGATGAATGCGGTACCCGGCGCGGATCAATCGCCGCACCAGCGGAAAAAAGACCGGCAACAACGCCCGCCCCAGCGGACCAGCCGCGCGACGGAGCACAGGCATGGTCACCGTCTTTTCGGGCAACAGGTGAAAATAGGCCCATCGTCGAGTGGCCGGCCCAAGCTGGCTGTCGAAGCTCTCTTCCAGTTCTTCCACCGCCGTTCGCGCGGCGGGATCGCTCGGGAAGAGTCGCCGGTCTTCGGGCAGTCGATTGTCGATGTGTTTGAGAATGGCCGTGGAATCCGGGATGGACTTTTTCCCATCAAGCAACAGCGGCACCATGTGCCCGCCTCCGGCCAGCCAGACCGGCAGCACATGCGCCAGCGGCAGATAGCGCCGTTCCACATAGTCCACGTTTGCCCGATCCAACGCCCAGCGCGCTTTCTCGCAAAAGTGACTGACGGCGATGGTGATAAGCCGGACCGACGGCATGCGCTGCCGTCCCTCTTAGCACGGTGGCGGCGCCTGATCAGACCCCGTTCGATAAGTTCGCGGTCTTTTGGACTCAAGGACGCGAACAGTCCAACTGGGGTGATTACGGATGGAAGACCAATAAAGCTTTGCTTTTCGCAGCGCCACTGCCGGCAGACGACGACGCTCGTCACTTTGTAGCCGGTAAATCCATTTGATTGCCGCCCAGCCGCTGAACTATGTTCGATACCGCAGCGACGGTTCCTGCCCCCGGCGGAAAATGCGTTCCGTGCCGGTCCCCCTTGACCGTCACGAAATATTTCTTTCGCGGGAGCCGACTGTGAGCCAATTATTTTCCAGTGAGTTCTTTGGTCGCTCGATGTTTCTCTTTGCGTCTGTCGCGGCGCTTGCGTCCTGCGCCAACGTCAGCCACGGTGGCGAGCCGCCCGGCAATGGTAGCGGCGGCGCTGGCGGTACGGCGGCGCCGGTGGACGCGGCGCCCGACGTCAACAACACGGATACCCGGCCCGCTGTCGTCGACGTGCCGCCGGTCGACGTGCCGCCGCCGTGCTTGAACCTGCAGTGCCAGCAGGTCGTCTGCCCCACCGGCAGCGATACCACGATCAGCGGAACCACCTTCGCTCCGAACGGAACTCTGCCGCTTTACAATGTGCAGGTCTACGTGCCGAACGCGCCGCCGCCGCCGTTCAAGGACGGCATCAGCTGCGATCGCTGCGGCGGCTCTACCGTCCGCAGCGTCACCTCGGCGGTCAGCAACGAAAAAGGGCAATTTCAGCTGACCAACGCGCCGGTCGGTAAGAACATCCCGCTGGTGGTCCAGGTCGGCAAATGGCGGCGCCAGGTGATGCTGCCCGAGGTGGTGGCTTGCCAGGACAACCCAATTGCCGATCCCAATCTCAGCCGCTTGCCGCGCAACCGCCAGGAAGGAGACATGCCACACATCGCGGTCACCACCGGCGGTTGCGACAACCTGGCCTGCCTGCTGACCAAGGTGGGCGTCGACGCCGCCGAGCTGGGCGTGGACGGACAGAACCGGGCGGTGACGTATTTCCAGGGGGCAGGAGACGATTTCAATTTCGATCAGTCGTCGCAGCCGCCCAATACCACGTCGGCGACGCCGCTGTGGCGCAGCGACACCGAGCTTGCCAAGTACGACATGCTGCTGCTGTCGTGCGAGTGCAGCGAGGAACTGACCGGTAAAGGTCCGATGGCCTACGACGCCATGACGCACTATCTGGCCGCTGGTGGCCGCATCTTCGGTTCTGACTTCATGTACGTCTGGTATCGCTACAGCACCGATCCGATGCTGAGCGGTGCGATGACCATCAAGGGTGGCGCGCCGCCTGGCAAAGACCCGATGATCATCGACACCACGTTCCCCAAGGGCAAGGCGATGGCGGACTGGATGATGATCGTCGATCCCACGG
>DASXQB010000480.1:0-4068 GCA_036493295.1 Polyangia bacterium | reverse complement strand
GGCACGCACGCTGACCACGGCTGGTTTCGAGGTGGAAACCGCGGCCGACGGAAGCGAAGCCATGGAAGCCTTCGAGTCCAAGGAGTTCGATCTGGTCATCAGCGACATCACCATGCCGCGCATGGACGGCATCGAGCTTCTGCGGGCCGTGCGGGCGCGCAATGTCGACATCCCGGTGGTGCTGATGACCGCCAGCCCGGTCGTCGAAAGCGCCATGGAGGCGGTCGAATATGGGGCTACCCGCTATCTGTCCAAGCCCATCGACACCAGCGCGCTGGTGAACACTGCGCAGCGCGCGGTGCACTTGCACAAGATCGCGCGGCTCAAGCGCCAGGCCACCGAATATCTTGGTGATGATCGTCAGGAGATCGGCGCGCTGCCCGGCCTCGACGCCAGCTTTGGTCGCGCGCTGCAGTCGCTGTGGATGGCTTTTCAGCCGATCGTCTCGTGGTCGGCGCACACTGTGTTCGGTTACGAGGCGCTGGTGCGCACCGACGAAAAGGACCTGCCGTTTCCCGACACCCTGCTGGCGGCGGCGGAGCGGCTGTTCCGTCTGTCCGAGCTGGGCCGCACCATCCGTGGCCGTTCCGCCCGCGCGCTGGACAGCATTCCGGCGCAGGCGTCGCTGTTCGTCAACCTGCATACCCGTGACCTGCTGGATGATTCGCTGCTGTCCGCCGACGCGGCGCTGTCTCAGCACGCCGACCGCGTGGTCCTGGAGGTCACCGAGCGCGCCTCGCTGGACGAAGTGAAAGACGTTCGCCGGCGGGTGGCCGCGCTGCGGGCTCTGGGCTATCGGGTGGCCATCGACGATCTGGGCGCCGGGTACGCCGGCCTGAACAGCTTTGCGTATCTTGAGCCAGACATCGTCAAGATCGACATGGCCTTGGTGCGCGACGTGGATCGTGAACCGACCAAGCGCAAGCTCATCGGTTCGCTGACCAAGCTGTGCGCCGAATTGGGCATCGTGGTGATCGCCGAAGGGATCGAACGCAGCGAAGAGCGCGACGTCCTGGTCGATCTCGGCTGCGATCTGCTGCAGGGATTTCTCTTCGCGCGGCCCGAGCGAGGATTGCCGGCCGTGGCCTGGTGAGACGGAGGACCATGAAATCACCGACACCAACGTTGAAATGGATCCGGGTGGCGCTGCTGGCCGCAGCCACGGCGGCCGGCTGTGGAAGCAGCGGCGATCAAGGCGGCGGCGCCGGTGGAACCACGTCCGTCGGCAGCGGCGGCACGACCGGCACGGGCAGCGGCGGCACGACCGGCACGGGCAGTGGTGGCGCGGGAATGATGCCGCCGGTTGGGTCCAGTGGCTGCTCGACATTCACGGCCGACGATCTGTGGAACAAGGACGTCTCGGGTTCTGCCGTCGACACGACCTGGACACCGAAGCTGCAGGCGCTGGTGGGCGCGATCAAGATCCATCCCGACTTTGGTTCGGACTTTGGCATTCCCATCAATGTCGTGCCGCAAAGTCAGGCGCTGGTTCCGGTCACGTTCGACACCTACGCTGACGAGAGCGATCCCGGTCCGTATCCCTTTCCCGCTCCGGCGTCGGTGCAGCTGGAGGGGACGGCGGACCCCACCAAATGCGACGGGGACTGCCATCTTCTGACTGTGCAACAGGGGACATGCCAGCTTTACGAAGGGTACGGCTGCCATTACGCCGCCGGCTGGCACTGCGCCAACGGCTCGAAATGGGATCTCACCAAGAAAAGCTACGGCCAGCGCACGAGCGGCTGGACGTCGGCCGACGCCGCCGGACTGCCCATCTATGCGGGCCTGGCCCGTTATGACGAAGCGATGGCCGGCGCCATCACGCACGCCATCCGTTTCACCCTCAAGTGCACGCACGGCAGCTTCATCGCGCCCGCCACCCACGAAGCGGTCCCGGGAGGTTGCGCGGACACCGATCCCAACGCGCCGCCGATGGGCCTGCGGATTCGCCTCAAGGCCAGCTACGACGACAGCAAGCTAACAGGCCAGGCGAAACTGTTCACCCAGGCGTTCAAGAAATTCGGTCTCATGCTGGCGGACAACGGCAGCAACTTCTTCTTTCAAAGCGAACAGAACGCCGGCTGGAGCGACGACGACATCAACGGCCTCAAAGCCATCCCGGCCAGCGCCTTCGAGGTGGTCGCGCCCTAGCAACTGCCGGAGGAACTTGATCCCTGGCTGCAAAAAGCGGCGAAAAAAACAGGGAACGTGTAAAAATGCGGCATGGCGCGGGACCTGATTGCACTGTTCCTACGCAGCCTGGAAAACGACTATCAGTATCGGATGCGCGAGGACGCGCTGGCCACCGCGAACCACCTGGGGTTTCGCCTGACCGTCCTGGAAGCGCATGACGATCCAGAGCGGCAGGCGGCGCAGATCGCCGCGGTCGCGCACGGCACTGAATCGGCGCATCTGGCCGCCGTCATGGTCAGCCCGGTGCTTGACGAGATCCTGCGCGAGCCGGCCTGGGCGGTGGGCGCCGCCGGCGTCGGCTGGGTGCTGCTGAACCGCGCGGCTGGTTATGTCGATCGCCTGCGCGATGATTTTCCCAACCTGCCCATCTTCAGCGTCACCGCCGATCAGATCGAGATCGGACGGCTGCAAGGGCGGCAGCTGAAGGCGGCGCTGGCCCGCGGCGGCCACGTGGTTTGCGTCCTGGGACGCCCCGACACCTCGTCGGCGAAGCGGCGCCTGGAAGGCCTGCGCGAGGAGATCGACGGCGGTCCCTGGACGCTGACGTTGGTCGATGGTGACTGGACCAGCGACGGCGCGCGCCTGGCGGTCGCGGACTGGCTGGAAGGTGAAGGCCGCGGCACGCCGGCGGCGATGATCTGCGCGCAGAACGACGACATGGCGATGGGCGCGCAGCTGTCTCTGCACGCGGCGGCGGCACGTTTCGGCGATCCGAAGCTGGGCGCCACGCCGGTGATCGGTTGCGACGGCTCGCCTGATTTCGGGCAGCGACTGGTGCGCGAAGGCCGCCTGCTGGCCACGGTCGAGGTGCCGTCGGGCTCCGGTCTGGCGATGGAATGGATCGCGCGGTCGCGGGCGGGCGGGACGCGGCCGCCGGCGTCGGTGGTGCTGCCGGTGCGGTCGGTACCGGCACGCCAACAGATCGCCGCCGCCCGCAACCCATAGTAGGACGGTCGCGGGCGGCGGAGTGTTCGGTCGGTCGGGGGAAGACGCGCGCCTTACTGGCAGGCGGCGTCGATGCAGGTCTTGCCGTCGCAGTCGGCGCTGAGGTGGCAGGCGGGCGCCGCCTCGTGCGCGGTCAGGCAGAAGCCAATGCGGCAGACCGATCCGGCGGGGCCGGTCACGCAGCACTGGGCGTCGGTGGTGCAGGCCTCGCGGCAGACGGCGTTCACGCACATCGCGCCGCCGCCGCAGTCGACGTCCGTGTGGCATCCGGGCTGCGGTGAACCGTCGGGCTTGCAGACGCCTTGCTGGCAGCGATCGCCGGCGCTGCACGCGGCGTCAGTGGTGCAGTCGACGTGGCAAAAGCCGTTGATGCAGGTGTGGCCGGCGCCGCAGTCCCGGTCGTAGACGCAAAGGCCGCCGCCGCCGGGCGCGGCGACGCAAAAACCGCCGCTGCAGATCTGGCCGGTGCCGCAGGTGGCATCGGTGGCGCAGGCGTGCTCGCAAGCGCCGTCGCGGCAGCGACCGTTCGCGCCGCACTGGTTGTTGAAGGTGCAGACCGGCGCGGGCAGCGCCTGGCAGGTTCCCGACTGGCAACAGGCGCCGCCGTAGCATTCGGTGTTGGCGGCGCACGTGCCGCCAGTGGTGCTGGAGCCGCCGGCGCCCGCGGTGCCGCCGCCAGTGGTGTTGGAGCCGCCGGCGCCCGCGGTGCCGCCGCCGGTGGTGTTGGAGCCGCCGGCGCCCGCAGTGCCGCCGCCGGTGCTGCCACCCGCGCCGTTGCCGGTGCGGTAGCCGCCGGTTCCGGCGCTGCCGCCGCCGCCGTTCCATCCGCCGGTGCGACCGCCGCTACCGCCGGACGGGTTCGCCGTGCACTGATGCGTGTTGTAGTCGCAGTACTGGTGGGCAGCGCAGCCGGTGTTTTCACAGAAGCTG
>DASXQB010000479.1:0-13485 GCA_036493295.1 Polyangia bacterium | reverse complement strand
ACGCACGATCAGAAGGAAGCGCTGGCCATCGCTGATCGCGTCGCCGTCATGCAGAAAGGGCGCATCCTGCAGGTGGGGACGCCGGCCGACGTGTACCGGCGGCCGCGGTCGCACGCGGTGGCGTCGTTCATCGGCGAGACGAATTTGATCGCCGGTCGCGTGCTGTCGATCGAGGCCGAGGCGATTCGCCTGGACAGCGCGCTGGGCGAACTGCGCGCGGCGCGGGCCCAGACGTTCGAACCGGCTGCTGGCGACAAGGTCTGGCTGTCGTTGCGCCCCGAATCGTTCCGCTTGGAGACCGACGCGATCGGCGCCGCCGGCTTCAACCTGGTGCGCGGCCGGTGCATCGGCAGCACGTATCTGGGCGAGATCGCCGAGCACCAGTTGATGGTGGGTGAGCAGCCGCTGTCGGTGTTCGAGCTGAACCCGGGCCTGTCACCCGCCGCCGCCGGCACCGGCGCAGAGGTTGCGGCGCGCCTGGATCCCGCCGACGTGGTGCTGCTGCCGTTCGAAGAAAAGCCGCCCGAGCCCGCCGGGTCGCGATGACCCGCGGCCTACCGGCCTTCGCCGCGCTGCTCGTCGTGGTGGCGCTGCCGTTCGCCGTCCGCCCGCGCGTGGCCCTGCGCGCCGCCGCCGCCGGCGCCGAGCGCCTGGTGATCATCACGCCGCACAACGAAGCCATCCGCTATGAATTTGGCCGCGCCTTTCGGGCCTTCATGGCGGCGCAGGGCCGGCGCGTGGAGATCGACTGGCGCACGCCGGGGGGCACGGCGGAGGTCGCCCGCTTCATTGGCTCGGAGTACACGGCTTCGTTCCAGCGTTACTGGACCCACGATCTCAAGCGGCCTTGGTCGGCGACGGTGGCGTCGTCCTTCATGTCGCCGAGCCCGCTGCCGCTGGACGAGGCCGCCGGCGCGCGCGAAGCGTTTCTGGCGTCCGACGTCGGCTGCGGACTGGATTTGCTTTTCGGCGGCGGCAGCGTCGAGCACATCCGCCACGCCCGCGCCGGCCGCCTGGTCGACGCCGGCCTGATCAGCGCTCACCCCGAGCTGTTCGGTCCCGCCGGCATCCCGCAACAGCTCGGCGGGCAAGTGATGTGGGATCCGCAGGGGCGCTGGGTGGGATCGTGCGTCGCCAGCTTCGGGATGTGCTTCAACCGCGATTCGCTGGCGCGCCTGGGGTTGCCCACGCCGGCGTCGTGGCGAGCGCTGGCTGATCCGCGCCTGGCCGGTGAGATCGGTCTGGCTGATCCCGGTAAAAGCGGAACCGCGACCAAGGCGTTCGAGATCATCATTCAAAGTGAAATGCAGCGCGCCGGCGTCGTCGACGGCTGGGCGAACGGTCTGCGGCTGATCCGGCGCATCGGCGGCAACGCGCGCTACTTCACCGATTCGGCGGTCAAGGTGGCGCTGGACGTCAGCGCCGGCGACGCGGCGGTGGGGACCTGCATCGACTACTACGGGCGCTTTCAGCGTGAATCCTTGGCCGAGGACGGGTACCCGGATCGCGTCGGCTATGTCGCCCCGGCCGGTGAGACCGTCATCGACGCCGATCCGATCAGTCTTCTGCGCGGGGCGCCCCACCGTGAACTGGCTGTCGCGTTCATGGCGTTCGTGCTGTCCGACGAAGGACAGAAGCTGTGGGCCTTCCGGCGCGGCGTGCCCGGAGGTCCGCAACGGTACACGCTGGCTCGCCTGCCCATCCTGCCGGCGCTGTACGGCGACGTCTTCGCCGAAAGGCGGGCCCCGCTGGGCGAAAATCCCTACGATCCGACCGGCCGCCTGAACTATCAGGAGGCGGCGACCGGGCCGCTGTTCGGCGCCATCGCCTTCGTGGCGCGCGCCATGTGCGTCGACACCGAGGACGAACTGAAGGCCGCCTATCGGGCTCTCGTCGGCGCGCATTTTCCGCCGCGGGCGACGGCGCTGTTCGACGACGTGTCGGCGGTTGACTACGCGACGGCGAAAGGCCCGCTGCTGACCGCGCTGCGCGCGGCGGATCCGCTGGTCGAGGCGGACTGGTCGCGCCGCCTGGTCGAACAATTTCGCGCTCAGTATCGCCAGGTGATCGCGCTGGCCGAGGCGCGACAATGAACAGCGCGCGCCGTCCCGGGGTGGCCGCGGTCCTGATCGGGTGCGCCGCGGTGCTTTTTCTGTTCTTGTTCTGGCCGCTGTCGGAAAGCGTGCGCGGCGCGGTGGTCGACGCCAACGGGCGTTTCACGTTGGCCTATCTCGCCAGCGTGTTTCGCAATCCCATCTACCGCGAAGGCTTCGTCAACGCTGTCGGCATCGCCGTCTTTGCCACGGTGCTGGCCGGCTCCGTTGGCGTCGGGGTCGCGGTCTTGATTGAACGCTGGGAATTTCCCGGTCGCGGCTGGCTGGGCGCGCTGGTGCCATTGCCGTTGATGGTGCCGCCGTTCGTCGGCGCGGTGGGCATCCGGCAAATTCTGGGACAGACCGGGGCGCTGAACGCTTTTTTGATCAAGCTCGGCGCGCTGGATGCCGCCCACCCGGTGGATTGGCTGCGCCGCGGCCGTTTCGGCGTGGTGGTGGCGCTGACCGCGCTGCACCTTTATCCGATCGTCTTTCTGAACGTGCAGGCGGCGCTGGCCAACGTCAACGTCGAGATGGAAGAAGCCGCCGCGATGTTGGGCTGCCGGGGCCTGCGCCTGTTTCGCAAGGTCACGCTGCCGGCCATCTTGCCCAGCGTCTTCGCCGCCACCAGCATCGTGCTCATCGCCGGCCTGACCGAGCTGGGCGTGCCGCTGATCTGCGATTTTCAGCGCGTGACGTCGGTGCAGATCTTCACCGGCTTGAAAGACATCGGGCGCAACCCGCTGGTGTTCGCCCTGGTGGTGGTGCTGCTGGTGGCGACGGTGGCGCTGTACACGACCACGCGCTTGCTGATCGGACGCACCCGGGGCGTGGTCAACGCCAAGGGCGCGCGGCAGCGGATGCCGCGGCGTCTGTCGCCCGCCGGGCAGGCGCTGGCAGCGGTCAGCTTGGGCGTGGCGGTCGGTGCGGCGGCGCTGCCCAACGTCGCGGTGCTGCTGCTGGCCCTGGCGCGCGACTGGTACGGCACGGTGTGGCCGGCTGGGTTGACGTTGGCGCATTTCCGCGCGGCGGTTGGCCACGAGATGGTGATTCCGTCGATCGGCAACAGCCTGCGCTATGTGACGCTGTCGACGCTGCTGGATCTGGTGCTGGGCGGGGCGATCGCTTTTCTGGTGGTCCGCACGCGGTCGCGCTGGGCGGCGCTGCTGGACGCCGGGGCGATGTTGCCGCTGGCGATTCCAGGGTTGGTGATGGCCTTCGGCTATCTGGCCGTCACGCGGGAGGGGCGCCCTTTGTCGTTCTTGAATCCGCTGGTCGATCCGACGGCGATCTTGGTGATTGCCTATGCTGTGCGGCGGTTGCCGTTCGTGGTGCGTTCGGCGGCGGCGGGCCTGACCCAGATCAGCGTGACGCTGGAAGAGGCGGCGGCCAGCCTGGGCGCCGGGCCGCTGCGCCGGTTGGTGCGCGTGACGGTGCCGCTGCTGACGCCGCATCTTTTGGCGGGCGGCGTGTTTGCTTTCGCGCTGTCGATGCTGGAGGTTTCCGACTCGCTGATCTTGGCTCAACGCCAGGCGACGTTCCCGGTCACCAAGGCGATTTACGAACTGTCCCAGCTGTTGGGCGACGGCCGATCGCTGGCGGCGGCGCTGGGATTGTGGGCGATGGCGTTTCTGATCGCCGCCGTGGCCTGCGCGCGGGCGCTGCTGGGCCGCAAGGAAGGCGGATTCTTCCGCCTGTAAGGCGCCGTCTCTAGACCGCGGTGGTGGTGCGGAAGGCGAGGAGCCCCGCGTCGCCGGCGGTGAGACGATATGAACCGAGGCCGGCGGGGAGCAAGAACGACTGGCCAGCGCGAGCGGGGGTATCGGCGAGCTGGCCATGGCCTTCGAGCAGCAGCACGACGTCGGCGCCGCGCGCGTCGGCGACGGTGATGGTGTCGCCAGCGGGCAGGGCCAGTCGGGCGGTGACGAACTCGCGGGCGGGCGTGGCGTAGTGGCCGTCAGCGGCGGCGTTCAAGATCTGCGGGGGGCCAGCGTCGAAGGTCAGCGTGGCGATCAGCGCCGCCACGTCGACGGGTTTGGGCGTGAGACCGCCGCGCAGAACGTTGTCGGAGTTGGCCATCACTTCGATCCCGGTTCCTTCCAGGTACGCGTGCAGCTCGCCGGGGCCAAGGAACAGGGCCTGTCCGGGGCGCAGGTGAACAAGATTCAGAAGGCAGAACGCCAGCAGGCCGCGATCGGGTGTCGCGGCGACCGCCGCGGCCCGCAGAACCCAGTGCGCGGGTTGCGCGTCGGTGAACGGTCGGGCGCGGGTTTCTGTTTCCAGACGGCGCAGCCACGCTGCCAGCGCGGCGTCCACCTCGGCCGCTGCGGGCGACAGAAGGTGAGCGAACAGCGCCCGCAACCAGGCGTGACGGGCTTCTGTTCCGTCGCTGGTGCTCGGGGCGGGCGCGCGCAGCAGTGGCGCCAGCTCGGGCGTGCGGGCGAACTCCGCCTGGATGTCTTCGACGGGACGAAATCCTTTCAAGACGACGAATTCATCCAGGGCCACGATCAGCTCGGGCTTGTGGTTGCGGTCGCGGTACATGCGGTGCGCGGCGTGCAGCGGGATGCCGGCGGCTTCTTCGTGGGCAAAGCCGGCCTCGGCCTGGGCGCGATTGGGATGGGCCTGGATCGACAGCGGATGCGCCGCGGCCAGCAGCTTCATCAAGAACGGCAACTGCGGTCCGAACGCCCGAACCGCGCTGACGCCCAGCAGGAATGCCGGCGCCGCGCCGATCAGATCGATGAGGTTCAGCGTCACGCCGCCCACCGTCGCCGTCGCTGGTAGCACGGGATGCGCGCCCAGCCATAGCTCGGCGTAGGGACGATCCGGTTCGGGAGCGACGCCGAGTAGTCGCGGGATGATCGCCGCCGCATTCCGCTGCCCCCAAGCATAATTTTGCACCCCGCCGGTGAGCAGCAGCGGCGCGGGCGCGCGCATCCAACCGTCGATGGCGGCGCGAGTGGAAAGTGACAGCGCGGGAGCGGACAAGGCTAGACCATTGTACCCGGCGTCGCGGCGCCCTCGGCTTCGAAGTCGTCCAGCAGCCGGCGCGCCTCGGAGGGCGAATCGCGGCGGGTGGAGACGGCGTGCGCGCCGGCGTGCAAGTCCTCCGGCAAGCCCATCGCGTACAGCAGCTTCGTCAGCGCGGGCGCGGCGGCGCTGCGTTCATCGGGCGTCAGTGAGCCGCCGGCGGGCGCCGGCCGTCCGGCGGCGGTGGCCAGCTGCCGGCGGACGGCCATGTTCAATTTCATCTTCAGCGCCGCGAACAGGAAGATCGCCGAGCCGTTCATGTCCGAGATGACGTAGTCGCGATCGGCGCGCCAGGCGTCGTCGAAGGTGTCTTGCAGGGTGGCGAAGGCGCCCGCATCCAGCGCGCGTTCCACGCGCCGAAAGAATCCCACCTGGCCGGCGTGGTGTTCCGGGGCGACGAATTTTTCCAGGTGACAGAGATCGTGCAGCAAGAAAGTCAGCCCGTCGGGGTGGCGCGGATCGCCGTGCCCGCGCGCCGCCGCGTCGTCCAGCAAGCACACGCAGCGTCGCCCGCGCGCCTGGCGGGCCAGCACCTGGCGCGCCGTCGGAACGGCGAAGCACAGATCGACCGGGCGCCGGCCGCGATCCCAGGCCAGCAGACCACGCGCCACCACCTCGGGCAGGCCGCGAATCCTGCGCGTGGCCACCACCTGCAGCGCCGGTCCCGATGCCGTCCCGTCGCTGGTGATGCGCGCGGCGCCTTCGTCCCACAGCGGCCCGCGCGCCGCGCGCACGCGATCAAGCAAGAAAGCCGCGGCGGTTTCGGCGTCGGTCATCGCTCGCCCACGCGCAGCTGGCAGACCTCCAGATAGCGCGCCGCCGGCCAGTTTGTCGGAGTGGGAAAATCGGGGGGCAAGCCGCCGAGCTCGAGGATGGCGCCACGCCGCTTGGCCAGAGCCAGGCCGGCGTCGATGTGTTTGAGCACGCTGGTGCCGCGGTGGTTGTTGGCCGAGACCCACAGGTGCCCGCCTGCATCCGGCAAGAGCGCGCAGGCGGCGGCGATGAGCTCTGGGTAGTCACGCTTGGCCGCCCACGAGCTCGGGCCCGCGCCCGACACCGTCGGCGGATCCAGGATGATCACGTCATGGCGCGCCTCGCGCTCGGCTTCGCTTTCAAGAAAACGAAAGACGTCGGCCGCCTCCCAGCGAAACGTCGCCACCTCTGGATCGATCCCAGATAAGCGGAAGTTTTCTCGCGCCCAGCGCAGCGGCCCGGCGGCCAGATCCACGCTGACCACGCTGGCCGCGCCCGCGCGCGCCGCGGCCAGCGACAGCGCCCCGGTATAGGCGAACGTGTTCAGCACGCGCCGCCCGCGCACGAACCGGTGCAGGCCGGCCCGATGCTGGCGCATGTCGGAGAACAAGCCAACGTTGATGCCGCCGCGCAGGTGCACCTCGTAGGGCACATCGTTTTCGCGCACGATCAATTTCTCCGGCGGCGTCTGGCCGACGACCTGATCTTTCGCCCGCTCGGCCCGCTCCGGCCCTGCGCCTTGCGCTTTCAAGCGCGCCTTGATCACGCCCCCCAGCAGGGGCAAGCCCGCCTCGCCGAACACCGCCAGTGCGGCGTCGGCCAGCGAGCGGGCGTGGCCGATGAGGCCGCGCGACAAGGCCGTGGCCACGATGTACGGGCCGTAGATGTCCGCCGACAAACCGGACAACCCGTCGCCTTCGCCGTTGATCAGGCGGTAGGCCGAGGCGCCGTCGGCCAGGCCCAGGGTCTGTCGCAAGGCCAGCGCTTGGCGAACCCGGTCGCGAAAGAACGCCGCATCGAAAGCGCGCGTGTCGATCAGGGCGTCGGCGCCGGTCCAGATGCGCAGAAGCTCGTTTTCGGGATCGGCCACGCCGGCGGCCAGCGCTTCGCCGACGGCGGAAAACAAACGCACCGGCCGCCCCGGATCCAGCGCCGTCCCGGGCGCTAGATCGGCCAGCGGGAGCTGCGGGTGACCAGCGCGGACGCGGTCGGCGCCGGCGGCGGTGACAGTGGTGCCATGCAACGCCATCGCGATGGTTCGGTCGTGGGTGCTGTCGAAGGGGCCGGCGTTCGCTAATGAGGAGGCGGCGCGGCCGGCGGTGGCGCGGAGGGCGGCGGGGCGACCGGCCGCGCGCTGCTGCCGCTGGGTGCTGGCGTGGCGGTCGGTAACACCGCCAGCCGTTGCTTGATGCCGGCGTACGGCGCGGCGCCCAGGTTCGCCCCGGCGATGTGCTGAGCGGCGATGTACGCGTTCAGGTGATCGATGCGCTCTTGCGTCGCCGGGTGATCGGACAGATACGCGCCCAGGCCCGATACGTCGCCGACCTGCGCTTTGAGGCGCGTGAAGAAGGAGATGAGGCCGCGCGGATCGTAACCGGCGCCGCCGGCATAGCGCGCACCGTATTCGTCGGCTTCGGTCTCGTCGGCGCGCGAGTGCTGCAGCATCAAGCCGTTCGTCGCGACGGACGCGGTCAGCTTGGTCACCAGACCTGGGTTGTTGCCGGCGGCCATCGCCACCACGGCGTCCAGGCCGTACGATTCGACCAGCGAACGGGCGGCGTGGCGGGCGACGACGTGGCCGGTCTCGTGGGCCATCACGCCGGCCAGCTCGGCCTCGTTGTTGGCCATCTCCAGCAACCCTCGATAGACGTAAAGATAGCCGCCCGGCGTGGCGAAGGCGTTGACCGTCTTGCGATCGTCGATGACGAAGACCTGCCACTGCACCTCAGGCCGATCGCGCTTGCCCAGCGCGATGACCTTGTCGGCGGTGGCGCGCACGTAATTCACCACCGTCGGATCGGTCATGTAGACGACCTTCTGGTTGGTATCGAGATCGGTCTTGAGCTGAAGCCCGATCTGGTTTTCCTGATCGGGCGAGACCAGCGCCTGGGCCAGATCGGTCTCCAGCGTCCGTGTGGTCGAGGTGGCGCAGCCGGCGGCCAGCAGCGCCGGCGGGGTCAGGGCAGCAAGGGCGGCCCAGGCAAGGGAGCGGTTCTTCATACCGCCCCTTTTATCGCGGTCGGTGATCCGGTGGCTACGGATTCCACCAGTTGCCGGACATGATGATCATCGAGATCAGGGTGATGGTATCGCCGTAATAGTCGTCGGTCTTGCTGGCCGCCAGGTTTTTCCAGATGGCGTCCAGCCAGGCCTGGTTCGAGCTGTCGATCATCGCCGACACGCCGAAGCTGCCGGTGAAGCAGCCGTTGGGGCCGGCGTCAGTGTGGGGCACGCCGGCGAAGCTGTATCCGTCGAGGATCATCGTCGGGTCGCCACCGGTTTTCATCTTGATGAAGTCGTTCATCTTGGTCAGGACCGCTTTGGCCTTGGGCTCGCCTTTCATGACGTAGTCGGTGCCGAGGCGCCACGGCACGCGGCAGGAGTTGTAGTCGTAGTTGGTGGTCAGATCCTCGCCCAGGACGGTGTCGGCGTAGTCGACCGAGATCGGTTTTGGCGTGTCCGTGTTGGTGTCGGAGACAAAGTCGGGGACCAGACCGGTCATCGGGGCGTAAGTCGTCTGCAGCTTGTCCATCAGATCGTAGACCGCGGTGACCGCCGCGCTCCAGTCGAAGCCGCCGTTCATGTTGGCGGTCTGAAAGCTGCGGAAGTGATCAGTCATGTGATCGGACAGGCGGGTGGCGTAATAGTCCTGAATGTTGTCCATCACCTCGTCGCTGGCCAGGGCCCAGTCGCCCAGCAGCGGCAAGTGCGTGGTGGGGTTCATCTCGCGATCGCTGACCGCCTGGATGACGTCGCGCGCTTCCTGGCCGTACTTGGGGCTTGACCATTGCTTGGCCGCCATCAGTAAGGCGAAGGCCGAATCCAGATCACCGTCGGTGGCGGCGTCATTGTCGTCGGGCGACGGCCCGGCGCAGCCGGCGTTCATTTGCCAGGCCATCAGGTTGGCGTTGTAGGGACTGGGTAGGTTCTTTCGCACGGTCAAAAAGCCGTCGAAGATGGTGCGGGCATCGGGCTCCAGGCCGGCCATTAACACCGCGATCAACATGCCGTACCCGTGTCCTTCGGAGACGGTTAAGGTCTGGTCCAGAGGCTGTCCGTCGGGGCCGATGCCCCCGTTCTTCAACAGAGCCATGCCGTCCTTGTTGCAATTGGTGGCGACGTCAGCGGCGCAGACGTAATACCCGTTGCAGCCTTGCACGAGATAGGTCGCCTTCCACTGCTGGTATTTGGCTTTCACGGCGGCGTCCAGCTCGTCCTGGGAGCCGCTGGGATGAATGACACCGGCGGTATACATCGCCGTGTGGCTGCCGAAGGCGATCTGGGGCGTGGCGGTGCCGTCGGGGCCGCTGTTCGAGCTGCTGCTGCCGCAGCCGGCGGACAGGGCGCTGCCCAGAAAAATTGTCAGCGCCAGCCGGCGCGTTGAAGTCGCGGACGTCATGATGAAAAGCCTCCTGCGGGTGTGCATGACAAGACAGCGTTAAGAGCGCTGACGTTAGTGAGAGCGCGCCAGTGGGTCAAGCGATCCGGCCGGCGGCCCATTTCAAAAATGCTCAAATTTACGACCGATAGCTCAAAACGTTTTCGACGCCCGCAGGGCCACGCTAGCCTTCACGCGTCCAAGCCGCGTGCGTCCGCTCGCACCGAGCCGCGCGCGCCACCCATCCCCATCTTCGAAGGTGAGAGTCAAACTATGAACATGAGGCGATCATTTCAGCGGCTGTCGGTCATGGCGTGCACGGCGCTGTTGGCCAGCTGCGGATCTTCCGGCGGTAACAACAACGGTGGCAGCGGCGGCAAGAGCGGCAGCGGCGGCAGCGGCTCGGGCAGTGGCGGCAACACCGCCAGCGGCTCGGGCGGCCAGAACGGCAGCGGCGGCAGCGGCAACACCGGCAGCGGCGGCACCAGCGGCGGCGACGCCGGCACAGGCGGCACGGTTGTCGGGGGCAAGGCGCTGACCGGCGACGGTTGTGCAGGAGGCGTCTGCCAGAACCCGACGTGCAAGGCGCTTGGAACTCCCGCCACGTTCGACATGACCAACGTGCCGCAGCTCGGTTTCGAGCTGCAGCCCGCCTATATCCCGAAGGACACCATCATCCCGACGTTCGACGACGTGCCCGACGGCACCAACGATCCGACGGATCCGACGTACAAGGTTTACGGCGGCGGCAATTACACCAAGGCGATCCTGGCTTTCTTGAAGACCAACAACATGCATGCCGATTTCTTCATCAACACCAACAACTGGTGCGGCGACATCTCGATGGACGATGACTGCCTGGCCACGCTGACCGACATCCTCACCAACCACAACGCGGCCAATCACACCATCCATCACATACACATGGGCATGGATTTGGCTCCCACCATGGACTCGTCGACCACGCCGCCCACGATCCTCCCGAACGGCTGCACCGACACCAGCAAACCCAGCTGCACCGACGAGCTGACCGGCGTCGAGGATCTGGTCAAGAGTCTGTCGTACGGCGGCCGCCCGCACCTCACGCGCTTCCGCGCCCCGTTCGGCGAGCCCTACCAGGCGCAAGGCACGGGCCTGGCCCAGGTCTCGGCCGACGTGGCCAAGTTCGCCGTCGAGGTTGGCTGGAACATGGACTCCCTCGACTCGTCCTGCGACGATTCGGTCGCGCCGGGGCCTTGCTTCGACGGCCCGACGATCGCCGGCAACGTCGAGAAGCTGATCGGCGCGTCGCCCGGCGGCGGCTCGTACGGCGTGGTGCTGATGCACGGCACGTTCCCGTGGACCAAGGACGCGGTCCCGCTGCTGCTCGATCCGAAGACTGGCTATCTGGCCATGCACGGCTTCAAGCTGGCCACAGTCGAAGACGCCATCTGCTGGAAGTACGGCATGCACTCGTGGGAGATCGTGCAAAAGCTGACCGGCCAGGCGCGGTCAGCCAACTAGGACATCCGCAGAAGGGGGCGCAGGGCCGGCCCGCAGCGATGAAAATTCTCTACGGCGTGGTGGGCGAGGGGATGGGCCACGCCATGCGATCGCGGGTGGTGCTGGATCATCTCAGCGAAAAGCACGACATCCAGGTGGTGGTGTCCGGGCGCGCCTACGATTACCTGCAGGCGCGGGCCAAGGAGGCGACCCTTCGCCTGGGCCGCGGGCCGCAGGTCAAACGCATCTGGGGCTACAGCGTCGTCTACGAAGACAACGAGGTGGACAACTTTCGCACGCTGCTGGCCAACGTGAAGGGCGCGGTGCACGGCTGGCCCGAAAACGTCCGCGCGTACTTTGACGTCGCCGAACGGTTCGCGCCCGACGTCGTCATTTCGGATTTTGAAAGCTGGAGCTATTTATTCGCCAAGAACCGCGGCCTGCCGGTGATCTCCCTGGACAACATCCAGATGCTGAACCGCTGCACGCACGCGCCAGCGATCCTGCAAGGGCACGAATCGGACTTTCGTCTGGCCAAGGCCATCGTCAAGCCGAAGGTGGCGGGGGCGTTTCATTACCTCATCACGACGTTCTTCTATCCGCCGGTCCGCAAGCCGCGCACGACGTTGCACCCGCCCATCTTGCGGCCGGAGATCCTGGCGGCGCGCCCGGGCGAAGGCCAGCACCTGCTGGTGTACCAGACGTCGACGTCGAACGACGCGCTCCCGGAGATCCTGGCCCGCTGCGGGAACGAGTGCCGCATCTACGGTTTGCGCCGCGATTTGCAGGACGAGGTGGTGGAAGGCAACCTGCGCTACCGCCCGTTCAGTGAGGCCGGCTTCGTCGACGATCTGCGCACCGCGCGTGGGGTGATCGCCAGCGGCGGCTTCACGCTGATGAGCGAAGCGGTCTACCTGCAACGTCCGACGCTGGCCGTGCCGGTGGGAAAACAGTTCGAGCAGTTGCTGAACGCGCGCTACCTGGAAGCGGAAGGCTATGGCCTGTGCGCGGAGGAGCTGACCGCGACCCACCTGGGTCAGTTCTTGGAACGGCTGCCGGATTTCGTGCGTCGCCTGGCCGGCTATCGACAAGAAGGCAACACCGAGCTTTTGGCCAAGCTTGACCAGGTGCTGGCCGCCGCCGTTGGCAGTGGCGCGCCGGCGCCCTTCGACGACAACTAGCGCCTAGCGACGATTTTTTTCGCGCGTCATCTCGACCATGGTCGGGCGAAAGCCCAGACGATCGAACAGCTGGCGGGCGGTTTGGTTCTTCTCGGCCGTCCACAGCATCACGCGCGGCGCGCCGGCCGCTTCTAACCAATCGGCCGCCGCCTCCACCAGCCGCGCGCCCGCGCCCTGGCCGCGCGCCCCTTCGTCCACCACCACGTCGTGGATGAACCCGGCCGGCTCGCGCAGCTCTTTCCACGACAGCGGCTCCAGGCCGGCGTAGACATAGCCCACCACGCCGCTGGCCTGCTCGGCGACGAAGATGACGGCGTCTGTCTCTTCCAGTTGCGTGCCCAGGAACCAGGCATAGCCACCTTCCGAATCGGGCCGGGGCGCCATGAAGCGATCGGGATCGAACGCGTGGTGAAGGCGCACCAGGTGCGCGCCCAGCTGGCCCAGCGTCGGCAGATCGGCGCGCGTGGCGCGACGGATGGTCAGCGTCGTCGGCGAGGACATGGCGCCATCATGCCGTCGTCGCTGTTCGGCCGCTCGCACTGTTTCGCGATTTTGTGCTGAAGAAGTTTGTCGCGGTGCCGATAGGACAGTCCGAAGAGAAACACCGATCCTTGCCTGGCATCGGGTACCGAGAGGGGCAGCACGGGTGGGCTGCGGGTGGTGGGATTGAAAAGGGAGCGCCAGGGACACCGGGGACAGGGACGCGGCAGCAGACCGGGCAAGGGTCGGTGATCTTCGACGAACGAACAACCAGCACGCAGGCCCCTCGCGCGGGTCGCGCCGGTTTCGTTCTCGCTTTGATGGTGGCGATCGGCGCGTGCGTCGGACCTCCTGCCACAAAGACCTATACCCGGACGATCCCACAGGAATTTACGTAAGGCCCCTTATCGTCGCCCGCCTCGCGTGCCGAAAGGATTCCTGAAGCGACAGACGTCGCGACCCCAAGCGGGAAAAACAAAAAAGCGGGAGTACCCGCGAGGAGAGTTCGCCCATGTCGATGTCAATCAAAACGAACGTAGCGTCACTGGAAGCGCAGAAGAACTTGATGAGCAGCGAGACTGATCTGAACAGCTCGCTGGCCAAGCTGTCGTCAGGGTTTCGCATCACGAAGGCGTCGGATGACGCCGCTGGCTTGGCCATCGCGGTGAACTTGGGCGCGCAGATCAAGAGCTATGACCAGGCGGTCCGCAACGCCAACGACGCGCTGAACGTCACGCAGACCGCGGAAGCGTCGTTGAACGAGACGCAGAACATCCTCACCCGTCTTCGCGAGCTGGCCTCGCAGTCGGCGTCGTCCGGCGTGTCCAACACGGAGCGCGGGTACATCCAGAACGAGGTCACGGCG
>DASXQB010000478.1:0-11104 GCA_036493295.1 Polyangia bacterium | reverse complement strand
ACCGGCAACGGCATGAAGACGCAAGATCCGCTGGTCGGCAAGCTTCCCGAACCGGTGTCGATCGGACCCCGGCTGTCTGATTTCGATGAAGCGCAATCCACACTGAAGTCGTAAACGAGGAGAGAGGACATGCCCACCGTCAGGATTCCCACCCCGCTGCGCAAGCTGACGCAGGGGAAAGAAGAAGTCACCGCCCAGGGCACCACCATCGGCGCGCTGATCGCCAGCCTGGAAACCCAATACCCGGGCATTAAAGAACGCATCTGCGACGACAGCGGCCAGGTGCGGCGGTTCGTGAACATCTTCGCCAACGACGAAGACATTCGCTTCCTGAAAAATCTGGAGACGCCGGTCAAGGATAGCGACGAGATCTCCATCGTCCCGGCCATCGCCGGCGGCTAGATGAACGCCGACGTTGTTTCTCGTTTCGCGCGGCAGATCGCCCTGCCAGAGATCGGGCCCGACGGTCAGCGGCGCCTGCTGGCGGCGCGGGTGGCCGTGGTGGGCGCCGATCTGACGGCGGAGATCGCCGCGCGCTATCTGGCGGCGGCGGGAGTCGGGCGGCTGCGCTGGTTGGATGGCGGCGCGACGGCCGTCGACGACGAGCTGCGCGGATCAAACCCCGACGTCGCCATCGAGCACGGCGCGCTGCCCGCAGGCGGTGCGGCCTGGCTGGCGGCGCTGGACGGCGTGGACGCCGTGTTGCGCTCGGGTTTCGACGACGATCCCTTGCTGCGGGCGGCGGTTCGCCGGGGCGTGCCGGTGGTCGCGGTGCGCGGGCGCGACGAAGGCGTCGAGCTGATCGCCTTTCGCAAGAACGGCCCCTGCCCGCACGCGCCGCTGGACGTGCCGGCGCAAGCCTCGGCGCCGCCCAGCGAAGGCGCGGCGGCGATCGTCGCCGGCACGTTGGCGGCGACGGAGCTCCTGCACGTGCTGTTGGGTAACGGGGGCAGCGCGCCGGCGCGCCACCTCAGCCTGCCACTGGACGGCCGCCCGCTGCGCGCCGCCGAGATCCCCTGGTCGCCGGCCTGCTTCGCCTGCGGCGGTCACGGCAGCGAGATGTCCTTCGCGTGATCCGCCGTCGATCCTCATGAACAACGCCATCGACGTCATTCGTTCCGCCGCCGAGCAGGTCATGCAGATGGAGACCCTGCGCCGGGCCCGCCTGCGCGTCGCCGAGCGCATCACCGATCTCATCGGCGACACGCCCATCGTCCGCCTGCGCGCCTTCGACTGCGAGACCCCAAATATAGAAATCTGGGCCAAGTGCGAGTTCTTGAATCCCGGCGGTTCAGTGAAAGACCGCGCGGCGTACCAGATGATCAAGGACGCCATCCGCACCGGCGCTTTGAAGCCAGGACAGACCATCATCGATTCCACCAGCGGGAACACTGGCGTCGCCTACGCTCTGATCGGCGGGGCGATGGGCTACCCGGTCACGCTGGTGATGCCCGGCAACGTGTCGTGGGCGCGCCGCAAGATCACCGAAGCCTTCGGGACCAAGCTGGTGTTTTCTGATCCAATGGAAGGCTCCGACGGGGCCATTCGTTTGTGCCGCCAGATGGTGGCGGACAACCCGGGCGCCTACTACTACCCCGATCAGTACTCGAACCCGTCGAACCCGCTGGCTCATTACAACACCACCGGCCGCGAGATCTGGGAGCAGACCGACGGACGCGTCACCCACTTCGCCACCGGCATCGGTACCAGCGGTACGGTGATGGGCACCGGCCGGCGCTTGAAGGAATATCGCCGCGACATCGAGGTGTGGGCGGTCGAGCCCGACGACGCCTTGCACGGCCTGGAAGGCCTCAAGCACATGTCGAGCTCGCTGGTCCCGCCGATCTATCACCCGGAAGAATTGAACGGCGTCATCCCTATGGACACCGACGAGGCCTGGGCGGTCTCCGAACGCCTGGCCAAGGAAGAAGGCTTGCTGGTCGGACATTCATCGGGCGGCGCGCTGGCCGGGGCGCTGCGCATCGCCAAGCGCCTGCACGCCGCCGGACAGCCGGGCGTGGTGGTGACGTTGTTCCCTGATCGGGCCGATCGCTACTTCGAGGCCCCGGTCAACAAGCAGACGCCCCGCCCGTAAACAAATCGTAAACGCCGCCGACCGCTAACACCCGTCATGAGCACCGCCGCCAAGCCCGCCCCGCCCCACCCGGTCGTCACCGCCGAGGCCTTGCAGGCCATCTACGAACACGCCCACCGCGACTACCCGAACGAGTGTTGCGGGATCATCTACGGCCCGCGCGGCGAAGCGATCGCCGATCAGGCGACGGTCTGCCCGAACATTCAAGACCGCCTGCACGCCGAGGATCCGGCCCGCAACCCGCGCGACGCCCGCACCGCGTACAACCTGGACGCGCCCGACCTTTTTCGCCTGCAGAAAAGCCTGCGCGGCGAGGCGCCGGCGAAGATCGTCTACCACTCGCACGTGAACGTCGGCGCTTACTTCAGCGACACCGATCAAGCGGCGGCCCAGCTGGACGGCGAGCCCACCTACCCGGTCGAGTACGTGGTCATCGACGTCCAGGCCGACGCCGCCCGCGGCGCCGCGCAGTTCTGCTGGGACGCCGAACAGAAACGTTACGTCGAAGTGGGACGGTACGCGCCCGCCACCGGCTGAAACGGCGAGGCTGCGTTTTTTGCGGATCGCGGGTTAGAGTAGCGAAAGCGATGGAACCCCTGTTTTTGCGAGCCTGTCGCGGCGAAACCACCGAACGGCCGCCGCTGTGGATGATGCGCCAGGCAGGACGGTACCTGCCTGAGTACCGCGCGATCCGGGCCGGGGTGTCGTTCCTGGACCTGTGCAAGACACCCAAGCTGGCGGCCGAGGTGACGCTGCAGCCGATCCGCCGCTTTGGCTTCGACGCCGCGATCTTGTTCTCCGATCTGCTGGTGCCGCTGGAGGCGATGGGCCTCGAGGTGCAGTTCACCGAGCAGGGCCCGCGTCTTCCGCAGCCGATCCGCACGCCCGCCGATCTGGAACGCGTGCGCCGCTTTGACCCGGCGAAGGAGACCGCCTTCGTGCTGGAGACCATCGCCCAGCTGCGCGTGCCGCTGGGGCCGACACCGCTGATCGGTTTCGCCGGCGCGCCCTTCACCGTCGCCACCTATGCCATCGAAGGCAAAACAGCGAAGAATTTCCTCGAGACCAAGGGGTTCTTTTATCGCCATCCGACCGAAGCGCGGCGCCTGTTGAAGCTGATCGGCGAGGCCACCGCCGACTACCTGCGGGCGCAGGTGGCGGCGGGCGCGCAGGCCATCCAGATCTTCGATTCGTGGGTGGGCATCGTCTCGGTCGAGGATTGGGACCAGTTCGTGTTCGAGCCGACGGCGGCGCTGATCGCCAGCGTGCGCGCCACCGGTGTGCCGGTCATCTACTTCGCCAACGGCGCGACGACCATCTTCGATCGCATCGGGCGCATTGGCGCCGACGTCTACGGCGTCGACTGGCGGTTGCCCCTCGACGAGGCGCGGGCGCGGCTGGGCGGCGCGGCGGCGGTGCAAGGCAATCTGGATCCGGCCGTGTTATTGGGGCCGATTGATCAGATCGAAGCGCGCGCCGCGGAGGTGGTCCGGCGCGGCGGGCGGCGCGGGCACATCTTCAACCTGGGCCACGGCATCACCCCGGAAACGCCGATCGCCAGCGTCGAGGCGCTGGTGCGCGCCGTGCGCGGCGCATGAGCGCCAACCCGAGCGCAGCGCCCATCGGCGTGGTCGCCTTGAACCTGGGCGGCCCCGATTCACCAGAGGCAGTCGAGCCGTTCCTGCGCCGATTGTTCGGCGATCCGGAGGTGATTCAACTCGGCTGGGCGCAACCGCTGCAGCCGCTGCTGGCGTGGCTGATCGCCAAGCGGCGGGCGCCTTTTTCGCGCGCCGCCTATCAGCAGATCGGCGGCAAATCGCCCATCGGCGAAGAGACCGCGCGACAGATCGCCGCCGTGGCGACGGCGCTAAACGATCGCGGAATCGCCGCCCGGCCCTACGTGGCGATGGCCTGCTGGCATCCACTGTCGGAAGAAGCAGTCGCCGCGATGATCGGCGACGGCATCACCCGGGCCATCGCCTTGCCGCTGTACCCGCACTATTCAAAGACCACCACCGGGTCGTCGATGACGTTGCTGGCGCGAGCGCTGGCCCAGGAGAAAAGTTCGATCGCCCTGGCAGCGGTGCGCAACTATCCGGACGCGCCCGGGTACATCCAGGCGCTGTGCGATCGGGTGCGCGAC
Organism: Polyangia bacterium; assembly: GCA_036493295.1. Taxonomy (GTDB): domain Bacteria; phylum Myxococcota_A; class Polyangia; order Fen-1088; family Fen-1088; genus DATKEU01. The sequence goes on along the minus strand of DASXQB010000478.1, from coordinate 6,866 downwards.
GCCATCGCCACGCTGCCAGAGCCGTCACGCGCGGGGGCGCCGGTGTTGTTCTCGGCGCACGGCTTGCCCGAGGCATACATCCGGCGCGGCGATCCGTATCTGGACGAGATCAGAAAAACCGTGGCGGCGGTCAGCCGGCAGCTGAATCTGGGCAGCCGCGCGCAGCTGGCCTTTCAAAGCCGGGTCGGCCGCCAAAAATGGCTGGGGCCGTACACCGAAGAAGCGCTCGACGCCCTGGCCGAAAGCGGCCAGCGCGCGGTGGTGGTGGTGCCGGTGGCCTTCACCGGCGAACACATCGAGACGCTGCAAGAGATCGACATTCTTTATCGCGAGCGGGCCAACAAGCACGGGATCACCCACTTTGCCCGCGCGAAAACCGTCGGGTGCCACCCGGCCTTCATCGGCGCGCTGGCCGAGTTGGCGGCCGACGTGGCACGCGCGCAGGGCTGGGCCTAGGAGCAACCGCGCGTGCGGGTGGCGGTGATCGGCGGCGGCATCTCGGGCCTGACTGCCGCCCACGCGCTGGCCAGCCGCGGCCACGACGTGGTGTGCATCGAGCCCGGCGCGCCACCCGGCGGCGTGGTGCGCAGCGAACGGCACGACGGCTTTCTTTGTGAAACAGGGCCGCAGGCCTTGCTGGACGGTGCGCCGGCTACAAGGCGATTGATCGAAGACCTTGGATTGAACGCGCGCGTCCTGCCGACGCTGCCGACGGCCAAGCGGCGGTTTCTCTATCGCGACGGCCGCCTGCAAGCGTTGCCGACCAGCCCGCCGGCGCTGCTGCGCTCGTCGCTGCTCAGCTTTCGCGGGAAACTGCGATTGCTGCGCGAACCGTTCATCCGCCGTCCGAAGACCGTTGATCCCGACGAGACCGTGCTGGCCTTCGGCACGCGCCGTTTCGGCGCCGAAGCGGCCCAAAACCTGTTAGGGCCGGCGGTGATTGGCGTCTACGCCGCGGACGCCGGCACGCTGGCCGTGCAGGCGGCACTGCCGCGCATCGCCGGCTTCGAACGCGACGCCGGCAGCGTCCTGCGCGGGGCCATCGCCGCCCGAAAACAAGGCGGCGGCGCCGGCAAGACAATCTCCTTCCCGGACGGCTTGCAAGAACTGACCAGCGCCATCGCCGCCCGCCTGGGCCAGCGCCTGATCGCCGGCACAGCGCGCGCGATCGAACGCCGGCAACAGCGCTGGACGATCGCGATCGACGGCGGCGCCGGTGCCGTCGACGCTGACGCGGTGGTCATCGCCGCGTCGGGCGCGGCCAGCGCCGCCTTGCTTGCCGACCTGGCGCCGCGCGCGGCCACGTCTTTGCGCGCTGTGCCGCACGCGCCGGCTGCGGTGGTGTCGCTCGGCTTTCACAACACGGAAACGTCGCTGGGGATGGACCTGGCCGGCTATGGCTTCATCGTCCCGCGCGAGCAGGGCATCGATTATTTGCTCGGCTGTCAGTACGAGACGTCGATCTTTCCGCATCGCGCGCCGGAAGGCGCCGTGCTGCTGCGGGCGATTTTGGGCGGCACATTCTGCCCCGATGTGGTGGACAAGAGCGACGAGGCCATCGCGGCCATCGCCGTCGACGACATCGGGCGGGTGGCCGGCCTGAATCGCGATCCCGACCTGGTCCGGGTGTGGCGTCACCCGGCCGGCCTGCCGCAATATCGACCGGGCCACGCCGCGCTGGTCGCCGCCGCCGAGGCCGATCTGGCGCGCCACGAACACCTGCACCTGATTGGCCAGACCCTCTTTGGCGTGGGCGTCAACGATTGCATCACCGCCGCCACCGATCTGGCGGCGCGACTGCCAGCTTGATTCCGCCGCCACAAGATCCGATTCTGCGGCCAAGATGGGCAAGCTGAAGGGGTTTCTGTTTTTCCTGGTGGTGCTGGCCGCGGTCGTCGGCGGCGGCGTCATCGCGATGCGTGTTTCGCGCGACAAGGTCGCTCCGGCTTCGGAGGTGAAGCCAAACCTGGTCGGCACCAAGCACATGGGCAGCGTCTATGTCTTTGGTGCGCGCGTCGGTGACCGCATCATTTTGTTCGACGCTGGCGCCGACCCCGCTGGGCATCCGATCGATGCCATCCTCACCGCGCTCAAAGCCGGTCATGCCGACGTGAAGGACATCTTTCTCACCCACGGACACTTTGACCATGTGGCCGGCGCGCTGCAGTTTCCGGACGCCAAGACCTACCTGGGCGCCGGCGATGTCGGCCTGGCGACGGGCAAGGAGACGCCGGATGCACTGCTGGCCAAGGTGATGACCGCCGTGATGGCCGCGCCTCCCCTGCCGCGCATCACCAACCCGCTGAAAGAGAAAACCACCATCGACGTGGGAGGCGGCAAGACGGTGCTGGCCATCCCGGTTCCCGGGCACACGCGCGGGTCGTTCGCCTACCTGTTCGACGGCGTGCTGTTCCCCGGCGACATCATGCTCTTGAAGGAGGGACGCCTGGAGCCGACGCCGTCGATGTTCGACGCCCATCCCGAGGAGAACAGGGCGTCCATCCGGGCGCTGAAGAAACAGCTGGCCGACCAGACCATCGACCGGGTCTGTACGGCGCATGGCGGCTGCACCCCGTCCGGATTGGGTGAAAATATGCTGAATGACTTCGTTAATCGGCTGGGGGGTGGTTAGGACGCCACATTGTGGTTGAAACCGGTTCTCTGTGGGTGATAATGGTCACTTCACACCGCGGAGGTCCCCCATGCGGTCGAAGTCCGTCTCGGCAGTGGTTCTTGCTAGCCTGACTTTGTTGTTGGTCTCCTTGCGCGTGGCGCCTGCTCGGGCCGCGGATTCCAGCAAAGAAAAAGAAGTGGGTGCCGACGGCATCCACAAGACGTTGCAGTGGGAAGATAAGGTCGTCGGCCCCAACAACGACAAGAAGATCGATCACGCCAAGATCGCCGCGCTGCAAGAACAAGCGCGACGCGACGAGGCCGCCAAGCCGAAAGTGGCGCCCAGCCGCAAGCCTGTCCGCCCGCAAGGTGTGGCCGCGCCGGCGTCGTCGACCCTGCCTACCATGGACATCGAGAAGCCGGCGCCGGCCGGGTCAGTGAAGCTGCCGTCGAAGAAACCGGCCGCCCACGCCGAGGCGCCCAAGCAACACGACGCCATCGACGATTTCCTGGCCATGAACGGCAGCGACCACCCGTCGGCCGCCACCAGTGGTGCCAGCAGCCGCAGCGACAAGAGCCGCCGCGGCAAGCACTCGCGCCGCACGCGCATGCGCTGATCCTGGCGGGGAACGGGGCTCTTACGCGGCCCTGCTTAACTGCCGAGAATAAAAATCGCGATCTTCAGATAGATCACGATCCCCAGCACGTCGACCAGCGACGCGATGAACGGACCCGACGAGACGGCGGGATCGAGGCCGAGCCGTTTGATCAGCAGCGGCAACCCGGCGCCCACCACTGACCCGAAGGTCACGCAGGCAACCAGCGCCAGCCCGACCGCCGAGGCCATGCCGCCGCCGCCGCTGTGGCCGACCACCAGCGCGCGGGTGAAACCGATCAGGCCCAGGAACAAGCCCAGCACGAATCCCATGCGCACCTCGCGCCACAGGATCTTGAAAGCGTCCCACGGTCCAAACTCGCCCAGGGCAAGGCCGCGAATGACCAGCGCCGAAGCCTGGCTGCCGGTGTTGCCGCCCGACGAGATGATCAGCGGGACGAACACTTCGATCGCCGAGAAGGTCCTGCGCGCCGCCTCGTAATGTTCCAGCACGCTGGCGGTGAGGATCTCGCCCATGAAGATGGCGATCAACCAGCCGGCCCGCTTGCGCACGAAGGTCCAGAACTCGGTCTTGAAGTACGGCTCCTCGGTCGGCGCGACGGCGCCCAGCTTCTGGATGTCTTCGGCTTGCTCTTCTTTTAGCACCGTCACCACGTCGTCGACGGTGACGATGCCCAGTAGCTTGCGCGTGGCGTCCACCACCGGCAGCGCCAGCATGTTGTAGTGTTCGAAAAGGCGCGCCACTTCTTCCTGGTCCATTTCAGGCGGCACAGAGATGACGTCCGGGTTCATCACCGCCGAGATGGGCTGGCCGGCGCGCGCCAGCACCAGATCGCGCAGCGACACCGCGCCCAGCAGGGTGTCGTTGGGATCGACGGCGTAGGCTTCGTAGATGGTCTCCTTCTGCGCGGCGGTGCGCCGGACCTCGTCGATGGCGCGTTCGACGGTCATCTGCGGATCCAGCGCGACGTAGTCGGTGGTCATCAGGCCGCCGGCCGACGATTCGGGATAGCGGATCAGCTCGCGGACGTCTTGCGATGCGGCCTTGGGCAGGCGGCCGAGCAAGTCGGCGCGCCGCTCTTCGGGCAAGGCTTGAACCAGGTCGGCGCGCTCGTCGGCCGACATGGCGTCGACGATGCGTGCGGCCAGCGCCTTGTCGAGCAGCGCGAAGAGCTGCTGCCGCCGGGCGTGGTCCATCACGTCCAGCGTGGCCGCCGCTTGCGGCACCGGCAGCGCCGCCAGCATCAGTCCCGCCAGTTCGTCACCCAGCTGTTCGATGAGCTCAGCCAGATCAGAGGCGTGCAGCTCATCCGCCAGCTCGGCGACGTGAGCCGGGTTCGTGCGCAGCGTTTCTTCCAGGTCCGGGCGCAGGAGGCTGGAGACGCGCATGGTGCGTTGGCCAGGTCGGCCGCTAGGGCTTCATCCGCAGGTCGGTCTTGCCCAGCGTGAAATACGTCAGCACGCGCCCGCCCGCGCCCACCACCGGAATGCGCGGCGCGGATCCGGTGGCGCAGGTACCACAGAACGGAAGGCCGGTGACGCTGGAGCCGTAAGCGGCATTGGCCGCCGGATCGTGCGCCGCCAGCAGCATGCCGGTGGTGACCGTGGGTGTCGCTTTGCTGCCACCGAAGCTGAAAAGCTGCGCCGTTCCCGCTTGCGATGAGCCCGATACCGGCGCGCTGGGATCGCCGACGATGGCCATGTCCATGCCGGCGCCGTCGAGGTTGATCGAACCAACCGCCGCCCCGAACTGCGTGGCCACCGCCGGATCGCTGGGAAGCACGATGCCCGGCGAGGTGCCTGCCAACGGGCCAATATAGACATAGGCCTTCAGCGGCGGCGCTCCGACGATCAGATCCGGCTTGAGGTCGCCATTGAAATCGCCGACGCCCAGCGATTGTCCGAAGTCCTCTTCTGCGCCGGGCAGCGTCCCCAGGCACGACAGTCCGGCGGCGCTGACGCTCAGAAACGAAACCGAGCCTTTTGTGGCGGCGCCGAAGCTTCCGAAGGTCGAAAAGGCGATCTGCGGATCGGTGCCTTCGCCCCAGAAGTGACCGATCAGAATCGGGCGGCTGAGCGGAATCTTGTTCGGATCGCTGCCGCCCGGCAGCGACACCGGGCAGTCGGTACCGCCGACAGCCGCCGGCCAGGTCAACGCGCCGTCGGCTTTGCCGTCGACGTAGACGTGAATGAAGTCGGGGCTGGCTACCACATATTCCGGCAAGGTGGCGTCGCCCACTTTCAAATCGCCGGCCGCCACGCCGATGCCCAGCCAGGCTTCAGTGTCGGTGGCCAGGACCACCGTGCCGTCGAAGGTTCCACCCAGCGTGGCGGTGTAAATCACCGTCGAGCCGTCGCGGATGGCCTTGGCCGCCGCCAGCACCTTGCCCGGCTTCGGCCCCGGGATCTCGGCGATGGCGTTCAATGGAAAACCGTCCGTCATGTTCGGGCCGCTGAACGCCGGCGACGAGATGTTGGTGGTGGTGGACTTGCCGGCCGCGTCCAGTTCGACCAGCGCCAGCGCTGTGCCGGTCGCGCCCGAGACCAGGAACCGACCGGCCACACCGTCGTTCTCCGACGGAGCGGTGATGGGAATGACGATGCGGCCGAAGTCGTCTTTGGTCCCGAACTTGTCCGGCGCGCCCAGGCTCAGCACCGGGGTGTTCTGCGAATCCTTGTCCACGTCCTGCCAGTTGCAGCTCGTGGCGGTCAATCCCACCACCGCCAGCGCCAGCGCTGACGTCAATCCCCGCAGGTGCATCAGAACCTCCCCACTGCGGTCAGGCCCGCGCCGCCCGACATCACCTCGGGCGCCAGCGAGATGGACTTCTGGTCCACGACGCCGACGCTGTCCGCGCCGTGGTAGACGAAGCTGATCACCGCCGAGATGCCCACGATGGCGCCCAGGCCGAACAGCACATCGGCGCCGATGAACTCCAGCTTGGCGCGCTGGTACCGCGGGTCGGCGTTGTCGATCAGCTTGTTGGCGGCGATGTCGCTTTTGATCTCGTCGCGGTTGGCCTGGCCGATGTGGCCGACGTATCCGCCGATGCCCAGCAGCGCCGCGCCGATGATCGCCGCGGTGATCGCCTTGGTGCGCGGCGGGCGCGCGACGAACTGGACTTCGATGGTGGTCTCGACGGTGCGCGCGACGACCAGATCCGATTCGTAGTTCTCCATCCCGTCCTTGGCCACCACCACCGCGTGCTTGCCGGGCGACACTTCGGCGCGGCAGGGCGTGGCGCAGGCGAGCTTTTTGTCGACCAGCAAGCGGCCGCCGGAGGTCCCCCGCCCGACGACGTTGACCCAGCCATTGTCACCCTGCTGCATGGTGATGGTGTGCTGGGTGGCGGTGCCGGGCGCGACGTCCAGGACCATCTCGGCCGGCTTGAAGCCCATCTTCTCAAGGTAGATGGTGTGCTTGCCCGGCTTCAGGTGGCCGGTGTACGGCGTGCGGCCGATGGCCCCGATCTCTTTCTTGTCGATGTAGACCAGGGCGCCCTGCGCGTTGGAGATGATCTCGATCCAGCCGAGGTAGTGCTCTTCGGACAGCGCGATGTACACGTCGACCAGCTTGTCGGAGCGCGGGCTTATCTGCCGCTGCTCGGGCTTGAAGCCTTTTGATTCCAGCAACAGC
>DASXQB010000477.1:0-2823 GCA_036493295.1 Polyangia bacterium | reverse complement strand
TCCGGCCGCGCAGCGGCCGGTTGCCAGCCGTGGATCGAGGTGCCAGAACCAACACCGCCGCGGCCGCGTAAGAACCCCGTCCCCCGCCAGGCCAAACCCCACCCCCGCGATAGCGAAGCCGGCGCACGCGTTATTCGCGTCGCCCGCTCAGCGCGGCTGCGCCGTCGATCCGGTCGCGAACAACCCGGGCAGCTCGCCTTTGACCGACGCGGTGATGCTCTTGATCTGTTCGGCCGGCAGATTCAATTCTTGCACCACGGGCACGGTGGCGGGATCGACTGATTGCGAGCCGGGCATGCAGAATTCGCCGATGGCGTCGGCCGCCGCGATCAACTGCGCGGCGAAACGGCGTTTGCCGCCGGCGCTGTAGTCGTGGTGAAACTCGGCGGCTTCGGTGACGCCGGCGGGAAGCTTCCAGGCCCGGCACAAAGCCGCGCCGACGCGCGTGTGGTGATGATGGATGCGATCGCGGATGACCTGACCTTCGGTGGGATCGTCCAGCAGCTGCGGCGTGACGATACCTTCGTGCACACAGCGCTCGAGCAACACCAGCTCGCCGATGTTGTGCAGCAGACCGGCCAGAAAACCGTACTCGGACTCGACACGCATGGCCTTCGCCAGCTGGCGCGCAGCGGCCGCCGAGGCCAGCATGCCGCGGCGGATGTTCTCCACGCGCGCCTCGAAGCCGCGCACGCGGAACATCGTCGAGTTGGTCACCACCATCAGCACCACGTCGCGCAGGGCATCGAGGCCGATGCGCACGACCGCGTCGCGCACGCCCAGGATCGGCATCTTGGGCGCGAACAGGGCCGAGTTGGCGATGGAGATGACCTGGGCGCTGATGAACGGATCGCGGGCCAGCGTTCGCTCCATGGCGTTGGCGTCGGCGCTGGATCGGCTGCATAGCTCCAGCGCTTCGGCGGCCACGTCGGGCAGCGAGCGGCGCAGGGCTTTGGTGTCGTTGAAGATGTTGTCGGCCAGGTGGTCGATGCGCAGGGGCGCGGTCTGGGCGATGGAGATGGTCTGCGTCGAGCGCGCGCCGCCCACGGTCAAGGTTCCCGTCGCGCGCCCGCTGGCGGCCGCGGGGTTGGAGAGAGCCGACCGTGAGCCAGAGTCTGCAGCCATCGCGAGTCAAGCCTTCGGTAGAGCGGCGCCAAAACCTTAGTTATGGGGAACCCCTCTCCGGGCGGCGATTTTTCCGACAGTCAAGGATCGGCGCGCGCGCCCCTCCGTCATCAACGTGACGCGGAGACGGCGGGCGTCAGCGACGTGACGGCGCATTGACGCGCCGGCCGCGACTTCGTGCCGTCAGCGATCGGTATGGGCCTTGCTTTGTTGGTCAGCACACAACGGAGGCATGACAGATGGCCGACTCGGAAGACACTGGCACACCGGCGGAAGCGCCCGCAAAAGGGGGATTGAGCAAGGTTCTCCCTCTCATATTGGTAGTCAACACGCTGCTGATGGTGGGCGTCCTGATCTTCGTGATGAAAAAACCGTCTGCCCACGCCGAGGGCGGCGAGGCGAAAGGCAAAGAGGGCGGCGAAGAGAAATCCGAAAACGGCGGCGGCGAAGAGCATGGCGGGCACGGCAAAGAAGAAGGCGCCGTCGGTCCCACCGTCCGCTTCGACAACTTCACCGTGCAGCTGAAATCGAACGACGTGGAGCGATACGCCCACATGTCGCTGGAGCTGGAGCTGGCCGACGAGGCGGCGAAGGCGCTGATCGAGAAGCGGTCGGCGCCCATCCGCGACGCTGTCCTGGCCTACCTGACTGATCGCACGGCCGAAGAGCTTCGCGGCAGCGACGGTTTGCGCGACATGAAGGCCGCCATCTTGAAACGGTTGGACGAGATCGTCCCCGGCAAGCGCATCACCAACGTGTTCATCACCGACTTCATCATTCAATAAGGCCAACCCAGGGACCACCCACACCATGTCTTCTCCCCTCGATCAAAGTGAAGTAGATGCCTTGATGGCGGCCATTCAGGATGGCCGCGTCGGCGCCGAGGCGGGTGAGCGCGCCGACGTCCCCGTTGTTCCGTACGATCTGACCAGCCAGGATCGCATCATCCGGGGCCAGATGCCGACGTTGGATTCGATCAACGATCGCATCGCTTCGATGTTTGGCAGCAACCTGGGCGGCAGGACGCGATTGGACCTGCGGGCCAGCCCGGCGGCGTCCACGCTGATGAAGTTCTCCGACGTGGCGGCGCTGTTCGGTCCCGGCAACACGGTGTGGATCGTGTCGCTGGGCCCCGGGCACGGCCTGGCCGTGTTGATGGTCGAGGCGACCATGTGTCGGTCGCTGCTGGCGGGCGCGCTGGGCGATCGCAAGGCGCGCCTCGAAGCGGGGATGACCGACATCCGTCCCGACCTGACCAACGTCGAACGGCGCGTGCTGCGCAACCTTCTAGGGATTTTCTGCGAGGCGATGGCGGTGTCGTGGGTGGAGGTGCTGCCGTTTCACCCCGAGGTGATCCGCTTCGAGTCCGATCCGCGCATGGCCATGGTGGCGCCACCCAGTGACCTGGCCATCTTGTGTTCGTTCGAGATCAGCGGCGCGGCCACCGGTCGCCTGCAGATCGCCATCCCTTACGCCACGGTCGAGCCGGTGAAGAAATCGCTGACCTCGCCGCCGCGCCAGGGCAGCAGCGTGGACGTGCGCTTCGCCGCCGCGCTGGCCCGCGAGATGGAAGCGGTGCGCGTGCAGGTGTGCGTGGAGATGGGCCGCACGCGAATCAATTTCTCGCGCCTTTTAGAGCTGCAAATTGGCGATCTGCTGGTGCTGGACGCCAGCGAATCGTCGCCGCTGCCGGTGTAC
>DASXQB010000476.1:0-10309 GCA_036493295.1 Polyangia bacterium | reverse complement strand
GGTGTTCATCTTCGCGCGGCTGCCCGGCCTGGTGCTGCTGCTGGGCGCGCACGACGGCTGGCTGGTGATGCCCAGCTTTCCCATCACCGGCCCGCTGGCCAAAGAGATCGTCATCGTCGAGGTGGTGCTGGCGCTGTGGATCCTCTGGGGCCGTTTGCAGATGGCCCTGGGTGGCGCGTTCATCGGCGTCTTCGTCTATCTGTGCGTGGCCTATCGCCTGGCGGCGGTCGACGCCATGCCTCTTTTGGCCAGCGCGCTTTTCTATCTCGAGTCGAGCCCCGGGATCGTCCTGTCGCCCAAGCAAGTGGCGGGGATTCGTTTCGGGCTGGGGGTGGGATTTATTTTTCTTGGACTGGTGAACAAGATCTACGACGCCGGCTTGTTCATCGGCGTGGGCGACAATTACCCGCAGCTCATCGCCGGGCCGCGCAGTATGTTTCCCTGGCTGACGCGTGAGTCGTGGTCGTTCGCCACGGCCCTGGGCGAGATGGTGTTCGGCCTTTTGCTGCTGCTGGGGACGTTCAGCCGCATCACCGCGTTGGTGCTGACCCTCATCTTCAGCAACTTCATCCTGGTTTTCGGCTGGGCGGAGATCGTCCACCTTTATCCCATCTCCGGTTTCGCCGTGCTTTTCTTGCACTCGTCGCCCCGGACCGCGCTGGACGGGATCCTGTTTCGCGCCCACGTCCGCGCCTGGCGAGCGATGGGTTTCCGTACGTCGTTCCTGCTCTATCGCGCGTCGGTGTTCGTGGTGGCGATCGCCGCCGGGGCGCTGCTGATCTTCGTGCCGCTGTATGTGACGGTCGAGTTGTTGCCGCGCATCTGGCCTTAGAGGTTCCCGTGCGGCCGCTGGAGCCGCAACCAGCCTACGGAATCAGCGTCCCGCAGCTAACGAACTTGAAATTCGTATCGATGCGAACATCCGAGCCGATGCTGTGGCGTTCGGCCTGAAAGAGATCCAACGGGTAAACATTTCCCACTGTCATTGCAAAAGTCGCCGCCGACTTATCAACGTCGATGGTTCCTGTCTCTGGAAAATGCAAGCCGCCCAGATCAATGGCCAACTGGCCGTTGATGAAGACCCACAAATCGTCGTCACCGGCGAAAGTGAATTGTTCGCCGCCGTTGTACTGGAAAGTGGTGTGCAGTTCGGTGGTAAATCCGAAGTTTTGCGGGGCCCCGGTGTCGTCTTTGCCCGAATATCCCCAGCCAGCCGAACCAAGCGGGAAATAGTGGCTGCTCTGAAAGGTCCCCAGACCGTTCATTCCCGGCGACATCAGCAGCTCCAGTCGAAAGGCCATGTTGACGCCGTCGACGTTGTTGAACCACTGGTCGAACAAAGCCTGGCTGGTGGTCATCTGCCCCGAAGGACAGGCGGTCTTGTCGGTGGTTCCCTCTTCACAGTGGGACGCATAGACCGGCTTGTGATCGGGGCCAAGCACGGCGGCCACCAGACCCTTGGTCGGCCCGCGCCCCTCGAACGATTCAAAGTCGGGATGACCGTTCGGTTCCGTGATGCCTTTGAAGTCGCGGACGATGCCGACGATGGTGTTGCAGGTCTGCTGGGGATCGCCGGTCGGTGTGTTGGTCGGCGAGTTGCCGACGATGGGATCGCCCAGCTTGTAACCGCCGGCCTCGGTCATGGTGAACCCCACCGGCGCCGGCGGCGGTCCGTCGATAGGACCGCCTGCCGGACCGCCTCCGCTTCCCCCGCCCACACCGCCGTCGGAACCGGCCGCCCCGTCGCCCATCACCTGTCCTCCACCCGAACCGGACGCAGGCCCTCCCCCTGCGTCAGGTCCTTCCCCGCCAGACTTCAGCCCCGCGCAACCCGAAAAGAAAACGACGGCAAAGGCCATCTTTCCCAATCTGGCACGCTGGTGCGTCATCTGCCCTCCACCAGTCAGTGAGTGTCCGCGCCGAATCGCTTCCGTGACGGACAGAAAAGATTTTCCGGCTTACGGGCCACAAAAGAAAACCGCCGCAGCGAGGGAGACAACCCGCTGCGGCGGCGTGATGATTCGGGGGATGCGACTTACGGCATCGTCGGCATCGGTACCGCCGTGGTGGGCGGCGTGCCCTTGTAGAACTGAATCTCGTCGATCGAGTAGTCCCAGTCCGGATCGATGCCCAGGAAGGCCAGCTCTTGAATGCGGTTCATCACCTTCGCCGAGCCGCCGGTGGCTTGGGCGAATGTCACCGAGTACTGCGCCCAATCCATGGTCAGCGACACCGGCGAGCGCGGGTGGTTGTAGCACTTCATCGAAGCGTCCGGACAGTCGCCGCCGACGCTGACAGCGTTGGTAGCTGGGATGACGAAGTTGACCGTAATCTTGTTGGTGTTGGTGGCGGTGGCGGCCTGGTTTGCCTTGGCCCAGAAAGTGACCCCGTCGAACGCCGAGATGTCGACGCAGTAGATCTTCGCTGTGTTGTCGATGGCCAGGTTGAAGACTGTGCCCACGCCGTAGCCGCCCATGGCCGGCGGCGTGGCGCCCGTGCCTGCGTAGTGGCCAGAGTGGGCGGTGGAAACCGCGCCGCCCGCCTGCTGGGCGATCTTGAACGAGTCGGGCGCGGCCTTGACGTCGTTGAACGACGACCAGCCGGTCAGCAGCGCGGCTTCTTCGAAGTTGTCGATGAAGACCTGGTCGACGGTCAGGATGCGCGTCCCGGCGCCGTCGCACACGCTGGGGCCGGCGGTGCCGCCGTCGGTGGTGGCCACGGTGCCGCCGGTGCCGGTGCCGCCGCCGTCGGTCCCGGCGGTGGTGCCGCCCGAGCCACTTGCCGTTGTACCGCCCGAGCCGCTGGCCGTGGTGCCGCCCGTGCCGCTGCCGGTGGTGCCACCCGTGCCGGTGGTGGCGGGTGAATTGCTGCCCGTGCTACACGCCGCGCTGGCCATCACGGCCGTCACGAGCGACCAAAGAATTACGCTGTTTCCCATTTTGAAGTGTCGCATTTTCGCTCCGTCGTTTGAGCCGCCAACCGATAATTGTGACATCCAATTGAGAAACTATTCCTTTTGAAAACATCCAGTCAAAGTAAATCGTGGTCAATTATCACTGTTTACTGGTTAATACCTCGGTATTTCCCTCAGCCTTTCATGCCTGTCACTGTCATCCCCTCAATGAAGTAACGCTGAAAGGCGAAGAAGACGATCACCGACGGCAACGTCATCAACATGTTGGCCGCCATCAGCATCGACCAATCGGCGCCTTGATCGATGCGCATCCCGAACAGACCCAGGGACAGCGGGAACTTGGTTTGATCGCGGAGGTAAATCAGCGGCCCCATGAACTCGTTCCAGGTGCCGAGGAAGCTCATGATGGCGATCGCCGCCAACGTCGGGCGCAACTGGGGAACGATGACGAACCACCAGGTCTTGACGATGCCCAGGCCGTCGATGCGCGCCGCCTCTTCCAGCTCGCGCGGGATGGTCTTCATGTGCTGGATCATCAAGAAAATGAAGAACGCACTGCCGAACCATGACGGCAGCCACAGTGGGTTCAGCGTGTCGTACCAACCGAGGCGCCGCCACACCAGAAACGACGGCACCATGGTGACCTGCGACGGAATCATCATCGTCGCCAGCAGCAGCACCACGGCCACGCCACGCCCGGGCCACGACAAGCGGGCGAAGGCATAGGCGACGAAGGCACTGGAAAAGAGAAAACCCAGCGTCGAGAGCACCACCAGCAGAAGACTGTTGGCCACGTACTGCAGGAACGGGACAGAGTCGAACGCGCGCAAATAATTGCGCTCGACCTTGGCCAGCATGGCGGCGAACGTCGAGCTGGGCGCCAGCGACAGCTCCAGCCGGGCCTGGCGAATACGGGGGCTGGAACCGGCGGCCCGCAACGGCACCCAGGTTCGCGCGCGGACCGTGGTGTCGTCGAAAGTCGGCGGTTGAAACGAAATACTTTGCGGGCGGTTCTGCGCCAGATAGGTGGTGCGGGTCGACTTCCAGTGCGTGCCCCCGACATCCAGCGTGGCGGTCAAGCCGTGCCAGCTGTCGTCGGGCCGCAAAGAGAGAAACAGCTTGTGGATGTCCGACGGATCAACCCCCGGCGGCAGCGTGAACTCGTAGGCCAGCACGATGGGTTTTTCCGACGGTGAGCGATACCGATAGTTCAGCCGGACGGCGTTGCCAGACGCCGCCAGGCTGGCGCTGTCCCCGCTCAATTGCCAGCCGCCAGAGTCACCGCCGCCCGCCAGCTTGAACAGTCGTCCGTCCAGGGTGCGCAAAGTCAGCGCGGACAGTTCCAGACGGGACAGTTGATCGGACAGCGCCTGCTTGGCCGCCTCGGGCGTCAGTCGTTCACCGAAACGGGCGGCCAGATGGGCGGGAGTGTCCTCCCACGCCTGGTTGGGCAACTGCGCCAGCGCGCGGTTGGTCAACGCCGATGTCGCCGAGTCCACCCAGCGATCGCGATCGATCGACGCCGGAACATCACCCGGCAGGTTCTCGGCCACCAGCGCGCGCGCCGCTTGCCGCAACAGCGGCAGCGCCGCCGCGAACCGCCCAGCGTCCACGTCGTCGGGTTTGCGAATCGTCACGTCGTCGCGCACGTAAGGCGACTGCCCCCGAAACGCCGGGAAGGACGGGGCCATGTCGCTGTCGCCCAGTTCTTCGTCGGTCTTGATGCTGGTGAGAAACATCCAGACCAGCGGGTAAAGACAGCCAAGCACCAGGGTGATGAGAAGAACGTGAATCCACCCGCGCGCCGCCACCCAGCGGCCGAACCGTTCGACCACAGGATGAACGGCCGAGATTCGCCGAAGCGGACTATCGCGTGGACGAAGCTCGGGCTCGACCCGCGCAGCATCCGTCGCGGGATTATGTCTGGTCATAGTGCACCCAACGCTTGGAAAGCCGCAGCTGGATCAACGTCAACGCCAGCACGGCCAGGAACAGGATCCAGGCCAGCGCGCTGGCATAGCCCATGCGGAAGTACTGGAACGCCTGCCGGAAGAGGTAATAAGCGTAAAACAGGGTCGAATCGACGGGGCCGCCGGCGGTCATGATGTACGCCTCGGTGAAGATCTGCATCGTGCCGATCAAGCCGACGATCGAATTGAAGAGGATGTACGGGCTCAACATGGGCAGCGTGATGTGCCAGAACCGGCGCAGCGGGCCGCAGCCGTCGATGTTCGCCGCCTCGTAAAGTTGCTTGGGGATCGATTGCAGTCCGGCCAGCCAGATCACCATCGACCCGCCCACCGACCACACCCCCATCACGATCAGCGCCACCTTGCTGAACCGCGGATCCTGCAGCCACAGCGGAGCGTCCAGGTGGAACGGGTGGGCGGAAAAGCGATTGATCACCCATTCGAAGGCGCGCGCCGGGACAGTGTCGAAGCAGAAGCGCAGCGCTTGATTCAAGAAGCTGGTCCGCGCGTTGAAGATCCAGGTCCACAACAAACACGAGGCGACCACCGGCATGGTCACCGGCAGATACAAACCGGTGCGATAAACGCTCATCGCCCGCACGCCCGAGTTCAGCAACAAAGCCATGGCCAACCCCGCCGCCATCAAGATCGGGACGCGCAGGATCATGAACGCGGTGTTGAGCAGGCTCTTGTAGAACACCGGATCGGCAAAGACGTCCTGATAATTGGCCAGACCGACGTAGCGCGCTTCGGTCAGTACGTCGTAACGAGTAAAGCTGAGGACGATGCTGAAAATGATCGGCCCGCCGGTCAGCACGACAAAGCCGATGAGCCAGGGGCTGGCGAAGAACAGCGCTGCGCCGGTCTCGCGCATGCGGTAGCCGTGCGAACGCCGGCGCCGGTGCGAGAAGACCACCACCGCCACCAGCAGGCCGACCACCACCATCGCGTAGGTTCCCAGATACGGCCGCCAATCGACCACGTGCGGGGGCGGCGGCCGCGACAGTTCGTCCAGTTGCCGTTGCACCGGCTCCTGCATGATTTGCAGGGCCACCTTCATCTCGTCCGCGCCGGCGGCGCGCGCTTGCGCGGCGTATTTGTGATTGACCGCCGCTTCGTAGGCGCGCACCTGTTGCCGCCACAGCAGCTGCCCGACCGGCGTCACCGGACGGATGAACGGATCGTCCAGCAACGACTTGGTGGTGCGGTAGGCGTCTTGAAACGCTTTCGGGATGGCCGGATTGTCGAAGATGTTCTCGCGGAACAGCTTTTCGGTGTACGTGCGGTTGGCGTCGACGTTGGGCAGGTAAAGGCGGCCTTCGTTCTGTTTGCGCTCGCGCTTGCTTTGCTCCAGGCGGTCAATGACGTTCCAGGTGCGCAGGTAACGAATCAATTCGAAGGCGCCCTTCTTGTGGCGCGACGTGGACGGAATGACCAGCGCCCAGCCGCTGGCCCAGGTCACCGGACCGCGTCCTTTGGCGGCCTCGTCGGCGGGCAGCGGCGCCGGCGTGACGGCGATGTTCATGTTGGGCTTCCAGTCGCCCAGCGTTTCCAGATACCAGTTGCCGTCGATCTTCATGGCTACCTGGCCGCGAATGAACGGATCCAGCGCCCCGACTTGAAAGCTTTGTTGAAAAGCGTTGGCCTGTTCGACGCCGCCCAGATCGTCATAGACGTCGGTCATGAAGCGCAGAGCCCGCACCACCGGCGGCGAGTCCATGGTGACGTGCAAGCCGTCGGTGCTGAGCAGGTGCCCGCCCGCTTCGAAGGCAAACATATAAAGAAAACTGTCGCCAAAGACGGGCGCAAATCCCAGGCGCAAAAGACCACTGTCGGGTTTGCCGGCCAGACGGTAACGGCTGAGGCGTCTGCCGTAGGCGCGCAGATCTTCCCAGCTGGTGGGCAGGCGTGGATCGCCGTGGGCGTCGACCAACCCTTCCTGGTGCAGCAGATCCAGGTTGGTGAACAGCATGCGCGCGTCGGCGATGGTGGGAATGCCGTAAAGTTGCGGCGCCGCCGTCGAGCCGGGCGGCCGAAAGCTGGCCTCGGCCACCGCCCAGGGATAATAGTCGGCGAGATCGATGCGGTTCGGATCAACCGGATCCTGAGCGTCAATGAACGGCGTCAGATCCTGCAAGGCGCTCTTCGCCGCCCATTCTCCGACGGCGAAGCGATCGAAGAACACCACGTCGGGCGGCACGCCGCCGGCGATCCCCAGCAGCAGACGTTGGGCGTCGCCGGTTTCGTCCTGGGCCGAGCTGGTGGTGACGGTGACTTTGTATTCGGGGTGCAGCTGTTCGAAGCGATGAGCGGCGCCGTAGATGTCGTCGCCCGCCATCCAGCCGGCGTAAAACACCAGCGGCTCACGCCCGTCGCTGGATGGGCGGTCCGCGCGCAGCCCGAAGTAAAGCGCGCCGCCAACCAATGCCAGCCCCAGCGCCCACCCCGCGCGCGACAACAGTCGGTTGTTCAAGGTGCGTGCCCGCCGCTTAGTCCGAGCACTGGGCCGCCCGGGTCAGGGACATGAACGCCGTCGGTGGCTGCCAGGCGCCGGCGATGTAGTAGTCATAGTTGCGTTCGATCCCGGTGCCCTCGCCCAGATCGTTCCAGGTGGCGATCACCACCATCTGCGCGTCCACCGATGAGGCCAGGCGATCGGACAGCAGGGACGTCCCCTTGAGGACGTGATCGGCGGCGGTGGCCACCACGCCCGGTTTGTCGCGGCCCACCGGATCCCACTTGACCATGTAATGATCCAGAATGAATCCATTGAGAGTCGACCGACTCTTGTTTCCTGATTTGAGAGTGTCCCAAGTGAATTGCGCGTCGGCGACGTTCTTCATGTTCGGGTCGGCAAAGAACGCGTTGTCCACCGAAACGAACGGCATCACCCCGAAATCTGCGGCGAACAACTGTTTGAGGCGGGCGATCACCGGTGACGACACCTCCGCCGGCCTTAAAGTCCCCGCGTTGTAGAAATAGATCAACGGACGGTTCTGAACCGTGAACCAGTATTGCTTGGCAATCTGGGTGAAGAACGGCTTCCACTTCGCCTGATAAATGGCCTGGGCCGCCGCTTCGGTGTTGCTGAGGTCGGGGCTGGTACGGAACGGCGCCGGGCTGCTGGTCTGGCCCCAGGCCCAGGTGTCGTCGAACAACGCGATCTTCACGCCGTCCGCGCCGGCCCGATCCAGGGCCTGCGACAGCATACCCATCTGGTTGGGGTTGGTGGTCAAGTCGGGGCCATAGGTGTTGACCAGGAAGAACTGCAATCCGGCCCAATGGGCGTCCAGAAGCTCGCGGTACCAATAGCCGGCGTTGCGAGGATTGTAATAATTGGCGGGCGCGGTCCCAAAGCTGAACAACGGATGGGCCGCGCGCATGCCGTGCGGGTGGGTGTTGGCCCAATCGTTTCCACAGTTGACGCCGTTGGGACAGTCGCTGAAAAACATCAGTACGGCGCCCAGGTCGCGCGTTCCTTTGCGGGTACAGGTTGGCAACAAAGGAATGTCAGCCCGCCACGGATCGGAGTAGACCAGCGCGCATGGCCGGTTGGCCTGCTGGCAAAGCGTGTGCACGACGTCGATCCTGCGGACGTACTCGACGGTGCGTAATTGACCGGCCCACATGCTGACGGTGCTGGCCGGTGGTTCGCTGCCGCTGATCTGGCAGAACGCGGCCCGCACGAACGTCTCCGGCGTGTTGCCCAGGTTCACGTCGATGATGCCGGGGGCACGGGTGCAAGGCCCGGCGAATTCGTCCCGGACCTGAAAATTCGGCTGCGTGGTGGGATCCGGCAAGGTGAGATCCGCTCCCGCGTCGACGGACGCGACGCCGCCGGTGCCCGGGCCGCCGATGTCACCGCCGGCGCCCGCCTCAGGCGGCGGCGCGGTGCCCAGGCCACCCAGATCGCAAGCGGACAGCAAAAGCCCGCACAGCGCGCAGAACAAGGAAGGTCGATTCATGGCCCGGAGGTAGTTCAGTATACCAGGCATCGTGTATCGAACCTCCTTTCGACCACAACGACGTTTGTTGCGCGCCGGGTTTGCGACACTGCACCCTTTGGCGTCACCCGCAGTATCTGTCTATCTGAAACTGTCGGAGCGCGACAAGGGAAAACGAAGTCAAAGACCGGCGTTGACTGGCCGCGAACCTGACCCGGTCAACTTTGGTTGTTGACCGAACAGAATCGCCGCCGCTTTTGTTGCCGACTGTTCCCCGAGCGGTCGCATGTGCCGAGAAAGAGCCGGTAAATGTCCTTGGTTGACCACGATTTCCTTTGACGAAAATGGCTTTGAAGTTCGATCGTGGAGCATGCACGGGGACGAATCGCCGTCGACTGGGCGCTGCTGACCGGCATGCATACACCGCGATTCAATCCGCTTGGCGACGTGGTCTCCGTGGAGAAAACCACGCAGGGAATTCTGCTGGGGGTGGGCGAGGAAAAATTCCGCGTCGACGTGTTGCGGGTCGATCTTGTGCGGTTGAAGATTTCTCAGGCGGGCCGCTTCGATGACAGCCCCACTTTCGCCGCCAACTTTCAAGAGCCCAGCGCACCGCCCTTCAAACTGGAAGAGACCGACGACGCGCTGACTCTGGATACGGGACAGGTCACGCTGGTCGTGGGCAAGCGGCCGTTCGCCGTCGATGCCTTCCGCGCCGACGGCTCGGTGATCTTTGAAGACAGCCGCGACGACGACGGCAACGGCGGATACACCCAGCTCAACGATTCGTTCACGATCACCCGGCGGATCGGCCCGCACGATTCGATCTATGGCCTGGGCGAAAAAACCGGCCACTTTGATCGCCGCGGGCGCACGTTCATTCTCTGGAACACCGACGTGCTGGCCCAAGACGTCCTGTCGACCAATCGCCTGCACGAGGCGGATCTGACTTTGAACGGGCGCAGCACCAACTTTGACCCGTACTACACGTCGATCCCATTTTTTTATCACTGTCGCGCCAACAACGGCGACGCCAAGATCGCCGGATTTTTCATCGACAATGGCTACAAGGCCAACGTCGACTTTGCGTCCCGCAATCATTACAGCTATCGCTTCAACGGCGGGCAATACACCGAGTACGTCTTTGCCGGCCCGAACATGGCGGACGTCTTGTCGGCCTATACGTTTGTTACGGGCCGGATGCAGGCACCGCCCATGTGGGCGCTGGGGCATCACCAGTGCCGGTTTCACGACTACACCGACGAGCAGATCCTGGCCATCGGTCGCACCTACCGCGAGCGTGACATCCCCTGCGACGTTCTGTGGCTGGACATCGGGTACATGGACGGCTACCGGGTGTTCACCTGGGACAAGAAAAAATTCTGCGACGTCCCGGGGATGATCGAAAAGATGAAGGCGCACAAGCTGCGCCTGGTGACCATCGTCGATCCGGGGGTGAAGGCCGAACTCGGTTATGCCGT
>DASXQB010000475.1:0-3121 GCA_036493295.1 Polyangia bacterium | reverse complement strand
ATCGCCGAAGGCGGCTTCGTGGGCGTCGGCATCGGCGCGGCGATGGTGGGTCTGCGGCCAATCATCGAGTTGATGACCTGGAACTTCTCGCTGGTGGCGGCGGATCAGCTGATCAACAACGCGGCGAAGATCCGGCAGATGTCCGGCGGCCAGTTCACCCTGCCGGTGGTGTTTCGCGGCCCGGGCGGATCGGCGCACCAACTGGCCGCGCAGCACAGCCAGTCGACCGAGGCGCTGTGGGCCCACGTCCCTGGCCTGAAGGTCGTCATGCCGGCCAACCCGAAGGACGCCAAGGGTCTGCTCAAGAGCGCCATCCGCGACGACAACCCCATCGTCTTCATCGAAGGCGAGGTCATGTACGGTGACCAGGGCGAGATCCCCGAGGGCGAGTACACCATCCCGCTGGGCGTGGCCGAGGTGAAGCGTCAGGGCAAGGACCTCACCATCATCGGCTGGTCGAAGATGGTGAAACTGGCGCTGCTGGTGGCCGAACAACTGGCCCCCGAGGGCATCGACATCGAGGTTGTCGACCCACGCACGATTCGCCCGCTGGACGAAGCGCTGCTGGTGCAGTCGGTGAAAAAGACCGGCCGCTGCTTGATTCTGGAGGAAGGCTGGCCGTTCAACGGCGTGGGCGCGGAGATCGCGTATCGGATCGGCAAGGCCTGCTTCGACGATCTGGACGCACCGGTCGAACGCCTCACCGGCGCGGACATGCCGATGCCGTACAACCACCACCTGGAAGCCATGTGCGTCCCCGACGCGCCCCGCGCCATCGCCGCCGTCAAACGCCTGCTGTATCTGGAATAGCGGGCGCGCTGCGCGCGTTCGCTTTCACGCCGACAGTTTCAACGAACGTCATTCGCTCACTCACGAAGGAATAGGTACGAGGTCATGGCCCAGATTCTGGATATGCCCCAGCTCTCCGACACCATGCGCGAGGGCGTGCTGCGGAAATGGCGCAAGAACGAAGGCGACAAGATCGCGCCAGGGGAGCTCCTGGCCGAGGTCGAGACCGACAAGGCGACCATGGACTTCGAAGCCTTCGACGAGGGCGTCCTGCTGAAACGACTGATCGGCGACGGGACCACCGTGCCGGTGGGCTCGCCGATCGCCATCATCGGGAATACGGGCGAGGACATCACCGCGCTGGTCGAGCAAGCCAAGGCGCGCTCGGCGGGCGCTGGGAAGAAACCGGCGGCGCCAGCACCTGCGGCGAAGGCGCCCGAGGCGAAACCGGCGACGGCTCCCGCTCCTGCTCCCGCCGCAGCAACGGCGGTTCCGAACGGCGCTGCGCGCGCCGCCGCGCCGGCTCGTCCTGCCGCGCCGGCACCCGCCGCGCGCTCGGCCGCCGCGCCCGTTGCGGCCGCCGGTAAAGTGCTGGCCTCGCCACTGGCGCGCAAGCTGGCGACGGATCTGGGCGTCGACCTACGCTCGGTTCAAGGGACCGGCCCCGGCGGTCGCATCGTCGAGCGCGACGTGAAGGCCGCCGCCGACGGTGGCAGCAGCGCCGCCAGCGCCCCCGCCAACGATACCGCCCCTGCGCAAGCCGAGGCGGAAGCAGCGCCGGCCAAACCCGCCGCGCCCCTGCCCGACAAGATCATCGCCGACCGCCGCGCCGAAGCGCGCCCGGCCGCGCCCGTCCCCAGCGACGACGTCGAAAAACCCCTGTCGATGATGCGGCGGACGATCGCCCGGCGCCTGCTGGAGTCGAAGACCACCATCCCGCATTTCTATCTGACCGCCGACGTCGACATGGACGCGGCGATGGAGTTTCGTTCGCAGGTGAGCCAGGTGCACAACGCCAAGCTGTCGGTGAACGATCTGGTGATCAAAGCGGCGGCGCTGGCCCTGCGTCGCATCCCCGAAGCCAATGCGTCGTTCACCGAGGAGGCGATCATCGAACACGCCCGGGTCGACGTCGGCATGGCGGTGGCGATCGAGGACGGTCTGGTGACGCCGGTGATTCGCGACGCCGACCATAAGACCCTGGGTCAGATCTCCAACGAGGCCCACGAGATGGCCAAGCGCGCGCGCGATCGAAAGCTGCGCCCCGAAGAGATGACCGGCGCCACCTTCTCGGTGTCGAACCTGGGCATGCTGGGCATCCGCGACTTCTGCGCCATCATCAACCCGCCCGAGGCGGCCATCCTCGCCGTCGGCGCCGTCCGCAAGGAGCCGGTGGTCAAAGGCGACAAGATCGTCATCGGCCAGCGCATGTCGCTGACGCTGTCGTGCGACCACCGGGTCATCGACGGCGCCCTGGGTGCGAAGTTGTTGCAGGCCATCACGTCGATCCTCGAACGCCCGATCGCGCTGGCGTTTTAGGCATCAAACGATCATGGCCGAGAAATACGATGTGATCGTCATTGGCGCGGGACCGGGCGGGTACGTCGCCGCCATCCGCGCCGCGCAGCTGGGCTTCAAGACCGCGTGCATCGAACGCGAGCGCGCCGGTGGCATTTGCCTGAACTGGGGCTGCATCCCCACCAAGGCGCTGCTGAAATCCGCCGAGATGATGCGCGCCGTTCAACACGCCGGTGACCACGGCGTGGTGGTCAGCGGCCCCGTCACCTTCGACTGGAGCAAGGTGATCAGCCGCAGCCGCGGCGTCGCCGACAAGCTGGCCAGCGGCGTCGAGTTCCTGTTCCGCAAGTACGGTGTCCACCAGATCGCCGGCACCGCGTCGCTGAAGGGCCGCGGCAAGGTCGAGGTGGTGACGAAATCCGGTACCACGCCAGGAACGTCGACGCTGGATTCGCCGCGCATCATCCTGGCCACCGGCGCGCGCGCCAAGTTCTTGCCCGGCATCGAGGCCGACGGTGATCGCATCATCACCTACCGCGAGGCGATGGTGCTGTCGGAGGTTCCGAAGTCGATGGTGGTGATCGGCGCCGGCGCCATCGGCATCGAGTTCGCCGACTTCTGGAACGCCTTCGGCGTCGAGGTGACGGTCATCGAGTTCATGCCGCGCATCCTGCCGGTCGAGGACGAAGAGATCTCGGCGTCGCTGACGCGCGTGCTGAAGAAGAAGGGGATGATCCTCCACACCGGCGCCAAGACCACCGGCGTCAAGGTGACCGGCAAGACCGTCACGACCTCGTTCACCGCCGCCGACGGC
>DASXQB010000474.1:0-4950 GCA_036493295.1 Polyangia bacterium | reverse complement strand
TCCTTCCCACGCCATCGGCGACGTGGTGGCGAAGTTCGCCGGCCGCACGCCGCCGGCCGCCGGTGCGGCGGACGCGCACGCGGGCGGCGGGGCGCCCGAGCTTTTGTCCGACGAAAAGTTCACCGTCGCCGGTCGGGTCGTCGCCTATCGCGGGTTCGGCAAGGCGGCCTTCGTCAAGATCGCCGATCGGTCGGGCGTCATCCAGGTCTACGTGAAGAAGGACGCCATCGGCGCTGAGGCGTTCGAAGTTTGGAAGCGCGTCGAGCGCGGCGATTTCATCGGCGCGGTGGGCGGGGCGATGTTCACCAAGACCGGCGAGCTGTCGATCCTGGCCGACTCGGTCACCGTGCTGACCAAGGCGACGCGGCCGCTGCCCGAAAAATGGCACGGGCTGTCCGACGTGGAGATCCGCTACCGCCAGCGCTACGTCGATCTGGTGGTCAATCCGGACGTGCGCGAAGTCTTCCGCAAGCGCACGGCCATCGTGCGCCACATCCGCCAGTTCCTGGACACGCGCGGCTACATGGAGGTCGAGACGCCGATGATGCACGGGGTGCTGGGCGGCGCGGCGGCACGGCCCTTCGCCACCCATCACAACGCGCTGGATCTGAACCTGTTCATGCGCATCGCGCCCGAGCTGTATCTGAAGCGCCTGGTCGTGGGTGGGTTCGATCGGGTCTACGAGATCGGCCGCAACTTTCGCAACGAAGGCCTTTCGCGCCAGCACAACCCGGAATTCACCATGCTGGAGTTTTATCAGGCCTACGCGACGTACGAAGATCTGATGAACTTGACCGAAGAACTGTTCCGCGAACTGGCGCGCGAAGTATCAGGCGGCGAAGCGATCATCTACGGCGGTCAGCCGGTCAGTCTGGCCTCGCCCTGGCCGCGCATTCCGATGAAGGACGCCATCGTCAGCGCGTCGGCGGCTGGTCTGCTGCCGCGCGGGTTGGAGCGGCCGGTTCTCGATGACGACGCGGCCCTGGCGGCGTGGTTGGCGAAGAACGGGCTCACCGAAGGCAAGGACGAGCTGGCGGCGGTGCTGCGCAAATCCGACAACCACGGCGAACGCGTCGGCGCCTTGTTCGATTACGCCGGCGAAAAGGCCTTGCCCGCCGATCGCCCGGCCTTCGTCACCGAATACCCGGCCGAGACGTCGCCGCTGTCCCGGCGCAACGACGCCGACCCCACCAAGGTCGACCGCTTCGAGCTGTTCATCGTCGGCCGAGAGCACGCCAACGCCTTCTCCGAGCTGAACGACCCGGCCGATCAGCGGGCGCGGTTTCAGCGCCAGGTCGACGCCAAGGCCAAGGGCCGCGAAGAGACCATGGACTATGACGAAGACTATTGCCGCGCTCTGGAGTACGGCATGCCGCCGACGGCGGGCGAGGGCATCGGCATCGATCGCCTGGTCATGCTGCTGACCGACCAGCCGTCGATCCGCGACGTCATCTTGTTTCCGCTGATGCGCCCCGAGCGCGACGGATAACGGCGGTCATGCTGGCGCCCGGGTTCGAATGGTTCGTCGCCTGGCGCCACCTGCGCGATCCGGGGCGACGCTCGCGCAAGACGCTGTTCATCGGTTTGACGACCATCGCGCTGGGGGTGGCGGCTCTGGCGCTGGTGCGGTTCGCGCCGTCGCTGTTCACGGTCCGCGTGGGCGACGCCATGGAGATTCTGTCCAGCCGCCAAACCGTGCTGGCCGAGAACGTGAAGATCGGCGGCTTCATCGCCATTGGGGTCGGCCTGCTGCTGTCGATCCTGGGCGCCCTGTTCGCCTGCTTCACGGTGTTCACGGCATTTTCGATCTTCGGCGTCTTCCTGGGCACCGGCGCGCCGATCATCGCGCTGTCCGTGATGTCCGGTTTCGAGGCCGATTTGAAGTCGAAGATCCGCGCCACCAAGGCCGACATCGTGGTCAGCACCGACGATGAGCACCCGTTCAAAGACTGGGAAGCCGTCGAGGCGAAGGTGAAATCAGTCGACGGCGTGGTGGCTTCGATGGCCTACGTCGAAGGCGAGGTGATCGTCAAACACGTCTCGAACCCCGCCGGCATGGGCATCATCCTGCGCGGCATCGAACCGCGACGGGCCACGCAGGTGCTGGACCTGGGACGCACGCTGGTGGAAGGCAAGGTCGAGTACCTGCTGCACCCGGAACAGATCGCCACCGACGATCCGGATCTGCTGCGCCCGATGGACGAACCGGACAAGGACGGCCAAGGTGGCAGCGAAGCCGGCAAGGGCAACAAGGAAAAGCTGGCGCCCGTCCCGCGCCCGGTGTTGCCGGGCATTCTTCTGGGCGACGAGCTTTACGCCCGCACGCTGCGCGTCTACATGGGCAGCGACGTCGACGTGGCCTGCCCGATGTGCGGCGTCGGCCCCTCGGGGCCGATTCCCAAGATGCGGTCCTTCCGGGTGGCCGGGCATTTTTACACCGGCATGTACGAGTTCGATTCCAAGCTTGCCTATGCGCCACTGGCCGACGTGCAGCGTTTCCTCGACATGCAAGGCGAAGTCACCGGCGTGGAGATCCGCACCAGCGACGCCGACCGAGCGCCCGCCATCGCCCAGGCCATCAGCGCGGTGCTAGGTCCCGGCTACGAGGTGCGTTCGTGGGAAGAGCTGAACCGCAGCTTGTTCATGGCTTTGAAGCTGGAAAAGATCGCCATGTTCGTGGTGCTGACCTTCATCGCCCTGGTGGCGTCGTTCTCGATCGTCTCGAACCTGATCATGCTGGTGACGGAGAAGGGCCGCGAGATCGCCATCCTGAAGTCGATGGGCGCCCGCGACGGGGCCATCCTGCGCGTCTTCTTCGCCGAGGGTCTTTACATCGGCTTGCTGGGCCTGGCGTTGGGCCTAGCCTGCGGCATCGCCGGCTGCCTGGTGATCGGCCGTTATGGCCTGCCCCTCGATCCTGACGTCTATTACATCCAGAAGCTGCCGGTGGTCATGCGCGGTGGCGAGATCGCCGGCGTGGCCCTGGCCGCCCTGGGCCTGTGTTGCCTGGCCACGCTGTACCCGGCATGGCTGGCGTCGCGCCTGCGCCCGGTGGCCGGGCTGCGCTACGAATAGCGATCGTGGGCAACGCGTCCTAAGTCCGCCAAGTCTCAAAGCTTGTCGTGAGACTGTCGGCGTTGACACCTGGGGGGGCGCCGACTACTTTGGCGGCCCCTATGAGTCCGGTCGCAACGCCTGCCGTGCCCACGCTGGCGGCTGTCGGCCACAGTGATGTGGATCGACGCCGCCGCGGAGGCGCGCACGTGGTGGTGCGCAATCTGTGCAAGGAATTTCAGCTGGGCGGGCGGGTCATCCCGGTGCTGCGCGGCCTGGATTTCCAGCTGCAGCCGGGCGAGATCGCCTCGGTGGTGGGCGCGTCGGGCGTGGGCAAGTCGACGCTGTTGCAAGTGCTGGGCACGCTGGACGCGCCGACGTCGGGCGCCATCGCTTTCGACGGCACCGAGGTGACGGCGATGTCGGCGGCGCGCCTGGCCGAGTTTCGCAACCGGGAGATCGGCTTCGTCTTCCAGTTTCACCATCTGCTGCCGGAGTTCACCGCCCTCGAGAACGCCATGATGCCGGGCCTCATCTTGCGGTTGCCGCGCGCCGAGTGCGTCGAACGTTCGCGCGCCATGCTGTCGCGCCTGGGCCTGGGCGATCGATTGTCGCACCGGCCGGGCGAATTGTCGGGCGGCGAGCAGCAGCGGGTGGCGCTGGCGCGGGCGCTGCTGTTGTCGCCGCGCTTGCTGCTGGCCGACGAGCCGACCGGCAACCTGGACACCAAGACCGGGCGCGAGATGCACCAACTTTTCTTCGAGCTGAACCGCGAGCTCGGCATGACGATCCTGATCGTCACCCATAACAACGAGCTGGCTGCTCAGACGCCGCGCAAGCTGCGCATGGCCGACGGTCGGATCACGGACGAGGCCTGACGCGAACCCGATGACTTCTTGTGCAGGGATCGCTCGGGCGGCCGTGCTGGCCGCCATGTTTATTTTTGTCGCGCGGGCGCCGGTTGCCGTCGCCGCCGACAAGGCGTCCGCCGACAAGGCGTCTGCCGCGAACGCCAAGCCTGATCAGCCGGCCGCTGCCGCCACCGGCGACGGCGCCGCCGAGGCCACGCCGGCCGTCGACACCGGCAAGGTGGTCAAGCTGCAGTTTCGCGGCAATCGCAAGGTCGAGGACGACGCCATCAAGGTCAACTTGAAGACAAAGGTCGGCGTCACGCTGACGCAAGAGATGCTGCGCGACGATGTGCGGGCCATCTGGAAGATGGGCTACTTCGAAGACGTGCAGGTCGAGGCCACCGACGTCAAGGGCGGCGGCATGTCGATCGTCTTCATCCTCAAAGAGAAGCCGTCGATCAACAAAATCTACGTCGCCGGCAACGACGCTGTCGAGCTGACGAAGATCAACGAGGTCTTGGACATCAAGAAGGAGCAGATCCTCGACCTATCCAAGCTGAAAAAGAATCAGGAAAAAATCAAAGACCTCTACGTCGAAAAAGGCTTCTACATGGCCGAGGTGACGTACGAGCTCAAGCGCAACGCGCCGGCCGAGGTGGACGTCTGGTTCCGCATCCGGGAGAACGCCAAGGTCGAGGTGCGGCGGGTGAACTTCGTCGGCAACAGCGCCGTCCCCGACAGCGAGCTGCGCGACATCATCATCACCCACGAAGGCAGCCTGCTGTCGATCCTGAACCAGGCCGGCACGTACCGGGAAGACGTCTTCCAGCGCGACCTGCTGTTGCTTCAAGCGTACTACTGGGATCGCGGCTACGTGCAGGTCAAGGTCGGCTCGCCGCTGCTGGAGCTGTCGCCTGACAAGCAGTCCATGTACATCACCATCACCATCGACGAAGGGCCGCAGTACACCCTCGGTTCGGTCGATGTGCAGGGCGATCTGCTCGAGTCGAAGGAGTTCTTTCTCACTCGCGTGTCAGTGAAGCCG
>DASXQB010000473.1:0-1639 GCA_036493295.1 Polyangia bacterium | reverse complement strand
TAGGCATTACTCAAGAATCGACCCGACCCGAGTCAGCGGAACACCAGCGCTCGATCCATCGCCAACGGGCCACCGAACGGGCGGGTGAAGGTCCAGCTGGCCATGCGCACCTTCACGCAAGACATCACCCTTGGATCGGTCGGCGTGGTGGCTACCACCTGCGTGGCTGCCACGATACCCGACGGCTGGATGATCCAGCGCAGCTCCAGCGTCTTGGCCACCACAAGCGTGGGCGCCACGTGTTTGCGGCGGGCGACGTCAATGCGGCAGGTGCGGGCCTGCGACAGCCGTGCTTGCAACTCCTGATCAAGCAGGATCGGATCGATGAACCCGCCCGCTGCGGACTGGCGCTGCTCTTGGTCCTGGGCTTCGTCGGTGTTCACCGCCTTGGCCACCGAGTTTTCCGCCGGCAGATTCAGAACCGCGCGCCGCTGGATGCCCACGCCGCCCTCGACGCTGGCGCTGCCCACGCGGCCGGTCTCGCGCAGCGAGGGACCCTTCGTCAGCTGCGCTGGCGCGGGCTCTGCCTTCTTGCCTTGCTCGTCTGGACGCTGTCCATCGTCGGCACGGGACAGGCGTGGAACTCCCATGAAAAAAATCGCCGCCACCACCGCCAGACAGGTTCGTCCACGCATGAGTCACCTTCCTTCCCCTCGCGAAGGCTCTCGAACCAGGCGCCCGCCGAACCCGCGCGACAACCAATCTTCAAGCTGGCCGCGCGATCAGGCAACGTCAAGGCGCCGTGGGTCACAATCGGCCGCCCGCGCCGTGGCGGTGGTTTCAGTCGTTGTAACGGAACCAGCGCATCTTGGTGGCGCCGTTCAGATCCAGCAGAAATCCCAGGCCGAAATTGATCAGCCCCGATCGTTCGATCAGCTGGCGTGGTGGATTCGGAAACGGCTGTGCCTGGCGAAACGCTTCGATCGCCTCGTCATCCAGGAACTCCAAGCCGCTCGGTTGTTCCAGCGAGACGTTGGCCAGCGTGCCGTCGGGGCGAATCTGCACGCGCACCAGGGTGTACCGATTTTGATGGCCGTACACGGCGCCGGTGGGATCGCGGCGGCGATAGACCTCCTCCGGATGCCAGTGCTCGGCGACTTGTTTTTTCACCCGATTAAAGAACGAGGCGAAGCGCCACTTCTTCGAGTTCAGCGCCGTCTCGTCGCCGTCGTCGATGTCCTTCAGCAGATCCTGCGTGCCGCCACCGACGGCCCGGGCCAGCTGCTCCTCCGTGGGCATCAGCGAAGGCGTGGCGCCGGATTGCGCGCCGCCGCCGGTCGCCCGCCGCGGCGGCGTGTCGCCACCCAGTTGCGGCAGAGCGTCCTCGGACGGTGATGCAGCCGAATCGGGCGCCGCTCCATAACGGCTGCCGGGCTGCTGACCTTTGATCGCCGGCGCCAACGGACCGGGCGGACGCAGCGCCCGGCCCAGCATGGGTTCACGCATGGCCAGTCGTCCGTCGGGCGGCTGCGACGATGGTGTGGCCGGCGGCCGTTGCGGGCGCAGCTCGCCGGTGGCGTCGCCTTGCTGCGACTTCTCGTCGAATTTGCCGAACTTCTTTGTCTCCTTGACCACCGTGCTGTCGTGTTCGGAGGCAAAGCGTGCATCGTCGGGGCGTTTTTCCTGGCGCGGGACCGGG
>DASXQB010000472.1:0-4512 GCA_036493295.1 Polyangia bacterium | reverse complement strand
AATCTGGCGGGTGGCCTTTACTACACCTACCAAGGCAACGCGCCCGACGAGATGCCGACCGGCCATGGGCACGAGGTGGGCGGCGCCCTGGCCCTGCCGCTGGGCGAATACGTGTCGATCGGATCCACGCTGAAGTACTTTCGTTTAAGCGGCGATCAGGCGCTGGACGGACACAGCGGCGGCCTGACCTTCGACGTGGGCGCCACCGTTCGACCGGTGCAGGGGCTGATGATCGGCCTGGTGGGGACGAACCTCTATCATCTGACCAACGACGATGCCCCGCGCACCATCGGCTACGGCCTGGGTTTCACGGCCGTTTCTGATCTGATCTTGTCCGTCGATGGGCGCACCATGCTGGACCCATCGCTGCACACGGGCCACAAAGGCACCAGCATCATGGGCGGCGGTGAGTACTTTCTGTTTCACAAGTTCGCCTTCCGCCTAGGTGGCGGGCACGACGCGATCAATCAGCACGGCTATCTGTCGGCCGGGTTCTCGGCCGTGTCCGAGATCGGCGCGCTGGATGTGGGCGCACGCCGCGATCTGTTCGGTGTGTCGGACGGCGACCCCGCGGTGACAGTGGTGTCCGCCGGCTTTCGCCTGTTCGTTCCCCAGCCGTGAGTGCGTCGCGCGGGAACTTTCACGCCCCGCCGCTGTCCAATGTCATGTGGAGGCGACGCTTCGGCTGTCTCGCGCGCGTCGCGGCCGGGTCCCCTTCACGATGAGCCTGGCCGAACGCCTCCTCATCAGCCGACTGAAGGCGCGCGACGAACAAGCGTTCAACGAAATCGTCGGCCGTTATGGCGACAAGGTTTTCAGCCTGGTGTATCGGATGATCGGCAGTCGACCGGAGGCAGAAGACATCGCTCAGGAAGTGTTCGTCACCGTGTTCAAGACCATCGACGGCTTTCGCGGCGAATCCAAGTTTTCGACCTGGCTTTTGCGGATCGCCGCCAATCAGTGCAAAAACCGGATCAAATACCTGGCGCGCCGGCCGGTGGGCGCGGCGGCGTTCGACGAGACCGTCGACAGCGCCAGCGATGTTGCGTTGCCGGTGCCGGCGCAAGGACACATCGACGCGCCCGACGTCTTGATGGAAGCGGCGGAAATGGAATCGCTGACCCAGGCCGCCATTGCCGCGCTGGACGAGGAGCACCGCTTGCTGATCGTTCTGCGTGACGTGGAAGAGCTGTCGTATCAGGAGATCGGCGAGATCACGGGCCTCGCCGAAGGAACGATCAAGTCGCGCTTGCACCGCGCGCGCATGTCCATCAAAGAGCATCTGGACAAGAACACCCGCTGACCATGGACCACGCCAAGGCTTCTGATCTGTTTTCCGATTACGTCGAGGGCGCGCTGCCGCCGGCGCAGAAGGCGGAGCTCGAGCAGCACCTGGCGGCGTGCATTCAATGTCGCACCGAGCTGGAGTCTTTCCGGCAGGCGGTCGGATCGCTGGGAAAATTGAAGAAGACGGCGCCGCCCAGTTTCCTGCCCAGCATTCAAAAGCAGATTTACGATCGGTCACGCGGGCGTTTCTTCGGACGGCGCTGGAAATTGTTTGGCCGCGTTCCGTTCGAATGGGTGTCGCTGGCGATGATCATCGCCATGCTGATCTATTACATCGCCCTCATGCACGGCGCGCCCAGCGGCGTGCGTCCGTCGCCGTGACGGGGCCTGCCGATCAAGCGAGATCAGTAAACGTAGGCGATCAGCACTTTTAGATACTGGCCCTCGCTGAAACCGGGCGGCATCGGGTGGTCAGCGGCGGGGCCGCGGCGTTCGATGATCTGCAGCTGGCGGCCGGCTTGTTTGGCGCCGGCGGCGACGATGCGCTCGAAGGTCTCGGCGTCGACATTCTGCGAGCACGAGCAGGTCACCAGCACGGCGCCCGGCGCGGCCGCTGACAAGGCGAGGGCGTTCAATCGTTCGTAACCTTTGCGCGCGGCCTCCAGATCTTTGCGGGCGCGGGCGAACTTGGGCGGATCGATCACGATCAGATCGAACGAGCGCGGGGTGGCGGTTTCCAGGTAGCGAAAAGCATCCGCCTCGACGGCGTTGATGCTGACGCCGTTCTTGGCGGCGTGTGCTTCGATGCGGGTCACCGCGCGCGCCGAGCTGTCGACGGCGGTGACGGACGCCGCGCCGGCCCGCGCCGCCTGCAAACCAAACCCGCCCGCGTAGGCGTAGCAATCCAGCACGCGAGCGCCGCGGGCCAGCTGCCCGACGCGGACGCGGGTCTCGCGCTGGTCGATGAACATCCCGGTCTTCTGTCCCGACAGAGGTTCGATCTCCAACCGGATGCCGTCTTCCCGGCCGGTCACCGTCGGGCGCGAATCGCCGCGGGCCACGCGCGACTGGGCGACGAATCCTTCCAGGTCGGCGTAACCGGCCGGCGAGACCTCGTACACCGTCTTCGGGGCGATCTCTGCTTCGACGGCGTCGAAGATCTCCGCCCGTCGCTGTGACAGCCCCAGCGTGGTGATCTGCACCACGGCGGCGTCGCCGAACACGTCGATCACCAGGCCGGGCAGATCGTCACCCTCGCTGTTGACCAGGCGATAAATATCGGTGGTCGGTGACGGCAAGCCGAGGCGCGTGCGCAGGGCGCGGGCCCGTTGCAGGCGAGCGCGGAAAAACGCGGCGTTCACCGGCTCGTCCTTGCGGGTGCACAACCGCACCGCGATCTGCGAGCGCGGGTTGTAAAAGCCGCGTCCGATCAGCCGTCCGTCCTGATCGCACAGCGACACCACGTCGCCCGGCCCGCAGTCGCCTTCCACCTTCTCGATGGCGTTGGCGTAGACCCAGGGGTGCCCGAACCACAACGGTCGCGCCCGCCCCTGGCGCAGAAACACTTTGGCGCGCGAATCCTGCCCGCCTTCCCCCACCGACGGCAACGCCGCCCGCGGGCCTTCCGGTTCGTGGTGGCGCTCAGGTTTTCCGTGTCGGGCCGGGCGGCGCATGCGATTGGGTCGAGATAATGCGCTGTCGCCCAGCGCGCGCTAGCTGTTTTCGCCGCCTGGCGAACGAAAATCGTCAGCGTCGATCCCGTAGCGTTGTATGCAGCGCCAGACCACAGCGTACTGGCGATCCAGATGGCGCGCCACGTGGGCGACGCTGCCGCGGTACTGGCGCAGCAACGCGGTCAGCTCCTCAGGCGTCGGCGCGGGGCGGCGGGTACGCGCGGTGGTGGCCTCGTCGGCGGGATCGGGAATGCCGCCCTCGGCGTTCTTGGGATAATCGCGGGTGGCGCTGAGCACCGACGAATGAGCGCCGTCGCCGGCCGGTTCGATCAGCGCCGAGATGGAATCGGGCAGGTGCGAAAAGCCGATGATCTCGTGGCCGCGGCTCAACACCTCGGCCTCGACGACGGTCTTTTGCAGCTCGCGCACGTTCAGCGGCCAGCCGTAAAGAAACAGCGCGTGAAAAGCTTCGGTCTCGAATGTCCGCGGCGTGCCGGTCTCGCCGGCGCGCATGTCGCGCAGGAAAAATTCCACCAGTCGACCGATGTCTTCCAGGCGATCGCGCAAGGCCGGCAACTGCACCGGCTGCGCGCCCAGGCGGCCCACCAGCGCGTCTTGAACGTTGCCGGCCTTGGCCATGGCGGCCCGGCTGCTGGCGGCGATCACGCGCACGTCGGCTTCGATCACCCGCGTCGATCCCAGCGGGCTGAACTTGCGGTCTTGCAGAAAGCGCAGCAGCTTGGGCTGCAATTCGGCCGGCATCTCACCCAGCTCGTCCAGGAACAACGTGCCGCCTTGCGCGGATTCGATGAAGCCGACCTTGCGCGCTTGCGCCGTCGAGTGGGCGCCCTTTTCGTAACCAAACAACTCGCTCTCCACCAGCTCGCGCGGGATGGCGGCGCAGTTGATGGCCACCAGATTTCCCGTTCGCCCGCTGGCGGCGTGGATGCCGCGGGCGAACACCTCTTTGCCCACGCCGGTCTCACCCAGCAGGTAGATCTCCGCGCGCGACGGGGCCAGCCGCCGCAAGCGGCTGCAGATCGAAGCCAGCGCCGGTGACAACGTGGGAACCGGCGCGAACGGCGTGGCGATGTCTTCGTCGATGGCCGCCATCTCGAGCGGCGTCACCAGTCGGAACACCATCACCTGCGAACCGACGAAGATGAGAGCGCCCGGCCGCAACGTGACCGGTCCGGTGAGCCGCTGGCCGTCGACGTACGTGCCGTTGGTGCTACCGAGATCGACAAGCTCGAAGGTGTCGGATTTGTCGGCGGCCACCGAACGGGTGATGCGGGCGTGCAGGCTGGAGACCGTGCGATCAGGCAGAGCCAGCGCGCGCCGCCCCTCGGGCGTGGGCGGCCGTCGCCCGATCTCTAAACCGTCGGCAATTTGCACCACGCGCGCGGCGCGCAGCGTTTCGGGGTTGCCCGGCGTGCCCGCCAGCAACAGGACGCCGATCCGCTGCGCCTCACGCGTGGAGCCGCGGCGCGGTATCGTTTGGCTGACGTCGTCGTTGATGGGGACCATGGACGCGGCTTTATAATTTACAATC
>DASXQB010000471.1:0-6697 GCA_036493295.1 Polyangia bacterium | reverse complement strand
ACGACGACAAAATGACATTCCCACGATAAGGAGTCTCGGCGGGAAGCGCCGCTCGCGCAATGATTGAGGTCACCCGTCAAATGGTTCGCACGCTGAGCTTCTTAGTGCCCGGCGGGCCCAAGAGCAGCCACCCAATCCGCGGCGTTGATGACCCGCGCTTGGCGTGGAAATACCTTGCCCGTGAGCACGGCGTGCACCTCGGCGTCGGTGTCCGCGCAAAGGTCGGCCAGCACCGTGCACCGATAATCCTTGTCGGCGGCCTCACGCAGCGTGGAGAGGACGACGCCACTGGTCGCGATGCCGCACAGTACGAGGTGGTCGATCTCTCCGGCGCGCAAGACGACCTCGAGATCGCTACCCGTGAACGCGCTCACCCGGCGCTTGGTCACGACCACGTCGCTGCCCTCCGGCGTGATCGCGGGCCGCGCATCGGCGAGATAGGCCGGGCGCTGCTGCTTGGCGTTGGTGAAGGCCTGGTTGCGTGCGCTCACCTCGGGCATGCCGGGGCGAAAGCCGACGACCACGTGGATGACTGGAACAGCGTGGGCGCGCGCCGCGCGCACCGCTTCGGTGACGCGAGCGACGTAGGCGGCGGGATCCGGCGTGCGATCGATGATCCCTGGCTGGACGTCCATCACCAGCAACGCGGAACGGTCGGCTTGGTCGAACATGGGGCCGAGTCTGATATACGCAAGACACTTGCGCAAGGCGCTTGTATAAATCATGCTGCTGACATGGCCGCGAACCGCGTTCGAACCTCCGCCGCCGAGCCGCTGGCGGTACGGCTTGCCGTCGCGATCAAACGCTTGCGCGCGCGCTCCCGCGAAGCGGCCTGGGCCGGCGGAGTCCAGCTGCCGATCGCGCACATCGCCGTGATCAAACGGCTCCGCAACGACGGGCCGACCACGGCGTCCGAGCTAGCAGCCACCGAGCACGTCACGCACCAGGCGATCACGCAGACGCTCGCGGCGTTGAAGCGCACCGGGCTCGTCCGCGCCGCGGCCGACCCGACCGACGGACGCAAGAGCGTCATCAGCGTCACGGCGGCCGGCAACCGCCTGTTCGAGTCGGCAATCGCGTCGCGCGACGCCTGGTTGGCGCGAGCCATCGAAAGCGTCGTCTCGCCGCGCGACCGTGCCACGCTCGGCAAGTCGATCGAGCTCCTCGAACGCATCGCCGACGCCGGTCGTCCTGAGTCCTAGTCAACCGCCTGCCAAACGCCGTCGTTCTCTACAGCACGATCGTCGCCTTGTCGCAGGTTTCCGGTCCGGCGTTGGCGGGTGCGCTGGTCACGACCGTCGGCTTCGGCTGGTGTTTCGCCCTCGACGCGATCACCTACCTCGCGGTGATCACCTGTCTCATCATGATGCGCGAGCGCGAACTCTTTCGGCAGCCCCTCAGGCCGCGCACCGGTCGCGAGGTGCGCGAGGGGCTCGCCTACGTCGCGTCGGTCCCGCGGCTCTGGATCAGCTTCGCGATGTTCGCCGGCGTCGGGCTCTTCTCGTTCAACCTGCGCGTGGCACTGCCGCTTCTGGTTACTCGCTCGCTCCACGGCACGCCGGTCGCGTTCGCCCTGCTCTACACCATGATGGGCTTCGGCGCAGTAGTTGGCACCCTCGTGGTGGCGCACAAGCGCCTGGTGGAGCTTCGGCGCGTGATCGCCGGCGCGCTCGCGTTTGGCTGCGCCATGCTGCTCTTGTCGGTCATGCCGTCGGTCAGGCGGCCATGCTGGCGGCGTTTTTGGTGGGCGCGGCGAGCATCGTGTACTTGACCGCCTCGACCACGATCGCGCAGGTCGACGGCGCTGATCGGTGGGCCCATCGTCGGGCAAATCGCCGATCTCGCGGGTGGGCGCGCGCCGATTGCGCTCGGTGGCGTCGTGTGTCTTTTCGCCGCCGGCCTCGGAGAGCTTGGACGGCGGCGCTTCCGACTCCCGCACCCTGACGCGGCCCTACTCGCCGAACTTACACGGGCCGATCGTCTGCGCGGGCGGGACCGAAACGGGCGCGTCCCAGGTCAGGCCGGCGGTGGCGTCAGTCGCCGAGAGTTCGACGATGCCCGTCGGAACCGTGACGGTCGCGCAAACGGTTTTCGCGCACACAAAATAGTCCGACGGGTTGGCGAGGAACTGGTATCCGCCGCGGGAGGTCTGGACGCTGCCGAACATCATGTCCTTCATGCCGTTTAGCATCGAGAAAATGTCGACCTGGACGTTCTGTTCAAGCTTTCCGCTGGAATCCAAGATTTCCCCGAACACGCCTTGGGTGATCGGCTTGTGCGGGCAGATGGTGTCGACGTTGATACAGCCGACGAGGAGCGCGACCAAGGCCACGCCGATAATCCTCAGCAATGGTTCTTTGCGCGCAGGACGGAGAGCAGGGATAGACAACATCGGGTGCGATTTTCCGACGGGGCCGGCCCGTTCGTCAAGGCCGGTCCGCTTATGGCGGCGGCGGAAAAAAGTTGAGAAAAGCGACGAAGCCGGAGTTGGCGATGGCGTCGCTGCTGGCGTTCGGCGTGGTGTTGGGAAGCGCGCAGGCCACCAGTGGAAAAAGATCCGGGCAGCCCAGGATCCTGCGGCAGGTGGACGGGGGGCTGACGCCGGCGATGGGAAAGTCAACGAACATCGCGTTGTCGAAACTGGTGCCGATGGTGCACTGATTGACCTTCATGGCGCGCGCGATGGCCACCTTGGCGCCTGAGAAGACCGGCAATGCATCGCTGGTGGTGTCGTTTTCGCCGACCCACATGCCGGCCATCGGTTGGTTGGTGCACGTGGGCACGAAGCGCGGATCGGATGGCAGGCCGCCACCGTTGGTCATGACGGCGCGAATCGGTCGCTGGACGTCGCCGGTGTATTTGCAGCCGAGCTCGTTTGCCAGCCGCGAACCGCTGCCGGCGCCCGACGCGAAGACCCGGTTCTTGTCGAAGCAGATCTGCGTCGCCAGGCGGTCGTAAAGGTTTTCGAAGAAGACCCAATCGACGGAATCGTCGCCCTCCTCGTCGTCGAAGCAGTTCTGGCCGGGATTGGTGGCGTGTCCGATGTCGTTCGGCGGTGGCGTCAGCCCGACGCGAATGATGGTCTGGTCGGCGCTGTTGTTTAACGGATAGACAGCTGTACCGCTGCCGGTGCAGCCGGGTCCCTGGAACACCAGCGGATAGGCCTTCGTGTTGAGATAACCGAGCGGCAAGGTGACAAAGTATTCGCGTTCATAAGTCCAGGCGCCGCATTTTGCGTCGGAGCAATTGGCGACTTTCGTTCCCATCGTCGGAATCGTGCCGCGGACGGCGATTCCCGGCGTCTGGCCCGCCGGCTGACCACAACCGATGGTCGGCGTCACTTTGGTGATGTCGGCTGGCACGTCGGCGCTATCGCTGCTGCTGGCGTCAGCGTCGTTGCCGGTCGCGTTCATGTCTGCGTCGGCATCGGCGTCAGCACCGGCGTCGGTATCAACGTCGAAGCGGGCATCGGCGTCGATGCTCGCTTCGGCGTCGACGCTGGTGTCGCCCTCCGCGTCGATGCTGGTGTCGGTGACCGCGCTGTCGGCGATGTCGCGGCCGGCGTCCACCACGGCGCCGCCGCGGCTGCACCCACCGGCGAAACCAAGTCCGACAAGAATGACGGCGTAGGTGCGGGCCCCGTTCATCGTTTCATCGTCTCAAGGAACGCCGGCGAAACAATAGATCGAACCGTAGCCACCGCCCGAGCCGACGATGGGGTTCGCCGTCGTGGATCCACCCGTCTGGATCAGGTTGACGCCGGCGCCGCAGCCGCCTTCGTCCTGGCCGGAGAGCCAGTTCAAGCGCGTGTCTTCCGGCCAGGAGAAACCGATGCGCGGGCGGCTGGTGCTGTCGTGCGCGGCGCTGGTCCAGTTCTTACACGTGCTGTCGAGGCCAGCGCCGGTGTAAAGGCGGCCCATGGCGTCCGACCCGGTCAGCACGTGGTGATTGTCGACTTCGGGCATGGCCGGATCGGGCCGATGATTGGGGACGCCGTATTCGTTCGGCAGATCGTTGATGATGATGGCGTCGGCTCCCGTCGGACGTTGTCCCAGCAACGCCGCCTTGTTCATCGCCAGCAGACGTCCCAGCCGATCGTACCAAGGCCCATCGCCGATGCGATCGATGGCATTCACGGGGCCGCCGCCCGGGCCTTGCGCTACCGACAAGAACGCGTGCCAGCCCTTGGCGCCGGCACCCGGCAACACGAAGTCGGCGGTGTCGGAGCAAATCCTGTCGGCGCCGGTCAAGCCGTCGGTCTGGCCATAACGAAGGTCGCCGCCGAAGCCGTCCTGACTCTTGGCGAGACGGCGCATGGTTTCCAGGCTGGTCATGAAGAAACTGAAATGACCGGCCGGGATCGGTCTGTCGCCGCCGGCATCGGCGGCGCTGTTGCCATCGGATGCGTCAGTCGCGCTCGCCCCGCCCGTTGCGCCGGCGTCATTGCCGATCATCCCCTGCCCGCCAGTTCCAGCGCTGCCGCCGCTGCCCCCGGCGTTGCCGCCGCTGCCCGCATTGGCGCCGCCCGTGCCCGCGCCGCCGGTGCCACTGCCGCCACTGCCGTTCTGTCCGCCGCTGCCCGCTGCTGTCCCACCGCTGCTGCATCCGCCGCCAGCGAGCATCGCAACAATCGCCAGAGAGATTCGTGCGCCGGCGGGCATCATTGATTTGATCAAGGCTATTCCTTTCGTTTGGCTTACACGGCGGCCATGGCCGCGGCGCGATTCATGTGAGGAGTTACTCGATGCACGACGCTCCGATCAAAGTTTTTTTACCTCGAACTGCTTCAACTGCTGGCCGA
The DNA here is from genome assembly GCA_036493295.1 of Polyangia bacterium. Classification (GTDB taxonomy): domain Bacteria; phylum Myxococcota_A; class Polyangia; order Fen-1088; family Fen-1088; genus DATKEU01. The sequence continues at coordinate 1,896 of DASXQB010000471.1, read as the reverse complement.
GACGGCGGCGGTGCGGTGCTGGCGGAAGGCGTAACCGGCTGCCGCCCACACCGCCAGTGACGGCGCGATCATCGCCCAGCGGCTGGCCAGCGCGGTGGTGGCGGCGCCCACCAGCGCGCCGAAGATGAACGTCGTCGCGATGGTCAGCAGCAGCCGGATGCGGGCGCGGTTCGCGGCGCGCTGCTCGTCTTCGGCGCTGGCCGGGCTGGCGCGCGGGCGCCGCAAATGCCAGCGCCACCAGCGTGCGATCTCGATGCCGAGATCGGTGACCACGCCGGTGAGGTGCGTGGTGCGCACGACCGCGCCCGACAGGCGGGTGACCAAACTGTTCTGCGCGCCCATCGCCGCGCAAAGGATGGCGGCCTCGCCGTCGCGCCAGCGCGGCAGCGTGGTCTTCGACAAGCCTGCCACGAAGATAAAGGCGGCCAGCAAGATGCCTTCCAGCGCCAGCGCCCGACCATAGGCGCGCGCCGCCTGACCCGGTCCCGGGCCTTCCAGGATCAAGCTGGCCGCCAGCGAGCCGCCGAAAAACATCAACACCAGCACCGCCGCGGAGATCGCCGCGCGGACGTCGCCCTGGGTAAGGTCGGTGCTCATCCGGCCGACGCTGCCCGTGACGTGCGAGGTGAACGTGCCGATCAGCACGAACCCGCCCGAATTGACGAACCCGGCGACGAACGCCAGATAGCCCGCCAGGACCGCATTGGCGCGGGGACTGCGAGCGGGACCTTCGTGGCGAAACAAGCGGCTACGAAAATACCACTTCTGCGCTGGCGCTATTCGTGGTGCAGCGCAACCAGCGGATCCATCGCCGAAGCTCGGTGGGCGGGATAAAAACCGAAGAAGACGCCCACCGCGACGGAGAACGCCCCGGCCAGCGCGACGGCCTGGGCCGAGATTGCGATCGGCCACTGCAAGATGCGTTCGACGAGGAACGCGCTGGCCACGCTGACCAGCACCCCAAAGGCGCCACCGAAGAGACTGAGGATGATCCCTTCGGCCAAGAATTGAACCTGCACCGCGCGGCGGGTGGCGCCGACCGCCAGGCGCAGGCCAATCTCGCGGGTTCGCTCCGCCACCGACGCCAGCATGACGTTCATGATCCCGATCCCGCCCACCAGCAGCGAGATCGACGCCACCGCCAGCAGCAACAGCGCGAAGGTCCGGGCGGTGGCGATCTGCACCTTGATGATCTCGTCCGGCCGCCGGATGTTGAAATCGTCGTCCTGCCCGGGGCGGATCGCGTGGCGCTGGCGCATCAGGCTGATGATCTGGTTGACGGCCGGTTCCACCGCCTCGGGAGCCACCGCCGAGCAGAGAATGTCGTCCAGCCAGTCGTATCCCTTGCCGCGGATCTTCTTCTGGGCGGTGGAGACTGGAATGATGATCGTGTCGTCCTGATCTTGTCCGTAACCTGTCTGGCCCTTGGCGCCCAGAACGCCGACCACCTGAAACACGTGCTGCTCGACGCGAATCATCTGCCCCACCGGCCGTTCGTCGCCGAACAGTTGTTGCCGCACGGTGCGCCCGATCAGGCAGACGTTCGCCGTGGCGTCGACGTCGCGCGCAGAGAAAGCAGCGCCGTCTTCAACCTTCCAGGCCTTGATGTCGAAGTACTCGGGGCCGACGCCGCGATAGTGCGTGGTCCAGTTGCGCCGCGCGAAGGCCAGGTGAACCGTGCCGTCGACGTTGGGCGTGGCGCTTTTGATCAGCGGCACCTCGGCGCGGATGGCGTCCAGATCCCCGAGCGTCAACGAGGTGGTCCCGTGGCTGCCGGTGCGAACGCCGTTCACGTTGCGTGACCCGGCCTCCACCCAGACCAGGTTGTCGCCCAGTTGTTTCAGCTGGTCGGCGGTTCGATCGGAGCCCGCGCGTCCAATCGCCACCACCAAGACC
>DASXQB010000470.1:0-30019 GCA_036493295.1 Polyangia bacterium | reverse complement strand
GCCGACGTGCCCGGCTTCATGATCGGCAAGGCGGTCGAACGGCAAGGGATCATCCGCCACGGGGCCAAGATGATCTCTGCGGTCGCCGACGCCACGGTGCCGAAGTTCTGCGTGGTTTTACGAAAAGCTTACGGCGCCGGTCTGTACGCCATGTGCGGCCCTGGGTTTGATCCCGACGCCACCATCGCCCTGCCGCAGGCGATGATCGCCGTGATGGGCGCCGAGGCGGCCATCAACGCCGTCTACGCCAACAAGATCGCCGAGAAGCCAGAGGCCGAGCGGCCGGCGTTCATCGAACAGCTGCGCCAGCAGTACCGCGAGGACATCGACATCGTGAAGCTGGCGGCTGACCTGCACATCGACGCCATCGTTCCCGGCGACGACCTGCGCGCTGAGCTCTCGCGCCGATTGGCCGCCACCGATCACAAGATCACGCTGGCGTTCCCGCGTCGGCGCCCGGTTCTCCCGGTTTAGATCGCGGGGAGATCGGGTATCGTTCGCCGATGCCGGGATCGCCGCCGTCGCTGAAGCTGCTGCCCGCCGAAGAAGCGCGGCGAATCATGGCGGGCGTGGCGCCGGTCGACGTCGAGCGGGTGCCGTTGCGGCGGGCGGGCGGGCGCGTGCTGGCGGAGGCGCTGAGCGCCCCCGAGGATCTGCCGCCGGGGGCGCGGTCGGTGATGGATGGGTACGCGGTGCGGGCAGGGGACGTGGCAGCAGCGACGGCGGGCGCGCCGGCGGCTCTGCGCCTGACCGGCGTGGTCCCGATGGGCGGTGTGTTCGGCGGGCAAGTGGAGGCGGGAGAGCTGGTCGGGATTTCGACGGGCGGGTTTTTGCCGGCGGGCGCGGACGCAGTGGTGATGATCGAGCACACCGAGCCGCGCTCAGGCGACGTGACGGTCGGTGATCGGGTGCGGATCTTTTCGGCCGTCGCCACCGGGGCCAACGTGATCGCCGCCGGTGAGGATCTGCGCGACGGCGCCGCCGTGCTGGCGCGCGGGCGCCGGCTGCGGCCGCAAGATCTGGCGGCGCTGGCCACCTTCGGCGTGGCCGAGGTGCTGGTGCACCGCCGGCCGCGCATCGCGCTTCTGTCGACGGGCAACGAGCTTTGCGACCCGACGGAGCGGCCGGGGCCCGGCCAGGTCCGCGACGTCAATCAGGCGGTGCTGGGTGCGCAGATCGAAAGCGCCGGCTGCGCGGTCACCTACGGTGGCATCGTGCGCGATCGGGCCGACGATCTGCGCACGGCGGTTTCGTTGCTGCTGCCGGGGCATGACGGTTTGATCCTGTCGGGCGGATCGTCGGTGGGCGTGAAGGACGTCTCGGCCGAGGCGCTCGGCGACCTGGACGCGCCGGGCATCGTCTTTCACGGCATCGACATTCGCCCGGGAAAACCGACGCTGTTCGCCCTGTCGGGGCACAAGCCGGTGCTGGGCATGCCGGGATTTCCCACCTCGTCGATGATCGTCTTCGACGCCTTCGTGCGCCCGATGCTGTGGCGGCTGGGCGGCGAGGAGGCGCGCGATCCATGGCCGGCGCACTGCCCGGCACGCCTCGGCCGGGCGTACACCTCGGCGCGCGGGCGCGAGGATTACCTGCGCGTGCGGCTGACGACGGAAGACGGCCAGCGCTGGGCCCACCCGCTGGTCGGTGGCTCGGCGGCCATCTCCAATGTGCTGCTGGCCGACGGTCTGGTGCGGGTGGACGCCGACCGCGAGGAGCTGGCTCGCGGTGACACCGCCCTGGTCTGGCTGTACGGGCGAGACAGTTGACGGCGTGACAGCTCCGCCGTTACGCTGGGCCGCCCTGCCGTCGACAAACGTCGATCATTCCCCCGGGAAAACTTTGCTTTCGGAGGTTCGTCGCTCATGAACCGTTGGCTTCTTTGTCCGCTATTGGCGGTCGCGGTGTACGCAGCAGCGACGGATCGTTCGGCGCAGGCGCAAAGCGGGGCCCAAAACGGGGTGCAGGTGAAAGATCGGCCGCCGGTGCGCGGGCGGACCTTCCGGGTGAAGATCGACAGCTCGCCGCAACAGGCGGCGGTGTTCTGGGACGCCGGCCCGTCGCCGAAGGATTATGGCGTGGCCGGATACACCCCCATCACGCTGAAGGTGCCGCGCGGGATGGTCAAGTTCACCGTCGAGCTGCGCGGGTTCAAGACCCAGGAACGCGAGATCAACGTCCGCAAGAACCAAACCGTCATGTTGACGATGGAGCGCGCGCCGCAGCCTGGTCATCTGGATCTGCGCGCCGGCAACGATCACAGCGCCGACGGTGGCCAGGCCTTCGTCGACGGGGTCATGCGCGGTACGGTGCCGAACGTGTTCGACGTGGTGTCGGGCCGGCATCAGCTTGAGATCAAGAAGGCCGGGTACAAGACCTTCTCCGACTGGGTCGACCTGGGCGAGGACGAGCGGCGCACGGTCGAGCTGACCCTGGAACGCACGGAGCAACCGGGCGGGGCGCTGCTGGTGACTTCGGACGGCGGCGGCGACGTCTGGGTGGACGGCGTGCGCAAGGACGTGGCGCCGGCGATGATCCCCAGCCTGCCCGCCGGCGAGCACGTGGTGGAGGTGCGCAAGGACGGCCAGCCGCCGTGGCGGCAGACGGTGACCGTGGTGGCCGGCCAGCAGGCCAAGGTGTCGGCTAACCTGTCGGCCGTCGGTGGTTCGGCGCTGCGGGTGATCGCCAGCGAACCCGATGTCGAGGTCTTCGTCGACGGTGAGGACAAGGGCCGCGCCCCGCTGAGCGTGAAGGACGTCGCCGCCGGCCAGCACATCGTCGAGGGCCGCAAGCCGAAGTTCAAGGCCGCCTCGCAGAGCGTGCGGGTGGTGCCGGGCGAGCAGGTGGTGGTCGAGGTGAAGATGGAGCCGGCGCCGCTGGCCTCGCGCTCGTCGCTGAAGGTGCAGTCGACGGTGCCCAACGCCGAGGTGTTCGTCGACGGATCCAGCCTGGGCCGCGCCCCGATCGACCGCACCGACCTGGAACCGGGCAAGCACTACATCGTCGTGCACAAGGACGGCTTCACCGACTTCAAGCGCGAGGTCATCTTGATCGAGGGCGTGCCGGTGGCCATGGTGGCCGATCTCAGCGCCACCGGCGCCGTGCGCATCCTGTCGACGCCGGAGGGCGCCGACGTGCGCATCGACGGCGAGCTGATCGGCAAGTCGCCGCTGCTGCGCGACGCCGTGCCGGCCGGCGACCACGTGATCGAGTTCAAGCTGAAAGCGTACTTCGACCACAAGGAGACGATCAAGGTCGAAGGCGGCCGCGAAAAACTGTTCTCCGTTGATCTGAAGCCGTTGCCCAACGGCCCGTCGCCCGAGCAACAGGCCAAGCGCAAGCAGGGGATGTCGTCGTTCGGGGCCAAGGTGAACCCGGTCGGCGGCGTCACGACCGACTTCGGCGTCGGCTACCCCTATTTCCTCACGATCCGGGCCACGGTCGGAGCTTTCAACGTCAAGCCGCTGGGCCTCGATCTCGGTGTCGAGTTCAGAACCTTCTTCCAGACGTACGACTTCTCCGTCCACGGCCGGCTGCAGCTGGTCGAAGCGGGACCGCTCTCGCTCGCGGCGCGGGTGAACGGCGGCTACGGCTTCAACCCTGGCGACGGGTACAACACCTGGTTTATGGACCTGACTCCGGTCGCGTCACTGGCCTTCAACGACGTGGCCACGGTGTCGGCAAGCGCGCGCTGGTCGCTTTGGACGGATCGATTCTGCCCATCGCAGGTCGAGATCAATGCTGGCGTAAGCCCACAGGACTACTGCACGGACATGACAATGCTCACCAACGTGTTCGGGTCCGGCCCCCGGGACCGGCGCTTTTCGGGCCAGCGGTTGCTCATCGGCTTCGCGGCCACCGCGTCCATCGATCGCCTGATTTCCCTCTTCGTTCAGATGGAGTTCGTGCCGGGTCTCTCCCCATCGTCGCGGCCGGCCTACACCGACGCGATCAACAGCGCGATGGCCGACAAGGACACGTTCGTCTACGGCTCGGCTGGCATGACGCTAAAGTTCTAGTTTTCACTGAACGGTTGCGTATTTTCGCTAGCATCCGGGGCGGTTTTTCTTCAACGTACGCTGCATGAGCAGTGCTACCGGAATCCCGCGCAAATGGACCGTCGCCGATTCGACGGAGATGTACGGGGTCAAGGCCTGGGGTAACAACTATTTTTCGGTGAACGAGTCCGGCAACGTGCAGGCGCACCCGGCTGGCGCCGACAACGGCAAGATCGATCTCAAAGAGCTGGTCGACGAGGTGGCGCGCCGGGGCATCGGCCTGCCGCTTCTGATCCGTTTTTCCGACGTTCTCAAAAGCCGCATCGTCGAGCTGAACGAAGCCTTTCGCCGCGCCATGGCCGAGTACGGGTACAAAGGCGAATACAAGGGCGTCTACCCGATCAAGGTCAACCAGCACCGCTACGTCGTCGAGGAGATCGTCCAGTTCGGCCGCCCCTATCACTACGGCCTGGAAGCGGGCTCCAAGCCCGAGCTGCTGGCGGTGATGGGCATGCTGGACGACGAGGACGCGCTGGTCGTCTGCAACGGCTACAAGGACGAGGAGTACATCGAGACGGCGCTGATGTGCTCGAAGCTGGGGCGCAACGTGCTCATCGTGGTGGAGAAATTCTCCGAGCTGTCGCTGATCGCCGAGACGGCCAAGAAGATGGGCGTGCGGCCGCGCATCGGCATCAGGGTCAAGCTGGCGTCGAAAGGTTCGGGCCGCTGGGAGGCGTCGGGCGGCGATCGGTCCAAGTTCGGTCTGTCGACGCGCGAGGTGGTCGAGGGGATCAACTTTCTGCGCAAGCACGATCTGCTGAACTGCTTCGAGCTTCTGCACTTTCACCTGGGCAGCCAGATCTCCGCCATCCGGGCCGTGAAGAACGCCCTGCGCGAGGCGGGGCGCTTTTACGTCGAGGTGGTCAAGCTGGGCGCGCCGCTGAAGTACTTCGATGCGGGCGGCGGCCTGGGCGTCGACTATGACGGGTCGCAGACCAACTTTGCCTCGTCGATGAATTACACCATGCAGGAGTACGCGAACGACATCGTGTTCTCGCTGCAGGAGATCTGCGACTCCGCCGGGGTTCCGCACCCGACCATCGTCTCCGAATCGGGCCGCGCGGTGGTCGCCCACCACTCGATGCTGGTCATGGACATCCTGGGCGTCGGCGAGTTCGACGTCGGCAAGGCGCCCGAGCAGGTGTCCGAATCGGCGTCGCGCATGGTGCGCAACCTGTTCGAGACCTACCGCGACGTCTCACGCAAGAACGTCCTCGAGGCGTACCACGACGCGCTTGAATACAAGGAAGAGGCGCTGCAGCTTTTCAATCTCGGCAACCTGTCGCTGTCCGAGCGCGTGGTGGCCGAGGACATCTTCTGGGCCATCTGCCAGAAGATCTTGAAGCTGACCCGCGACATGCGCGAGGTTCCCGAAGAGTTGGAAGGCCTCGAGCGCGCCCTGTCCGACACGTACTTCTGCAACTTTTCGATGTTCCAGTCGCTGCCGGACATCTGGGCCATCGATCAACTGTTCCCGATCATGCCGATTCATCGCCTGGGCGAAGAGCCCACCCGGCGCGCCGTGCTGGCCGACATCACCTGCGACAGCGACGGCAAGATCGATCACTTCATCGATCGCCGCGACGTCAAATCGGTGCTGGAGCTGCATCCGGTGAACGGCCAGGACTATTACCTGGGCGTGTTCTTGATCGGCGCCTACCAAGAAATCCTGGGCGATCTGCACAACCTGTTCGGCAACACCAACACCGTGCACGTCTCCTTGGCGGCGGGCGGCGGCTATCAGATCGAACACGTGGTCACCGGCGACACCGTCACCGACGTCTTGAAGTACGTCAGCTACGCCCGCGAAGATCTCGTCGCCCGCGTGCGCCGCTTCGCCGAGATGGCCGTGCGGGCGAACCGCATGACCCTGGAAGAGACGCGCTCGATGCTGCGGATGTACGAAGAAGGCCTGGCCGGCTACACGTACCTCGAGCGGTCGTGAGCTCGCCATGACCGCCGTCGACATGAAGGGACGGCTGGGCGATCCGGCGGCCGTCGACGCCTCGCTGTCGTACCTGGCGCGCGGCGTGGTGGGCTCGGAGATCCTGCGCATCGCCGCCGAGATCCGCGCCCTGAAGGCCAAGGGCGCCTCGATCTGCAACCTGACCGTCGGTGATTTCGATCCGACGTACTTCCCCGTGCCGGCCATGCTGCTTGACGGCGTGCGCGCCGCCCTGGCCGCCGGCCACACCAACTACCCGCCCTCCGACGGTGTGCTCGCCCTGCGCGAGGCGGTGACCAGCTTTTACAGCCGCGGCCTGGGCCTGGCGTATCCGGTCGAATCGGTGCTGATCACCGGCGGCGCGCGGCCGCTTTTGTACGGCGCGTATCGCACGGTGCTGGATCCCGGCGACGTCGTCGTCTACCCGGTGCCGTCGTGGAACAACAACCACTACGCCTATCTGTGCACCACCAAGCCGATCGAGCTGCCGGTTTCGGCCGACACCAATTTTTTCCCGACGGCGGCGATGCTTCGCCCGCACCTTTCGGCGGCGCGTCTGCTGATGATCAATTCGCCGCTGAACCCGACCGGCACGGTGATCGATCCCGAAGAGCTGCGCGCCATCTGCGAGCTGGTGGTGGAAGAGAACCGCCGCCGGGCCAAGGCCGGCGGCGACGCCGGCAAGGCGCTGTGGCTGTGTTACGACCAGGTCTACTGGCAGCTCACCTTTGGCGCTGTTCGCCACGCCACGCCGCCCGAGGTGTGCATGGACGTGGCGCCGTACACCATCATGCTCGACGCTGCGTCCAAGAGCTTTGCCGCCACCGGCATGCGCGTCGGCTGGGCGGTGATGCCGCCGGTCGCGCGCCAACGCATGGCCGACATCCTGGGCCACGTCGGCGCCTGGGCGCCGAAGGCCGAACAGGTGGCGATGGCCGCGCTGCTGGACGACGAGGCCGCGGTGCGCACGTACCACGCCGGCATGCTGGAACGGGTGAAGCAGCGCCTGGACGCCCTGGCCGCCGGGTTCCGGAAAATGCGTGCCGACGGCTATCCCGTCGAGGTGATCGATCCGCAGGGCGCCATCTATCTGTCCGTACGGGTGGCCGTCCCCGGCCGCAGCAACGACGAGATCCGCAAGCACCTGCTTGACCACGCCGGATTCGCGGTGGTCCCGTTCCAGGCCTTCGGGCTGCACGGCGACAGCGGTTGGTTCCGGATCTCCGTCGGTGCGGTGTCCGAACGCGACATTGAAGAAGCGCTGCCGCGCGTGCGGGCGGCGCTGGCGACCCTGTCAAAGCCATCCGCGCGCTGACCGGCGCCATGAAGGGGGACCGCCGCGCGCTGCTGATCATCGGCCCGGCCGTGCTGGTGCGCGTGGCCCTGTTTTCCTTCGCCGAAAACAAACCAGGCCATGCGCCGATGCGCCACGCGGGCGGCGCGCCGCCGGAGCCAGGCAGCGATTCATGATCGCCGCGCTGGTGGCCATTGCCACGGCGCTGCGGGTGGCGTGGGTGCTGCTGGTGCCCACGCGTCCGGTGGGCGATTTTGCCCTGTACGTTGAATCAGCGGCGCACCTGCTGTCACACGGCGCGTTCGATCCGGCGTTCATCTACATGCCCGGTTACGTCGTCGCGCTGGCCGGCGTACAGGCGCTGGGCGGCGGCCTGCTGGCGGCAAAGTTGCTGGGCGCGGCCGTTGGCGGCCTGGGCGCGTGGCCAGTGGCGGGACTGGCCGCTCGTTTGTTCGATCGCCGCGCCGGGTGGGTGGCGGGCGCGCTTTACGCCGGGTGGCCGGCCGGGATCGCCGTGGCCAGCGTGACCGGCACCGATCTGCCGACGGGCGTGCTGCTGGCGACGGCGGTTTATCAGCTTGTCCGTTGGCGCGCAGACCGGCCGTGGACGGCGGCGATCCTGTTCGGGTTGGTGTCGGGGCTGGCGGCGACGGTGCGGGCCATCGCGGCGCCGCTGGCCGCGCTGTCGTTGTTTTTCTGGCTGGCGTCGCGCGTGCGTCCGTCCCAGGCGCTGGCGCGCACGGCGGTCAGCTGCGCCCTGGCGGTGTGCGTGCTGCTGCCGTGGGGGATTCGCAACCAGCGACGGTACGGCGAGTTTTTTCTCACCGACAGCCACGGCGGCCACACCGCGCTGGTGGGCGCCAATCCCGACACCGACGGGGTTTACTCGCGCTCGCTGAACCTGATGTTCTGGAAGGGCACCGGGTTCAAGCTGTTCGAGCCGCCGCACCGGCAATCCGATCGGGCGGCGTACGACCTGGCGCTGGCGTGGGCGCGGTTCGAGCCGGCGTACGCGGCGGGGCTGGTGGTGGCGAAGGCGGATCGTTTGCTGACCAGCGAGCAGCCGTTGCTGTACTGGCCAATCTACCGGCAGGGCGTGCTGTCCGGCGGCGCGCGCGATTTCTTCGCGTCGGTGCGCCGCCCGCTGGAAGGGATCGTCGAAGGCTTCTGGTACGCGCTGCTGTCGCTGGCGGCGATCGGCGTGGTGGTGGCGGCAGCGGAGCGGCGCTGGCCTGCGCTGAGCGTGCTGCTGTTTCCCTTGGTCCTGACGATTCTGTACGCCACGTTCTTTTCGGAAGCGCGCTATCACCTGGCCATCGTCGTATTTCTGTTTCCGTTCGCGGGCGCCGCTGTTTCGTCGGTGTTGGGCGGCTTTTCACCGACCGGCCTGGGGCGCCGGTGGCGGCCGGTGCTGGCGGCGATCTTGTTGCTGGCGACAATCTTCATCGGCTGGCCGGCGTTGGTGCGGGCCGGCTCGGGCTTGCGCGACCGGCACCGGTGGGCGGTTTGCGTCTGCGCCGTCGACGGGCAATCGCGTCTTTGTCAGTGGAAGCCCGCGGTGCCAGCGCCGGGCGAAGGCCGTTCGCCGGTGCGCGGGGTGTGGAACGGGGTGGGGCTGCTGGCGCCGGCCGGCGGAGCACGGGTGGCCGCCGCCGCCACTTTTACTGATTTGCCGGCGGGACAATATCGATTCACCGCGATCGTTGATCAGCTGACCGACGATCTTTCGTCGGCGCCACGGGTGATTTTTTCCAGCGATGGGCGCGCCCTGGCCGCCGCGACGTTGTCGGCGCCGGGGGACACCACGAACGCGTCGTCGGCCCAACCGATCGAAGGGGTGATCGATCACGGCGGCGGGAATCTACACCTGGAATTCACCGTCGCCGCGACCGCGCGGACAACAGTTTGGTTAAGCGATCTGCGGATTGCGCGCCTCGGCCCCGGCCAGCACGAATAGAAAACGTTGGCAGGCAAAGCCGATTGTGCATAATCCCCCACGATGTCATCCCGAAGCGCCACCAGGGCCGTTTCGCTGGGCGCCGCTGTTCTCGCTCTTGCCGCTGGAATCGGATGCGGAAGTGCGACGGACGACCGACCCGCCAAATGGTCCTTCATCTCTGCCGCGATCGTCGAACCCAGCTGCGCCACCGCCAGCTGCCATTCGGACACGGTGCAAAAAGCCGGCGTCAATCTTTTCAACAAAGACGTCGGCTACAAGAGCTTGGTCGATCGGCATTTCGTTTATGCCGGTAGTCCCGATACGTCGGAGCTGATCTTCCTTCTGCGGGCGCAGGGCGCCAAGCGCATGCCGCCGGATTTCGCCCTGCCGGAAGAGGACATCCAGCTCATCTCGGACTGGATTCTTAAAGACAAGGCTCAGAACGACTAATGGCCACAATGAAACGCATCGGATTATTTTCACTATTGGTGGTCGGCCTGTTCGCCGTCGGCGCGCGCCGGGCGGAGGCCTATCCGCAATTTCAGTTCAGCTCGGGTACGGCCCGCTGCGCGCAATGCCACTTCTCGCCGTCGGGCGGTGGGCTGCTGACGTCGTGGGGCCGGGACGAAAGCGGCGACACCATCAGCATGGCCGGCAGCGGCGCCTTCTTGCACGGTGCCTGGACGCCGCCCGAGTGGCTGGCGCTGGGCGCGGACTTTCGCTTCGCCGGCCTGGTGAACGACACCGGTGGCACCGAATCGAAAGAGACGGCGTTCTTTCCGATGCAGCTTGATGTCTATGGCCGCGCGAACTTCGGCGACATCTCGCTGAACGTCACCATTGGCGATCGCGGCGAGGTGCGGCCCGACGACGCGTCGCCGGCCGGCCGGGTGAAGACCATCCCCGATCGCTTTGTGTCGAGAGAGCACTATTTGATGTGGCGGCCCAGCGCCAGCGGTCCTTACGTGCGCCTCGGAAAGTTCCAGGTGCCGTACGGGATCCGTTTCGTCGAGCACACCTACTTCGTGCGCCGGTACACCGGTTTTGATTTGTACGAAGAGACGTACAACCTGTCGGGCGGATACTTCGCCGAGGATTGGGAAGCGCACGTCACGGTGTTCACGCCACCTCCGACCAGCGCGCCGGATTTGATCCGCTCGGTGGGGTACCCGGAAAGCGGCGCGGCAGCGTTCGCCGAGAAACGATACGGCGGCGTGTTGGCGGTGGGCCTGCAGGCGCGCGCTGGTATCGCTTCGGCAGAAGCGCGCTACCAAGGCGGCGCCGAGGTGAAGTACTGGCTAGAGCCGGCCAAGCTGCTGTTCATGGGCGAGGCGGACCTGATTCACCAGACCATCAAGGCCGCCTCCGCCAGTCAGGATCAGTTCGTGTCGTTTTTGGGCGCGACGCTCATCCCGGTGAAAGGCCTGATGATCGGCGCCGCTTACGAACGATATCAAGAGGACCTCTCGGTCAAAGGCACCGGCCGCAACGCCATCGACGGACAGATCAACCTGTTCCCGTACGCTCACTTCGAGCTGGTCTTGCTGGGGCGGTATGAACCGGCCAGCGCCAGCATCACCGTCGGCACCACCACCACCCCTGGCGCGGCGTCGTCGCTGGGGATGTTGCAGCTACACTATTATCTGTGAGCCAGCCAATGACCACGGGGATGAAACAGCTGCTCTCGGGGGTTGGGCTCGCGCTCACTTTGGTGGCCTGCGCGCCGGACGAGGGGCCGGCGGAACCGGGTTATCAGACCGACGTCAAACCCATCTTGGATGCCAACTGCGTTCGTTGTCATGGGGAAGGCGACAAGTTGAGTGTCGACCCGGGGTTGACGGGTAAATTGAAGGGCTTGGCGCCAATGATTGTCTATTTGGATCATTACGAAGACCGCACGAGCTGCGGCGGCGGAACAACGCCCTGTCTTGGAGCAAAGACGAACGCCGCGCTCGCGGCCCTTTACGTTGCCTATCCAGACTCGAACTACAACCGGATGCCACCCAAGCCCAGCGAGCGGCTTTCGGATCGGGACGTTGATATCCTGAAGCGCTGGGCTGCGGAAATGCCCCCCAAGCCGTAAATTGGTTTGTGACTAGGACTTTGGCCATGGCGAAGATGAAATTTTTGTTGGTTTGCTTGGGCCTAGCGATCGGCGCCGGCGCGTGCGAACCGGCGGATCCGCCCGCCGATCCCAGCTTCAAGACCGACGTCTTGCCGCTGATGCAAGCGCACTGCGTGCGTTGCCACGGCGCGAACAACACGCTGAACGCGGACCCGCTGTCGCAGGCCAAACCAACGGCGTACAACGTCGCCCCGGAAACGGGCTTCTTCGATCACTACGAGGATCGAATGATGAACGAGGGTGGTTGCATGTTGGGCAAGTGCGCGGGAGCGGCCTCGTCTATCGCCACAATCCAGCTGTACATTCACAACCCGCCCACCTTACGAATGCCGCCGCTACCCGCGGAGGCCCTGTCTGATTGGGAAATGAAGCTGCTGGATAATTGGACGGGCCCACTGACCAAATTGAAGATGCCGCCCAAGCCCTGACAGTCCGGACCGCCTCATCTGTTTGAACGTCACCTTGCCTGTGCTAAGCAAAGGCCCATGGCAGAGCATCGCCTTCGGTCGCCAGGAGGATCGTTAAATCTGGCGGTCGTGATGGTGGGGGCGGTGGCGCTTCTGCCCGCCTGCCGAACCGGACGCTCGTTCAGCGGCGCTGGCGGTGACCCACCGATGGCGACGTTTTCGCCCCAGGCGTGCCACGGCCAGTTCGAGAAGAAGCTGCAGGATATGACCGCCGATCTGCAGAAAATGGGCGATCAGGACTATCGGGTCGAGATGGCTGAATCAGGCAGCGAGGGCGGCGTGACCATCTATGCCCGCACCATGCCGCGCGCGGTTCGCCAGTACTTGACCGCCAGCCACGTCGACAGCGTCCCGCAGATCCAGCAGGCCAGCCACCGCGGCTATTATCAGATCCGGCCGCGCCCCAATTCGGTCTGCGGTTTGGACTATCAAGTTAGATTTGTCGCCCCCTAGGCGAATTCCCGGCGAATAACCTCGCCTTTTTCCGCGAGCGTGATTAGGATGGGCGGTATTCGTCGCGTTTGTGTCTCCGTCCCTCCGGTACGTGCTGTTTGCAGGTCTGGATCTAGGTAGAGAGATTCAGACGCTTCATTCAGCCGACAGGGAGATCACATGGGAAAGCGACTGTATGTTGGGAACCTTTCGTACTCGGTCAATGAGGCCGATTTGCGGGAGGCCTTCGGGGCCGAAGGCTACGAAGTGACCGAGGTGAAGCTGGTGATGGACCGTGACACCGGCCGTCCGCGTGGGTTCGCGTTCGTCGAGATGGCGACCGAAGAGGGCGCGCAGAAGGCGATCCAGAACCTGAATGGCCGCGAGCTGCAGGGCCGCGCTGTCAACGTCAGCGAGGCGCGCGAGCGGACCGGGGGTGGCGGCGGTGGTTACGGTGGTTCTGCTGGTGGACGTGGCGGCGGCGGTGGCGGCGGCGGCGGACGTCGCGAACGCTGGTAGTCGGTCTACACCCAGACCTCGAACCAACGCCGGCCCCCTTGCGAAAGTGAGGAGGCCGGTTTTTTTTGTGTCCAGGGAACACAGCAGCGTTATGTTCCGTCAGCGTCTCTTGAGAGGCCACCGCCGCGGGCGCTGGCGTTCTTACTGCGGAGGTCCCCGATGGAAAAGCGAGCAAAGCGACCTGTTTTTTTGTGCTCGCTGGTGACAATGGTTGGCGCGCTGACGCTGATCGGTTGCAGCAGCGGCGGCGGATCCAGCGGTGGCTCCGGCGGTGCCGGGAGCGGCGGGTCGGGCTCCGGCGGCCGCGGCTCCGGCGGTAACACCGGTTCGGGTGGCAGCGGCTCCGGCGGCTCCGGCTCGGGCGGCGCCAACGTTGGTTCCGGCGGCGCTGCCGTCGGTAGCGGCGGTGCCGGGGGCAGCGCAACCGACGCGGCGATGGACGCCGCCATCGACGCGCCCGCCAGCGGCGATGCGTCCGGCGGAACCTCGATGAGCTTCTTCATCACCAGCGACAAGAGCATGACCGGCAACCTGGGCGGTCTCACCGGGGCCGACAAGCGTTGTCAGGATCTGGCGACCGCCGTCGGCGCGGGCAGCAAGACCTGGCACGCGTACCTCAGTGTCGCCAAAGGTCCGGACGGCACGGCGGTCAACGCCAAGGATCGCATCGGCAATGGCCCCTGGTACAACGTCAAGGGTGCATTGATCGCGATGAACGTCGCCGATCTGCACACGAAGAACGGCGACTACATGCTGTTTCTCGATGAGAAAGGCGGGTTCATCAACGGCCACTGGACCGGCTCGCCCGCCCCGGTCGAGCACGACATCCTCACGGGTTCGAACCGCGACGGGACACTGGACGCGGCCAACAATTGCAGCGACTGGACGTCGGCCGCCACCACGGTCAAGGCCTGGGTCGGCCACAGCGACGGGCTCGGGCCCGCGCCGACCCCCATGGATCCGATGTACCGGCCCTGGAACCATTCGCACCTGAACATGGATTGCTCGAACACCGCGCCGCTGGGCGGGGCCGGCCGGATCGCCTGTTTCGCGGTCAATTAACCGCGCGCTGGCCGAAAAAGCGCCGTCTGGACTTGCGTCTGAGCGGATCAGGAACTATCCCTGCCCGCAAACAGGAGTCAGGCATGCGTTCAATTTTTCTTTCGGTTTCTATTTCGGTTCTCGGGCTGGTCACGGCGGCGCCGGCACGCGCCAGCGTCTGGGAGATCAACAGCGCGCACTCGACGGCGGCGTTCTCGGTGCGGCACATGATGGTCACCAACGTGTCGGGGCAGTTTGGAAAGATCACCGGCACTCTGGACTTCGATGAGAAAGTCCCTGCGAAGTCCACCGTCGAGGTGACCGTTGACGCCACCACCATCGACACCCATGAACCGAAGCGTGACACCCACCTGAAGTCGCCGGACTTCTTCGACGTGGCCAACCATCCGACCATCACGTTCAAGTCGACGAAGGTCGAGAAGACCGGCAAGGGCAAGTACAAGGTCACCGGTGATCTGAACATGCACGGTGTGACCAAGCCGGTGACGCTGGCGGTGGAGGGCCCGACCGAGGCGGTAAAAAATCCCATGGGCGGCACGATGACTCGCGGCGCGCACGCCAGCGGCAAGCTCAACCGCAAAGACTGGAACTTGAACTGGAACAAGGCGCTGGAAGCAGGCGGCGTGCTGGTGGGCGACGAGGTCACGCTGAACATCGACCTCGAGCTCGACGCCAAAGCCGAGAAGCCGGCCGAGACCGCGACCGCGCCGGCCGCGCCCGCTGCCGCCAAGGCCGCGGCCAAGTAACGTCGACCCGCGCGGCGGCGTGGTAAAAAGGATCAGCATGAAGGCGCTGGTCCTCACCGCTTACAAGCAATTCCAAGTGCAGGATCTGCCCGAGCCGGCGCTGGGCCCGCACGACGTGATGGTGCGGGTCAAGGCGTGCGGCATCTGCGGCAGCGACGTGCACGGCATGGACGGCAGCACCGGCCGCCGCCAACCGCCCATCGTCATGGGCCACGAAGCGTCGGGGATCATCGATCGGCTGGGCCCGTCGGTGACCGGTTTTCAGGTCGGCGATCGGGTGACGTTCGATTCCACCATTTACAACCCGCACAGTTTTTTCTCACAGCGCGGGATGATCAATCTTTGCGACGACCGCCGCGTGCTGGGTGTGTCGTGCGACGACTATCGCCAGAACGGCGCCTTCGCCGAATTCGTGGCCGTGCCCGACCACATCCTGTACCCCCTGCCGCCCGCCATGTCGTTCGAACAGGCCGCCCTGGTGGAACCGGTGTCGATCGCCGTGCACGCGCGCAATCTGACGCCGCTGGCGAAGGGCGATGCCGCCGTGGTTTTCGGCGCCGGTTTGATCGGCCTGATGATGGTGCAGGTGCTGAAGCAGACGGTGGCGGAGACGATCATCGCCGTCGACATCGACGACGCCAAGCTGGCCATCGCGCGCGCGGTGGGCGCGACGCACGCGATCAATTCAAGCACCGGCGACGTGGCGGCGGCAGTGCAGGCGGCGACCGGCGGGCGCGGCGCGGACGCCGCGTTCGAGGCGGTGGGCATCGAAGCGACCATTCGCGCCGCCATCGCCAGCGTGCGCAAGGGCGGCTCCGTCACCTTGATCGGCAACCTGGCCCGTGACGTGTCGATCCCGTTGCAGGCGGTGGTGACGCGGCAGATCCGGCTGCAGGGCTCGTGCGCATCGGCGGGCGAATATCCCGAGTGCCTGGAGCTGATCGCCTCGCACAAGATCGACGTCGACCGCTTCATCTCGGCGACGGCGCCGCTGGCCGAGGGCGCGGATTGGTTCGACCGCCTTTACCGTCGCGAGCCGGGCCTGATGAAAGTCGTGCTGCAGCCGGACCGCTAGGCCGGTTTTACCGCCGGGCGCGGCACGCCTGGCGGTCGACGGGGAGCGAAAGACGTTGTAAGTAATGCGGCCATGAGCGCACAGCCGGTTCTGATCGCGGGGCGTTGGCGAGCTTCGGCCGCTTCGGGGACGTTTCGGGCCGATAACCCGACCACGAAAGAGCCGCTGTCCGACGAGTACCCGATCAGCACCTGGAAGGACTGCGACGAAGCGCTGACCGCGGCGGTGGAAGCGGCGGCCGTCTTGCGCCGCGTGCCGGCCGAGAAAATCGCCGCGTTTTTGGAGGCGTTCGCCGCCCGCGTCGAAGCGCGCAAGGATGATTTCGTGGCCATGGCTCACGCCGAGACCGGTCTGCCGAAGGCGCCGCGTCTGGCGGACGTCGAGTTCCCGCGCACCACCGGCCAGCTGCGCCAGGGCGCGGCCGCTGCGCGCGAGGGATCGTGGGCGCTGCCGACCATCGACAGCAAGGCCAATATTCGTTCCCTGCTGGGGCCCATCGGGCCGGTGTGCGTGTTCGGGCCGAATAATTTTCCGTTCGCTTTCAACAGCGCGGCGGGCGGCGATTTCGTGGCGGCGATCGCGGCGGGCAATCCGGTGATCGCCAAGGCCAACAGCTCGCATCCGGGGACCACGCGCCTGTTCGCTGAAGAAGCGGTGAAGGCGGCACAGGAGGTCGGTTTGCCGGCGGCGACCGTGCAGCTCCTTTACCGGACGGGGCACGCCGACGGTGAACGGCTGGTCTCCGACGCGCGCGTGGGCGCGACGGGCTACACCGGCAGCCGCGGCGCCGGCTTGAAATTGAAGGCAGCCGCCGAGACTGCGGGCCGACCGATCTATCTCGAGCTATCCAGCGTGAACCCGGTGGTGGTCTTGCCGGGGGTTTTGGACGAACGGCTGGAAGAGATGGCGAGCGAATTCGTCGGCAGCTGCCTGATGGGCGCTGGCCAGTTCTGCACCAACCCCGGCTTCGTCATTCTGCAGAAGGGCGAAAAGACCGACGCGTTCGTCAAGTTGGTGGCGGAAAAATTCCGGGCAGCGCCGGTGGGAACGCTGCTGTCAAAAGCGGTGGAGAAGACGCTGACCGAATCGGTGGCCACGCTGGTGCGCGCCGGCGCCGAACTGCTGGCCGGTGGCAAGGCGGGCGGCGGGGCGGGCTACAGCTTCGGCAACACATTGCTGCTGGCCAGCGGCGAGCACTTTCTACGCAACCACGCCGCCCTGCAGACGGAGGCGTTCGGCAACAGCACGCTGTTCGTGATCGCCGACGATCTGGCCCAGCTGTGCCGCATCGTCGACCACGTCGAGGGCAGCCTGACCGGCTGCGTGTACTCGCACCGCGGGGGCGCCGACGACGCCGCGTATGAAGAGGTGGCGTTCCATCTGCGTCCGCTGGTGGGACGTCTGCTGAACGACAAGATGCCCACCGGCGTGGCGGTCAGCCCCGCGATGAACCACGGCGGCCCGTATCCGTCGACGGGACACCCCGGGTTCACCGCCGTCGGCATCCCGGCGTCGCTGCGGCGGTTCGGGACCTTGCAGTGTTTCGACAACGTGCGCCCGGCGCGCTTGCCGGCGGCGCTGCAGGACAAGAATCCCACCGGGAAAGCGTGGCGTCTCGTCGACCTCGAATGGACGCAGCGCAGTTTGTCTTAGCCGCGGTTCGCTTGCCCAGCGGTCAACGCTTTCGACGCAGCACGAACGGGTAGACCAGGTACGTGAGCGCCTTCGGCGCCGACCACAACCACGGTTCGCCCAGCGTCGGCGGCAGGCATGTCTCGGCCAGCTCGGCGTCGTGACGAAGGATCTGCCGCACCAGTTCGGGGTTGCACACCGTGAAGGCCACGCGCTGCGCGGCCAGCCTCTGGGTCAAGGCGCGCAGATCCTCGCCCGGCGCCAGCTCGCCGAGGGGCGGATAAAACAGCGATGAGGTGAGGTCCGATACCAGCAATGCCACGCCGGTGGGCCTCATCATGCGCAGGATCGCTCGCAGGTGGATGCGCAACAGCGCTTGCTCGAGCGTTGGGTTCGACGTTTCATCCGCCGACGCCAGCCGCTCGAGCGCCCAAGACATCTGGCTCAGCACGCAACAGGACGCCACCACGTCGAACTCCGACGGAAGCTGCCGTGTCACCTCGGCCGTCCCCGCGGCCACCATCGCGTCGGTGGAGGGAAGCCGGCTCCTCCGTTCGAGCTGGTGGTAGAGGCCCGACAAATCTACCGGGGCGTGGCTGCGCAACTTGGCTCTTACCGCCGGACTCTGGCGGCCGGTGGCGCGTGACAGGGCGGCGGGATCGATATCCACCAGATGAATCTCGGCGAAGCGCGCCGCCAACGCCTCGAGGTCCAGGTCATTGGCGTTCCCCGCGCCGAGTAGGCAAAGGCGGCCGCCCGGCGCGGCGTTTTCTTTGTCGCTGTGGCCGAGTGCAAGAATTTCGGCGGTCACCCGCTGCCGGTGACTCCCGAAGAGCTCCCAAAGATCGCGCGTCTCCCGGTTGCCGTTTTGCTCGGCGCGTTGCGCGCGTTCAAAGAGAGTCGACTTTTTTTCGGGCATGCTCTTTGACGACTGTTTACAGTGTCGACAGTCATTATGGCAGGCAAAGAAGATTCTGGTCAGCAAATGCCGGTGGCCAACTGCGGTTGCGCGTCCCAGATGCGCCGTGTCTGCGATCTCTGCACCGGCAGCCGCGGAACATTCGTGGCCTGTTCGTTGACCTGCCTTTTGCGCCACCTGACCAACAAACACGGCAGCGCCGCCGGCGTGCACGAGAACACCGAAAGCCGCGCCCATCAGTACCTGGCTGGCGTCAACCGACGGCTGGCTGGCAGCTGGCAACGCTACCAGGAGCACCGAGAACACGTGATGGCCCTGGCGCTGACGGCGGAGACGGCGCCAGACCCCGGCGCTGCGACCGCCGGCGACATCGCCATCTTCGGCGCCGGAAATGGCAGCGATCTGGATTTTTCGCTGCTGGCGCACACTTTTCGCGAAATCCACCTCGTCGATCTGGACGGCGAGGCGCTCGAGCGCGCGCGCCAGGATCTGCCAGCGGCAGTGCGCGAACGGGTGACTCCGCACGCGCCCGTGGATCTGTCCGGTTTCATGAGCCACCTCGATGATTGGGGCGACTCCTTTCCCGACGACGCCACGCTGGGCCGAGCGGCGCACGCTTCGGCGCGGGCGATCATGGAAGGGTTGGGGCGTAGCTTCGACGTGGTGCTGTCGACCGGCGCGCTGAGCCAGCTGATTGTCCCGTTTCAGCGCGCGTGGATCATGTCACGGCTCAACTGGGAGCGCCTGGACGCCGCCATCATCGCGGTTCATCTGGCGACATTGGTGGGCACCACGCGTTCGGGTGGCCGTGGCGCGCTGGCCTTCGATGTGCTGTCGTCGAAAGACGCGCCCGGGCTGTCCGCGCTGGTGAGCCGCAGCGCCGCGGAAAGCGAGGCCGCCGTCGACGCTGCGGCGACAGCAGGGCGCATCACCTTGCAGCCGCATCCGACCTCGCTGCTCAAGCAACTGCAGTTCCCCGGGATGGCGTCCCTGGTCAGAGAGCCGCGACTGACGGCGCCCTGGTTGTGGAACCTGGGCGACGCCGTGCAACTGGTTTACGGCCTGCTGTTTCGCCGTCCGTAACGGACAGTCTCGCCCGCCTGACGCGAGAAGACCTGCGTCGCGCCAGCGGACGACATCCGCGCTCGCCAGCGCCGCTGCGCCAGCGCTGGAACCGCAAAAAGAAAAGTCCCTGAGCCATATCTTCGCCTGGCGGTCATTTATGTCTCGAGGGAACAAGAATGCGAGGCTCGGTCATATCCGGGGGCGAGTTGCAGGTATCCGGTTCGGGCAATTTAGAAATGTCCGTTCCCGCGGCTCCCGTCATGAGCGCGAAGGAGATTGACCGCCTGCGCGTGCTTCAGCTGGTCCTGGAGCGTCGCCTGACACGCCTGCAGGCCGGTGAGTCGCTGGGGATCTCCGCCCGGCAGGTCACCAGGCTTTGCCGGGCCTTTCTGCGCGAAGGAGCCGCGGGGCTGGTTTCACGCAAGCGAGGTCGGGTCGGGAATCGAAAACTTCCCACGGAAATCGAAGCGCAAGTCGTTGAACTCGCGCGAAGGCTCGACCGGAACGTTGGTCCCACTCTGGTGCGCCAGAGGCTGGTCGAGCAGAACGGCATCAAACTGGCCAAAGAGACCGTACGGAAAATTCTTTCCAAAGCCGGTCTTTGGTTTCCAAAGACAAATGCGTATCAAAAAGAATAAGACCGCTGCGCAGCCATTTGGAAAAGTCCGATTGGAGCCGTTTAGAATTGTCCAGTTGCGGACTGGTAAATAAATTGATGAACTCATTCGGCGCTGTCGCGGAACCTAATTGAGCGCCGATCAAAGCAGAGGCGTCGCACGCAACTCATTGCGGTCCACGCCACTTCTCATTAGGAGGTCACGCATGGTCTCTCGTTGGCCTTTCAGATTCTCGTCGCGATCGACGACAGCGGCGGCCGCCTGCCTCTGCCTTTCTCTGACCCTTGCTTGCAGCGGCGAAATTGGCGGCGCTGGTCCGCCGGGGCAACCCGGCAGCGGTAACCCCGGCGGTGGCCAGCAAGGAGGCGGCGGTGCCACGGTCAGCGCGCCGTTGACCTGCAGCGACCGCGTCTCGGACGTCGACGAGACGCCTCTGCGGCGCCTCACAAACGCCGAGTATCTGAACACGGTCTCGGATCTATTGGGTGACATAAGCAGCCTCAATCTCGACTTCGCCGTCGAGCTGACCACGGAAAATTTCCCGTTTCTGGACAATGCGGCCGCGCAAGAGACGCCGCCCCAGTTGGCCAGTCAATACCTGTCCGCCGCCGAGAAGATCGCCGCCGACACGGTGGCGAATCGCCTGTCCAAGGTTCTGACCTGCGATCCCGTCGCCGTCGGCGAGCAGGCTTGCGCTCAGACTTTCATCTCGACGTTCGGGAGCAAGGCTTTCCGCCGCCCCATCGACGCTGATCAAACGCAGGCGTTGATGTCTATCTGGCAAGTCGGCCGCGACACCGGCGGAACCTTCAACTCGGGTGTCGAGTCGGTGCTGACGGCAGTGCTGCAAATGCCAGAGTTCTTGTACCGCTTCGAGCTGAGCCCGGCGGTCGCGGGGAAGACGTTGATCCCGCTGGACGGCTGGGACATGGCCACCCGTCTATCCTATCTGTTGTGGAACAGCGGACCCGATGATGGGCTCCTGGCCGCCGCACAAGCGGGCAAGCTGCAGACGCCGGCCGACATCTCGGCGCAAGTGACCCGCATGCTGAGTCAGCCACGGGCCCACGAGATGGTCTTGCGCTTCCACGACCAGTGGCTGCAGCTCGACGCCATCAGCACGCTGGAGAAGGACCCGATGGAGTTTCCGAAATTTTCGCTGGCCGTGGCGACCGCCATGCAGCAGGAGATCCGCTCGATGGTCGACGACGTCGTCTTTCAAGGCGATGGCAAGGTCGCCGGGTTGTTCACGGCGCCCTACGCGTTCCTGAACGACGCGCTCGGCACGTTCTACGGCATCAAAGGCCTGAGCCCGACGTTCGCGCAGGTCGATCAGGCCGCGCTGGGAATGCGTCCCGCGTCCGGCATCCTGACCGCGGGCGGCCTGCTGGCCGCCAACGCCAATCGTAACCTCACGTCGCCCACCAAGCGGGGCATCTTCGTGCGCGAAGCGCTGCTGTGCGAGACGCTGCCGCCGCCGCCGCCGAACGCCAACATCACGCCGCCGGTGGCGCAGCCGAATCAAACGCGGCGGCAAGCGATGATCAACCACGTGACGGATCCGACGTGCGCCGCCTGTCACGTGATGATGGATCAGATCGGGTTTGGCTTCGAAGGCTTCGACGCGTCGGGCGCGTGGCGGACCGCGGACAACGGGCAACCCGTCGACACCTCGGGGAATATCGTCGGGTCCGACGTGGCCGGCACCTTCAATGGTCCGGTCGAGCTGGGCGCGAAGCTGGCAACCAGCGACGAGGCCGTGTCGTGCGCGGCCACCCAGTGGTTCCGTTTCGCCTTCGGCCGCGACTCTGGAAAGACCTCTGGTGACACGTGTGCCGTGACCCAAATGCACGATGCCCTGAAACAGGGAGGCCAGCTGGCGTTGGTGCGCGCCATCCCGCAGACGGCGCCGTTCCTGTATCGCAAGGTTCCCCAAGGAGGACTGTGATGTTCAAAAGGATGTCTCGACGGACAGTCATCCGAGGCGCGGGCGGCGTGGTCATCGGCCTGCCGTTGCTCGATGCGATGAGGCAGAATCGCGCCCGGGCGGCGGACGCTGCTCCGAAGCGGTTCATCTCGTGGTTCACCGCCAACGGACAGATGCCGGCGTATTGGTACCCCACCGGCACAGAGACGAACTTCACCCTCAATACGGCTCACCAACCGCTGTTGCCCTACCAGAGCAAGCTGGTCCTTTTCAATGGAGTCAAGAACGACGCGGGCAAGGATCCGGCGTACGGGGGGCACCAAGGTTCGCATGCCGCGATGATCAGTGGCGTGCCGTTCGTGGATCCCCAGAGCTTCGGGACCATGCGCCCCGGTGGACCTTCGCTGGATCAGCTTGTCGCCGACAAGATCGGCGGCGCCACCAAGATCAAATCCGTTCAAACCGGCGTGAACCCCAGCGGCGACGGCGGCGATCCCTTGCAGATCCTGTCTTCGTGGCGCAGCGCCACGGAACTGTTGCCGACGATCGGAAAGCCATCTGCGCTGTTCGACTATCTGTTCATGAATGGGGCGCCAGCCGGCACGCCGCAGAACACGATGGCCGCCGATAACCTGCGTAAGCGCCGGCAGAGCATTCTGGACATGGTCGCGGGCCGCTTTACAACGATGAAGGCGCGCGTCGGCACCGATGACAAAGCGCGCCTGGACCAGCACATGACGTCGATCCGTGAGGTCGAGATGCAAGTGACGGCGACGCAACCACAGGTCGCGTGCATGGTCCCCGCCCGGCCCGCGGACACCTTCAATGTCCTGGGGTCGAACCTGCCGGCCTGGAGCAAGGTGAATCTGGATATGATGGTTCTGGCGATGGCGTGCGACATCACGCGCGTCGCCAGCTTCTGTTGGATCGCGATGGGATCCGGAGGCGTCACCTTCAGCTGGCTTGGTCACACGAACACTCACCACAATCTCGCCCACGCCAATGCCCTGAAAGAGATGACGGAAATCAACACGTGGTTCAGCACGCAGCTGGCGTACGTCATGAGCGCGCTGGACAAGTACCCCGACGTTGCCGGTGGGTCGATGCTCGATAACACCCTCATCCTGTGGTGGAACGAGCTCGGAAACGGGTCAGCACACCTTGCCAGCCCGGCGCCCTTCGTCCTCGCCGGCGGCGCCGGCGGTGCCATCAAGATGGGCCGCTACCTCGACTACACGGCGGCTCCGGTGCAGAACGCGCAGATCCTGCTCACGGTTTACAACGTGCTGACCGGCAGCAACGCCTCGGACCTGGGGAGCGCGAAATACTGTCCAGGGCCGGCGCCGCGGCTCTGATCGGCAGATCGATCAGGTCAGGCGCGCGCCGGGCCTAGAGGAACGTGTAAAGCAGCGTCGCTTCGGTGATGGTGTCGACGCGATCGGCGAAGGGGAAGAACGTCGGCGCGTATTGTTCGCCGTCGGGCGTTCCCGGCGGCAAGGGGCGCGGAGCCGGGTTCTGATCGTATTTCACCGCGAAGCTGAAGCCGAAGCTGAGGCTCTTTGCCAGCGTGGTGGTCAACCCGATCTTGCCGATCACGCGCGTGTCGTGCAAAGCGTCCACGCCTTGCTCGGGCATGCTGGCGCTGTTGTATTTGTACGCGCTGCCTTCTTTGTTCAAGTTGAACAGGGCCTCGGCGCTGGCGCTGATGCCGGTGACCGCGCTGAGCTTCAGGGTTTCGCCCACGAACAGCCGCGCCGAATGGATGGTCACTGGGTCCAGGGTCTTGTTGGGCTGCGAGACGTAGCGTTCGTACGACAGATCATAACCAAGCTCGGCGACCACCAGATGCATCGGGCTTTTCAGCAACTGGCGGCTATAGCCGATCTGGCCGCCACCATAGAACGACTTGCCGCCGATCTGGTCAGCGGCCGCGAGGGCGCTGATGAATCCAGAGTTGTTCAAGGTGAAGAAGCGGTCATAGCGGCCTTTGCTGTTCCAGTTGTTGGTCGTGGTGGTGGCCTTGCCGTCCAGACCAATCACCGCGCCGCTGGCGTTGGGGACCGCCGTCCAGACGGTGGAACGCCCATAGGCGATCGCGCCATCCAAGGCCAGCTTGTTGTTGCCTTCCTTGCGCGAGGCCCCCAGCCCGAAGATGGCGTTGGCGCTGGTCGAGTTACCGGTGGTGGCGATCGCGCCGCCCTTGGCTTGCACTTTCCATTCGACGGTCTTCGGGGCCGGGGCCGCATCCGCGCTTCCGTACGTGAAGGTCGGGTTGCCTTGCGCCTGCACCGGCGCGGCCGACAGCAGGGCGAGGGCGGCGACAGCGACGGCGCCGAGGCGCGCCCAGATCGAATTCGTGCAAGTGAGCGATAAAGTCATTCGGCGTCCCTTTCCAATTGCGGGCCGCAATGTATGCGGGGCGCCGCCTTCTCGCAACTGCCAGGATGCTGATCGCTTTGCACCAGGACGTGGTTGTTCGCTGTCAGCAGCGACGACGCGCGTCCCGGGGCGACCGCCGTCGACTTACGGCTGCTGTTTGGTGATGGTGTGGATCTCCTGGTCGGTCGAGTTGGGCTCGCTTTGCAGCTGAATGGTGTTGCCGGCGACGGTATAGGCGATGGCCACGTTCGTGGTCGCCGGGCAGGTCAACATCAAGGTGAGGACGTTGTTCGCCGTCGAGTAGGTCCCGGAGTCCAGCATCACGGCGCCACTGTTGGTGGACGAATCCTGGCTGGCGACGTCGACGTGGCCGGCGGCGAAGATCCAGGTCTCGCGGTGGGTGTTGGCGCCGGTCGTTCCGTTGTACTTGTCCATCGCGGTCAGCAAATACGTGCCGTCGACGATGGTTCCACCGGTCATGCTCGGGGCGGCGCCGGCGTGTGTGGTCTTGGCGATCTGCGCTCCGGACAGCTGCACGCTGTTGCAGGCGGCAATGGTGTCGCCGCCGGTGTCGGTGACGTCGGTGCCGGCGTCGGTCGGCGCGGTCTCGGTGGCGTCGGTGGCGTCGGTGGCGTCGCTGGCGACCACGTCGGTGCCAGCGTCGGCGTTGCTGTCGCTGCCGGTATCCGTTCCAGCGTCAACGATGGTGTCAACCGCCCCGTCGTGCGCGGCGTCGGCCGCCACGTCGGTTGCCACATCGTGCGCGGTGTCGGCCGCCACGTCGGCCGCCACTTCCGCGGCGACGTCAACCGTCCCGCCGTCGCTGCCGCCACTCGCGCTGCCGCCGGTTCCACCGGTGCCGCTGCCGCCCGTGCCGCTTCCGCCCGAGCCACCTTTGCCGGTGTCCGCCTTGCCATCGGACTTTCCGTCGACAGCGCCGTCAGATTTCGAGTTCTCGCTGCTGGAGCAGCTGATGGTCCCGGCAAGGGCAAGCACGACAAACGAAGCGAGAACTGTCTGGGTAATCTTCACGGTGGGGCTCCTGGGCGTTTTTTGAGACGGATGTTTTTGACTCGGGCGTTTAGGGGCCGGCCACTTTACCCAGGATCTTTCCACCGTCAACGTCCATCGGAGTCATTTGTGATAAGACGAAGCATGCTTTTTCCAGACGTCGTGCAGTCGGTGGGGCGCACGCCGCTTATCGAGCTGCGGCGGCTGGACACGGCGGGCGCGCACATCCTGGTGAAGATGGAATCACGCAATCCCTGCGGCAGCGTCAAGGATCGCGTGGGGGCAGCGCTGGTCGAGGACGCCGAGCGACGGGGCGTGCTGAAACCGGGGGCGATGTTGGTCGAACCGACCAGCGGCAATACCGGCATCGCGCTGGCGTTCGTGGCGGCGGCGAAGGGTTATCGCTTGACGCTGACCATGCCCGAGCGCATCTCGCAAGAGCGCGTGGCGTTCCTGCGCATGCTGGGAGCGACGATCGTCTTGACGCCTGGGTCGCTGATGAAGGACGCGGTGCTGAAGGCCGAGGAGATCGTGGCTGCCACACCGGGCGCGGTGATGCTGCAGCAATTTCGTAACCCGGCCAACGCCGAGATTCACCGTCGCACCACCGCCGAAGAGATCTGGGCCGACACCGGCGGCGAGGTCGACGCGCTGGTGTCGGGCGTCGGCACCGGCGGCACCATCACCGGCGTGGGCGAGGTCCTGAAGTCGCGCCGGCCCGGTTGCATCGCCATCGCCGTCGAACCCGCGGGCGCCGCTGTCCTGTCTGGCGGCACCGCCGGCAGCCACCACCTGCCGGGCCTGGGGGCCGGCTTTATCCCCGAGATCTTGAACCGCGCCATCATCGACGAGGTCATCGCCGTCACCGAGGAGCAAGCGGTGCGCACACAATTGCAGCTGGCCAGCCAGGAAGGCCTGGCGGCGGGCATGTCCAGCGGCGCGGCGCTGTTCGCGGCGCTGACGCTGGCCCGCCGGCCCGGAATGGCCGGCAAACGCCTGGTGGTCATCCTCCCCGACGGCGGCGAGCGCTATGCCGCGAACGCTGTGTTCAACGAAATCGCCCGACGCCTGGGACCAGTCTAGATGGGCGTGGTGTTGGACTCGCCCAAGCGCAGCGTGGCCAAGTCGATCTCGTGGCGCATCCTGGCCGGCATCATCACCGCTTGCGTGGCGTTGGTCATGACTGGCCAGCTCGAATTCGCCGCCAAGATCGGCCTCGCCGATACCACGGTCAAGCTGCTGATCTATTTTCTGCACGAACGGATCTGGAACAGGATTTCCTACGGTCGCGCCACCACGCCCGACTACGAAGTGTGACCAGCCCGCGCGATCGAGCGCGTTCAGGGCGCGCGTGGTGACGGGTCGGCGCCGGGCTGATCGCCACGCGGATCAAAAGCCGCGGCCGAGCCACCGGCGGCGTGGGCGAAATATTTTTTCAGCGCCGGCATGCCGGCCAGGATGATCGCGTAGGTGATGATCACGACCACCAGCATCGGTCCGCCGCCCGCCATTCCCAGCACCGGCGCCAGCGGATAGGCCAGGGCGCTGCGCGAAGCAACCGGCGCCCCTTCCAGTCCCGCCGCCGCGCGCAGGGCGGCCACGCGTTTGGACAGATACGGGTGCGAGGCGTTCAGCTCGGACACCGCCATCCAGAAGCGGCCGGTCTCCGCCACCTGTTCGACGAAAAGATTCAGGTTCACGCGGCGCCCGGCGCGTCCGCCTGCCGCCAGGATGGTCAAGGCGCGCGACGAAACCTCGAGGTCGTTCACCACCTCGTGCCCGCACAGATCGCAGGTGTACTCGCGGGCGCGCGAGTAGGCCGCGCCCAAAAGCGGGATCACCCGCGACGGCAGCAAGAACCACTGCCAGGCCAGGTGGCCGGCGGCCAGGTGACCAAGCTCGTGCCCGATGACGAAGTCCAGCTCCGAAGGCCGGCCTGGTTCGTTGCCGCCGGCATCGCAGGCGTCCAGCAGGTTCGAATAGATGATCACGAAGCGGCGGCTCAAAAGCTTGGTGGCGAAGGCGTTCAGGATGCCCCCGGCCTGGACCACGTAAACCTCGGGCGCATGATCCAGGCCCAGCTTGCGCGACGCCTCTTGCACCTTGTTCCACACGTCGGGTAGCTGACCGTTGGTGACGCGCACGCCGTTGCCGGTGATCCGGGCCAGCAGCAGCGCGTGCGCCACCAGCACCGCCGCCGTGACCAGCAGCCCGTACGCCAGCCCGACCACCGACACCACGATGACGATCCAGGCGATCAGTGACGTTGCCACCGACAGCCGAAAAAGCACCCGTTCCTTGCTGGTCCGCAGCTCGCGTGCCGTCATGCGCTCCCCCTTGGAAGGCGCGAGTATAGTCAGCAGCCAAAGCGCGGCGAGTGATCTTGGTCACCGCCGCGCTTTACATTCACTTTACACTGGCGGTCTGTTCAGTCCGTTCAAGCGTTTCAATAACCAGTCACGCAGATCAGCCGGGTGCATCGCGTCCAGGAACGAGAGAGAAGGTTTTCTTCTTCGGCGCCCGTTTTGAAGGGGGACCTCCGTCGTCTTGCGGAAGGCGTCACCCGCAAAGGCGATGGTCACCGAAACAGCAGCGCCGAGAAGGCCCAGCATCGTTCTGCTGTTTGTCTCGCTCGGTGCCGCCGCGTGCAACGGTTCGAACAGCTCGGTTCCCCTGCCGGAAGGCGGCGCTGACGACCTCGCCACCGACGGGACGAACATCATCGATATCGCCAGCGCCGATGCTATCGACACGGCCGACGCCGGGTGCGATCCGATCGCCGCGCCGAATGCTTGGGCCAGTTGGGTCATGCCGAACCCCGCGCGCAGCGGTCTGCCGAACCCGACCAGCTATGCGGTGAGCGCCAGCGGCAACCAAGTGACCGACAACGTCACCGGGCTGGTTTGGCAACGGACGGTTGATTCCGGGACCTTCACCTGGGACGACGCCAAACAACACTGCGCGTGCTTGAGCATCGACGGCGTCGCCGGTTGGCGCCTGCCGTCGCGCATCGAGCTGGCCTCGCTGGCCGACTGGACCATCGCGAATCCTTCGATTGACGCGACGGCCTTTCCCGACACGCCCAGCGACAGCTTCTGGACGTCGTCGGTGATGGTCGAGGATCCGGGCCTTGAATGGCTGGTTTTTTTCGGCAGCGGTTTCACCAGCTATGGCGACATGGGTTACCCGTACCGCGCCCGCTGCGTACGCGGTCAGCCGCCCTCGACCGTCGCGCCGTCGGAGCGTTACACCGTCGCGAACGGCATCGTGACCGATACGCAGACCAAGCTGAACTGGCAGCAGGCCCTCTCGACGTCTTTGTACACCTGGGCGGACGCGAACACGTATTGCGCCGGCCTATCGTTGAGCGGCGCCGGCTGGCGCGTCCCGACCATCGGCGAGATCCAGACCATCGTCGACGAATCGATCGGGCCCTCGGTCGACGCGACCGTGTTTCCGATGACCCCCAGCGCGTATTTCTGGTCGTCGTCGGCGGTCGTCGACGATCCGTCCCGAGCCTGGACCGCCTTCTTCGCCAACGGCAGCACCTACCGCATGGCGATGACGACGCCTGAAGCTGTTCGTTGCGTGCGGTGAGACCGGGCTCGACGCGCCCAGCGATTGACAGTTCGCCTTCGGCCGCTCAAATGGTAGAGATATCTCCGGGTCGTGAATCCCGGTAGCTTTTGCCAGGGATCGGGCACTTCTGCAGCGACGTCGTTGTGTCCGCCGTCTGTGTCGCCCGGTAATGGCAGTGCTCAGAGTTCGGCATTCCGGCGTCTCAATGTCAATGCTTCGGCCCGGTCGGCAGTGGGTGTACCCACAGCCCCGACTGCGTCCTCAGGTGTTCTGACGGCGTCCCGACGGTCCCGACGACAGCGGCCCGGACGCATCGACCGACTCTCCCGGTCAGTAAAAAAGCGTCGTCAGTGGAGCGAGCTTCTCCATCGACGAGATCACCTTCTACTGAGGCGCGGCGAAGGCACTGGACGGACGCTGGCTGACCGTGGAACCTTCAGCCCATGAGCAACACCGCGGGGACGGTCTGAGCCATGGGTCACTTCGACGGGCGGCAATTGATCCAGCTGTCAGAGCCGGTCGGCCCGCATGATCACGTGCGTGGCCCGGCGGCGGCCGAGGTCACGCTGGTCGAGTACGGCGACTTCGCGTGCCCCAGCTGTCGGAGCGCGTACGGAACGATCAAGGAGCTGGTGGCGCGAACGCCTGACCTGCGGTTCGTCTTTCGCGCCAACCCCAGAAGCCATCTTTTCCCCCAGGCCGAGCCGGCCGCCGAAGCTGCCGAGATCGCCGCCGCACAGGGCAAGTTCTGGGAGATGTACGATCGCCTCTTCGAAGGCGACGGAGACCTTTCTCGCCCGCGCCTGGTCGCGCTGGCGGCAGAGATTGGTCTTGATGCTGCCTCGTTCGAGCGAGCGTTGGATGATCGATCGTTTCGCCAGGCCGTTGCCACCCAGGAGGTCTCCGGCTGGCACAGCCACGTCTTGGCGACGCCCACCTTCTTCATCAACGGGATTCGGTTCGACGATTCCATCGATCGTCTGGCCGACGCCGTCGGGCGCGCCAAGCGGCTGCTGGAACCGCTGCACACCGTTTTTCGCGAGGCCCGCGTGCGCAGCACGGAGGATCCGCGCCGGCAGATCATCACGGTGGGCCCGCACGAGATCGTCGCCGATCTCCCGGTGGACGAGGACGGCGGCGATGTGGGGCCCGGCCCCCACGATCTATTGCTGTCGGCCCTGGGCGCTTGCACGGCGATGACCGTGCAATGGGCGGCGGCCAAGTATCA
>DASXQB010000469.1:0-10169 GCA_036493295.1 Polyangia bacterium | reverse complement strand
CGTTCCGCGGCGAGTCGCGGCTGTCCACCTGGATTCATCGCCTGGCCACCCGGCACGCCTTGCGCTTTGCCAAGCGCCGCCGCCTGCGCCGCGCGGTGATGGACATGCTGGTGCGCGCGGCGCCGCCGCGACTGCCGCACGACTGGAGCGAAAACGCCGCCGCCCGTCGCCAGTATCTGACGCAGCTTCTCGGCAAGCTGCCGCCCGAACGCCGGCTGGCCCTGGTGCTGTCGGAGATCGAAGGACGCTCCGCCGAGGAGATCGCCGCGCAGTGTGGCTGCAGCGTGGCCACGGTGTGGACGCGGGTGCACCGCGCGCGGGTGCAACTGGAAGCGCTGGCCAAGGAAGCCGAGCGCGGCGTGGTGGTGTCGACGGGCGGGCCGGACGGTCCGCCCTTGCGGGAGGGGAAGGCGTGAAGGATTCGTCAAAGTCGGAACCGCGCTGGTTGGAAACGTCGACGTCTGCTGGCGATCAAGCGTTGCGGCGGGCGCTGGATGACTCGGCAGAGATGCCAGAGGTGCAGCCGAACAAGCAACGCGTCTGGACCCGCGTGCAGGCGCCGTGGGCGCCGTCGCGCGCACGTTGGGCGCTGGGCGTCGGCCTGACGACGGCGGCGGTGGCGGGTGTGGTGGCGTTCGCGGTTTTGCATCGTGCGCCGACGGGCAACGAAACGGTGGCGGGCGTGGCCGCGCCGTCGGCGAACGCGCCGACATTTGCCACCGGCACGTTGCTGACTGGTCCCGGCGAAAAACTGGAGCGTCGCCTGGCGCGCGGGGTGGACGTGGTGCTGGCGCCGCTGGGCGCGCTGCTGGCCGGCGACAACGACACGCCACCCGAAGTGAAAAGTGGGAAGGCGCATTTCTCCGTTCCCCATCAATCGTCGGGGCAGCGCTATGTGGTGCGCGCCGCCGGCTATCGAGTGGTGGTGCTGGGGACGGTCTTCGACGTGGGCGTCGAATCGACTGGGGTCAGCGTCCATTTGCAAACCGGTGTGGTCGACGTGGAGGACGCGCAAAGTGGCCAGCGCGTGGCGCACCTTTCGCCCGGCCAACACTGGTCCAGCGCCGAGGTGCCGGCCGCTGCCGCGCCGCCGCCACCATCGTCGTCGTCCTCGGTCGCCACGACGACGGCGCCAGCGCGCGCGCTGCGCCGAGCGAGCCGACGTCTGATTGCCACCGCGGACGCTGCTCCGGAGGCGGCGGCCATTTTGGCGTCGGCGCGCCAGGCCCGGCAGGCGGGCGATGCGCGGCACGCGCTGGCCTTGTACGGTCGGCTGGCCCACGGCGGCGGTCAGCTAGCCGAAAGCGCGCAGTACGAGATGGCGTCGATCGAAGACGAAGATCTGCACGATCCGGCGCGCGCGCTGCGCTCGTGGGAGCGTTACCGCGAGCAGCATTCGCGCGGCGTCCTGCGCGCCGAGGCGGACCTGTCGATCATCGAGATGCTCACCGAGCTGGGCCAGGACGGTCGCGCCCTGGACGAAGCGCGCGGCTTTCTGCGCCGCAACCCGGGCAGCGAACGGCGGGGCGAGGTGGCGCGCGTGGCCGGCGATCTGTCGCGCACCCGCGGCGACTGCAAGCAGGCGGTGTTGTTCTATGATCAGGCGCTTGCCAGCCGCCTGTCACCCGCCGACGCCGACGACGCCGCCTTCCAGCGCGCGGGTTGCCTGGTGGCGCTGCCCGACGGGCGCGCCGCCGCCGCGCTGGCCGCGTATCTTGGCCGCTATCCACACGGTCGCCACGCCGGCGAGGCGCGCCGCCTGCAAGCCAGCGCGGCGTCACCGGTGGCCGCTCCTTGATGGCATGAATCGAAAACCACCCGCCGCGCGCGCGTCGCGCTTGTTTCGCGGGTGGATCGGCGCGGCGGCCATCGGCGCGATGGTCGTCGTCGGTGTCGGCCTGGCCGGCGCCGGTTGCCAGCGCGCCCGGGCGATCGAATTCATCGGCTACGCCTGCGGTGCGCCGCCGCCGCTGCCGACGGTGGCCAACAGTCCGTGGAACTGCGACGACAGCGGCGGTCGCTGCTTCGTCGACGACAACCTGGTCGGTCTTCCGGGCCGTGGGGTGTCGCTGTTCATGCGGCCGATCGATCCCACGACCGCCGGACAACCGACGATCGTCTATCCGCTGCCGGGCGCGATGTTCCCGTTGAACCTGGGCGGGATCGATCTGCAATGGCGCAGCACGCAGCCGTATTTTCGCGTGCAGTTGACCGCGGTGACCGATCCCAGTCGCGCGTACACGCTGTATCTCCCCTGCCGGCATCCTCCACCCATTCCCAGCCCGCCGCCCGACGACGCCTGTTATTACCCGCTGTCGCGCGCGCTGTGGACAACCATCGCCGCCGAGAATCCCGACGGCGAAATCGATTTGCAGATCGCGGGCGCCGATCCAACGGGCAGCACCATCGCCGTCTCGCCACCGACGCGGATCGCGTTTTCGCCTTCGTCGGTGCACGGCGGGATTTACTACTGGTCCACCGACGGGCAGGGAATCTTTCGCGCGGTGCTGGGCGGCGGGCCGGGGTTGCCGTTTCTCACCCCGCCGTCACTCGATCGCTTTTCCTGCGGCGGCTGTCACAGCGTCAGCGACGACGGACGCTTTCTCGCGTACAGCGGCAACAAAAAAGACTATAGCGAGCTGGGCACCCTGACCGTCGTCGAGGTGCAAAGCCCCAGCCCGGCTGTCCTGCCCCCGGCGCCCGGCACGGGCGGCGACGGCGCGACCACCAGCTTGAACCGCGACGGCAGCCGTGTGCTGGCGAGCTTCGGTACGCTTCAGGATCCCGGCCACCTGGACGTGCGCGAGACCGCCACCAATACAGAACTGGCCCGTCTGGATCCCAACCCAACCGCCGTCGGTGGCGGCCGTTATTTTTTCCCGCAGTGGTCGCCCGACGGCCGCGAGATCGCCGCCACCGCCTCCGAAGGCAGCATGACCCCGTGGTCAGTCGACAGTGGATCGATCGTCGTGCTGCCGTATAGCGGCAGCGGCTTCGGCACGCCGCGGGTAGTGGTTCCCCAGGACGACGCGAACGGGCTTTTTCATTACTACCCGACCTGGTCGCCCGACGGCGCGTGGATCGCCTTCGTGTCGGCGCCGCTGCCCGGGCCAAGCTACGGCAACGCGCAAAGCCGGCTGCGCCTGGTGTCGCGCGCCGGCGGCCGGGTCTATGAATTGGCGAAGGCCACGCAGACGATCGGCGCGACGTCGACGTACCCGCGCTTTGCGCCCGTGATGCAGGATCAGTGCAACGTCCTTTACCTGACCTTCCAGTCGAAGATGGACTACGGCCATCTGGTGCGGAACAGCGCGCAGCCAACACCGGACGGCCAGCTACCGCAGTTATGGATGACGGCGATCGATCTGCGCGCGGTGGACAGCGGCGATCCCTCGCGCGCGCCGGTGTGGCTGCCGTTTCAATCGTCGCAGCGGCAGAATCTTTTGGGTACCTGGACCGAGCGCATTCTCTGTCGCACGCAAGCCGACTGCGGCGCCTCCACCGACGCCACCTGCGACGCGGCGCTGGGCGAGTGCGTGCCGTCGGGACCCTGAGCTTCTTTGCTTGATGCGCGCGGGAAGATTGCGTGGTGGTGAAGTAGTACCTGGCTTGGCTAGCGACGCCTTACTTCGGGATCCAGTACGCGAATGGATTTTGATTCCGCCTCCCGCCGTCGCCTGGTTGCCATCGCACCGGATCCATTGAATTACCGGGATCAGAAATGAATCGAGAACGAAACCACGGGAGCGCATCAACTGCTCTCTGGACGCATTTTCTGACTGTTTCGAAAGTAGTGCCAGTAATGGCCAGCTCCCCTTGGACGCCCTCGCTGGACGTATTTCTATAAACCGCTCCTTCAAGCGTGCCGGTATGAATCTGCTCGCCGAGATAGTCGGACGTGTCCATCATTTGGGGCTGAATTGGCTTACCCCTTGCCTCACCCAGGGATCGCTCGTCCTTATGTGCAATCGAATCTCGAAGATGGGGGCGGGCCGGAAGCGCATCATTCAGATAATTAAATTCTTCGCGAATGGCACAGCAAAAGACTGGAAAGGCTTTCGTGGCTCTAATCAGCCGCTCGAAGATTTTCGCGACCATATCGCTTGCCACAATAAATGCCTCGGAGTACAGCCGGCGTAGTTGCTCCAGCGCAAGATCGCGGTCAAATCGTCGAAGGAGTCGCTCGTGTCTGCTCAAATGATCGACATTCCCGACAGCTTGTACTTCGCTTTCGACACGTTCAAATCGATACAACGCCAGACAAGCGTCGCTAAGAACACTGTCCGCGAACAAGATGAACACATGAGCCGCCTGCTCGGCGTCGATCCTCGCCTCCAAGCGCTCAAGTTCATCTGGCGACATTTCGGCAATAGGCCGTCGATCCCGACGAAGCGGATCTCCAAAAATTAGCTGCGCGTCCGGAATCGTGAGAATGCCACGACCTAGGCCATTGAGGATGGTCGCCGGACCCTTTACTTTCACAACGGTACTCCTCAGTGCCCTGCTCTGGATTTGCGGATGAGCCTGTTTCGACAGTCACGCCGTCAGCGTTGCAACGCTGCCAGCGTGGCGTCGTAGCCGGCCTTCACCGTGTCATCGAAGGCGGCTTGCAGCTTGAAGACGGCTTCCGGGTTCACGGCGCCGACGGGGACGCGCACCTCGCGCAGCGGGCAATTCATGTCGCCGCGATAGAAGGCCGGTTGATCGGTGACGTTGATCGCCAGCAAATTCGCGCCCGGGAACAGGCGGCACGCTTCGTCGACCGGGGTCATCGCCGCCCGATCGGCGCCGGGATCGATGTCGGGTGTCTTGGCGAGATCAAGGTTGTCGAAGATGTAGGGATTGGCCAGGCTCTTGCCGATGGTGGCGGCCAGGTTGCCTTCTTTTGCCACCACCAGCTCCAATCCATCGCCGGCGCGGCGCTGGAACGACGTCGCGTAGTGGACGGGCAGGGCTTCGATGGCGACGCCGGCGAACTCGCCGTCCAGGACCTTCACCAGGCGATCGCGATCCATCGTCGACGTCAGGCCAGCACCCAGCGCAAAGCCGCCCCCGGCGGCGACGATCGGCGCCACTTTGTTGTCGGTGACCGCGGCCGCTACCGCGCCCAGCACTGCGCCCAGTATCAAGCCGTTCTTTCCGGCCTCCATCCTGGACGCATCGACGTAGGCGCCGGCCATGTGGCGAAAGCGTTCGGTGGTGTCCTTGTCAGGCGCGCTGGCATAAAGCCCGCCCACCAGCGAGCCCATGCTGTTGCCGACCACGCAGTCGACACGAATGCCCGCTTGCTTGGTGGCGGCGATGGCGCCCAGATGCGCCACGCCCTTTGCGCCACCGACGGACAGCACCAGACAGGTCTGGCGCGCCTTCGGATCGAATAACGGCGGCTTGTGCGCGCAGCCGGTCAGCGTTGCCGCGAGCCCCACGAACGCCAGCGCCTGAGCGTGACCGCCTCTGCGCCTAAGCACGTTCGATGAGTCCGGCGGCGCCCATCCCGCCACCCACGCACATGGTCAGCACGGCGTAACGACCTTTGCGGCGTTCCAGTTCGTGCAGCGCGGTGGCAATTTGCCGCGCGCCGGTGGCGCCCAGCGGATGGCCCAGCGCGATCGCGCCGCCATTGACGTTCACCCGATCCACCGGCAAGCCCAGCTCGCGGATGCAGTACACGGCCTGCGAGGCGAACGCTTCGTTGACCTCGAACAGATCGATCTGATCGATCTTCAAACCAGCCTTGGCCAAGAGCTTGCGCACCGCCGGCACCGGACCGATGCCCATGATCGCAGGCGGCACGCCGGCCACGGCGAAGCCGCGAAAATACGCCCGGATCTTTTTTCCTTCGGCGCGCGCCTTGTCCGCCGCCATCAACACCACGGCCGCGGCGCCGTCGTTCAGCGGCGAGGCGTTTCCGGCGGTGACGCTGCCGGTGGGATCGAAGACCGGCTTTAGTGACGCCAGCTTTTCCAGTGACGTGTCGGCGCGCGGTCCCTCGTCCTTGTCGACGGTGACCTCGCGCCAGCCGTTTTCATAGACGCGCGTCGGGACGGGGACGATCTCCGCCGCCATGTCGCCGCGGGTCCAGGCGGCCACCGCCTTCTGGTGGCTCCACAGGGCGAACTGATCTTGCTCGCTGCGCGTGACGTTGAACTGGCGGGCGACGTTCTCCGCGGTGTTGCCCATCGGGATGTACGCGTCGGGAAAGGTCTCGACCAGCGTCGGGTTCAGCGAGATCTTGTTGCCGCCCATCGGCACCAGCGACATCGATTCGACGCCGCCGCCGATGCCGGCGTCCAGCGCGCCGACGGCGATGCGATCGGCGACCATCGACGTCGCTTGCAACCCGGATGAACAAAACCGGTTGATGGTCATGCCCGCCGTCTCATCGGGCAGGCCGGCCAGGTGGCCGATCACGCGCCCGATGTTGAGGCCCTGTTCGGCCTCCGGCATCGCGCAGCCGAGGACCAGATCCTCCATCGCCGCCGGGGACACCTCGGCGCGGCGGATGGCTTCCTTCACGACCAGCGCGCCCAGATCGTCGGGGCGGGTGTTGCGCAGGACGCCTTTGGGGGCGCGCCCGATGGGGGTGCGGACCGCCGACAGAATCGCTACGTCGCGCATGGTTAGTTCCTCAGGGGTTTGCTGGTGGTCAACATGTGTTGGATGCGTTCGCGGGTCTTGGGTTCCCCGCACAGAGACAGGAAGGCCTCCCGTTCGAGATCAAGAATCGTCTGCTCGCTGACCAGCGCGCCGGCCGGCACGGCGCCGCCGGACAAAACGCGCGCCAGGGCGGAACCGATCTTGGCGTCGTGCTCGCTGATCTGGTGGGCGCCGGTGAGGTTCTTCATCGACGCGCGGATGGTGGCGGCGCCTGCTTCGCCGATGACGCGAATTCGGCGCGGCGGCGGCGGGCGATAACCGGCGCGCGCCAGGCCGAGAACGGTTTCCTTGGCGTCGAAAAGCTGCGTCTCGCGCGCCATCGACACGGCGTCGGACGGACGTAGATAGCCAAGGTCGCGGCCTTCCTCGGCGCTGGTCGACACGCGCGCGCGGGCCAGCGTCTCGAACGGGACGCGCACCAGCGACAGCAGATCGAACGTCGGATCGTCGGTGGCCTTCGCCGAAGCGCGCGCCGCCAGCTCCATGCAGCCGCCGCCGGCGGGGATCAACCCGACGCCGACCTCGACGCAGCCGATGTAAAGCTCGGCCGCCGCGCGCACGTTCTGGCAGCCCAGCACCACCTCGGCGCCGCCGCCCAGGGTCAGCCCGAACGGCGCTGCTACCACAGGCACGCGCGCGTATCGCGTGCGCTGACAGGCGTTCTGGAATCCCAGCACCATCTCGGCGACGCCGGCCATATTGCCCTGGCCAAGGGCCACCATCAGGCCGAACAGGTTGGCGCCGGCGCAGAAGGCGTCGGGCGACTGGTTGCCGATCACCAGGCCGACGCCGTCGCGCTCGGCGCGGTCGACGGCCTTCATCGTCATGACGATGATCTCCGGATCGATGGCGTTCATTTTTGCGTGGTATTCCAGGCAAAACACGCCGTCGCCGAGATCCAGCAGCGACGCGCTGCCGTTGCGTTCCACCTCGCCGCCGCTGGCGCGCACGGCGTCCAGCGAGATCTCTCGCGCGTCCGTGGGCACCGGTTGAAACCCGCCGCGTCCGCCCAGTTGCAACACGCGGCCGGGCTTTTCCTGCTTGTAAAAGCGCATGCCCTCGCCCTGGGCGGCGATCTGCTCTCTCACCCAGCCCGGCACGGTGTAGCCGGCCGCTTCCATCTTCGCCGCCGTGGCCTTCACGCCCAGAGCATCCCAGGTCTCGAACGGCCCGCGCTCCCAGCCAAAGCCCCAGCGCAGGGCGCGATCGATTTCGACGATGTCGTCGGCGATCTCGCCCAGGCGGTTGGCCGAATAGATCAGCGTCTCGTACAGCACGGTGCGGGCCAGGGCCGACGCGCGGTCGTCGCCGCTGACCACCCGGCGCATCTTCTCGTCGACGTCCTCGGTGCCGCGGGCTGCGCCCAGCGACGGATAGCGCGGCTTTTTCTGCGGGCCGTACTCCAGGGTTTTCAGATCGATCTGCAGGATGTCGTCGCCGACTTTTTTATAAAAACCTTGCTTGGTCTTGCTGCCGAGCCACTTTTTGTCGACCAGCTTGACCAGCACCTCGGGCGGGTTGAAGACCTCGCGCCGTTCATCGCCGGTCAAGGCGTCGTAGCAGTTCTTGGTCACGTGCATGAGCGTGTCCAGACCGACCACGTCGGCGGTGCGAAATACGGCGCTCTTGGGGCGGCCGGTGGCGGGACCGAAGATGGCGTCGACCTCCTCGACCGTGTAGCCCTGTTTCACCGCTTCATCCAACGTGCGCATCAGGGCGAACGTCCCGATGCGGTTGGCGATGAAGTTGGGCGTGTCCTTGGCCCGCACCAGGCCCTTGCCCAGCAGGCGCCCGCAGAGATCTTCCACCCGGGTCAGCGTTTCGGGCGCCGTGTCGGCGCCGGCCACGATCTCCACCAGGCGCAGATAACGCGGCGG
The DNA here is from genome assembly GCA_036493295.1 of Polyangia bacterium. Classification (GTDB taxonomy): domain Bacteria; phylum Myxococcota_A; class Polyangia; order Fen-1088; family Fen-1088; genus DATKEU01. The sequence continues at coordinate 1,635 of DASXQB010000469.1, read as the reverse complement.
ATTGAAGAAATGGGTGATACAGAACCGTTTCTTGAATGCCTCGCTTCGTCCGGTCATGAGATCGGCGATGCGCAGGCCCGACGTGTTCGAAGTGACCACGGCGTTGCCGCCCAGTTCATCCAGACGGGCATAGAGTTCTTGTTTGATGGCCAGGTTTTCAACGATCGCTTCGATGATGACGTCACTGCTGGCAGCGGCGGCCGCCAGGTCGTCTTCCAGATTGCCGGTGTTGACCAGGGCATCGAAGCGGCCGGCGAAGAAGGCCGCCGGACGCGCCTTGCGCGCGCCTTCCAACCCGCCATCAGCTATCTTGTTGCGCGCGCGTTTGCTGTCCGCTGCTGCACCCGGCGCGGCGTCCTTGGCCACAATGTCCAGCAGGCGCACCCGCAGGCCGGCGTTGGCCATGTGGGCGGCGATGGCAGCTCCCATGACACCGGAGCCAAGCACAGTGACCTCACCGATCGGAGCGCGATGACTTGCCATGGCCCAGACGATAACCGAGAAACGCCAATTGCGCTCGACCGCGGTCGCCGTTTGGAACCGGACACCTGGACGGAATAATGAAACCGATCCTTAATGGATGTTCGGTGTTGTCGGTTCGCCCGCAGCTTGGCTTTTTGTGTCTGTCGATGGTCGCGTTGGCGGCTGTCGGTTGCCGGAGCGATCCGGCCATCACCGGCCTCAGCGTGCAGGTGTGGTTCAAAGGGCTCCCGGTTGATCAACTGGTGTTCACGGTCTCGAACTCCGGGGGCATCCCGGTCGATCACAGACCGCGGCCAATGAATGCGGCCGGCCCGTTGTCTGATCCGCAGACCATCGAAATCTATCTACGCGACGAACTGGGCAATACCAAGGTCACCTGCCAGGTGGATGGACTATCGGCGAACCGGATCCTGGCCACCGCTTCGCAGAACGTGCCGCTGGTGACGGGCAAGCTGATGCCTGTGATGATCTGTTTGGGCAGCGATTGCGGCAGCGACGCCGGCACCGACGGCACGCGCGTCGATGCAAAGGCGGATGCAGCCGTCGATGCTGACGCGGCCGCGGTGGATGCGCCCGTCGATCTGGCGGCCGACGCGCCCGCGGACGTCGCCGATGTCGCTGACGCCGATCCGGCCGACGTGGCGGCCGACGCGCCCGACGACGGTCCAAAGGCCCTGGGCCGTTCGTGCCAGATCGCCGACGAGTGCGACAGCGGCGTCTGCGTCGACGGCGTCTGCTGCGAATCGACCTGCGGCATCTGCCAGGCCTGCAACGTCGCTGGGTCAGCGGGCAGGTGCGCGCCGGTGGCGCCGAATACCCCGAGCACCCTTTGCGTCAACCAAGGCGCGGCCGTGCCCTGCGGTTACAACGGCACCTGCGACGGCCACGGCGGTTGCTTTCGGCCGGCGGCCGGCCAGATGTGCGCGCCGGCGTCGTGCGCCGGGTCGACGTTCAACCCGGTGCGCGCCTGCGACGGGCAGGGCGCCTGCGTGGCGGCGGTGCCGGTCAGCTGCGCGCCGTTCAACTGCGATCCCACCGCCGGCCCGCATTGCCGCACCACCTGTTCGGGCGCCGGTGATTGCGTGTCCACCGCTCAGTGCAACAACAACAACAAAAGCTGCGGCGCCATACCGAAGAAGAACAACGGCGCGG
>DASXQB010000468.1:0-2705 GCA_036493295.1 Polyangia bacterium | reverse complement strand
CTCACTTGCGATGAATCTGACCGACATCAAGCGCAAATCGATCACCGAGCTGTTTCAGCTCGCCGGCGAGCTCAATGTCGAGAGCGCGGGATCGCTGCGCCGTCAGGAGTTGATCTTCGCACTTTTGAACGCTCACGCCGGCGCGCGCGGCGAGATCGTCGGCAGCGGTGTGCTGGAAACCTTGGTCGACGGATTCGGCTTCCTGCGCTCTGCCGACTACAACTATTTACCCGGCCCCGACGACATCTACGTGTCGCCGTCGCAGATCCGCCGGTTCAACCTGCGCACCGGCGACACGGTCTCGGGACCGATTCGCCCGCCGAAAGAATCCGAACGCTACTTCGCCCTGCTGAAGGTCGATCAGATCAACTTTGCCCCGCCCGAAGAACAAGCGGACACCATCTTCTTCGACAACCTGACGCCGCTGTACCCGAACCAGCGTCTCAATCTTGAGTACGACGCCAAGAATTTTTCGACCCGCATCGTCGATCTACTGTGTCCGATCGGCAAAGGTCAGCGCTGCTTGATCGTGTCGCCCCCGCGCGCCGGCAAGACCGTCCTGCTGCAGGACGTGGCCCACGCCATCGCCACCAACCACCCCGAGGTGACGTTGATGGTGCTGCTCATCGACGAACGCCCGGAAGAGGTCACCGACATGATCCGGTCGGTCAAGGGCGAGGTGGTCAGCTCGACGTTCGACGAGCCGGCGGCGCGCCACGTTCAGGTGGCGGAGATGGTGCTGGAGAAAGCCAAGCGCCTGACCGAACACAAACGCGACGTGGTGATCCTGCTGGATTCGCTGACCCGGCTGGCCCGCGCGTACAACAGCATCGCGCCCACTTCGGGCAAGGTGCTGTCGGGCGGCGTCGACGCCAACGCCCTGCAAAAGCCCAAGCGGTTCTTCGGCGCCGCCCGCAACATCGAAGAAGGCGGCTCGCTGACCATCGTGGCGACGGCCCTGATCGACACCGGCTCGCGCATGGACGACGTCATCTTCGAAGAGTTCAAAGGCACCGGCAACGCGGAGATCCACCTTGATCGCAAGCTAATGGAAAAGCGCATCTTTCCCTGCCTGGACGTCAACAGGTCAGGCACCCGCAAGGAAGAGCTGTTGGCCAAGAACGGCGCCCTGGGTCGCATCTGGATCCTGCGCCAGCTTCTGCATCCGCTGGGCGTCATCGACGCCATGGAGTTTGTGCGCGACCGAATGGGCAAGACCGCATCTAACCAGGAGTTTCTCGACTCGATGTCCACCTAGAAACAGCAGTTTCGACCGAGGGCGCGCGGTCTTTGCTTGCGCCCGGGGCGAACCCCCCATATAAGAAGCGGTTTCCGAGGACCACCATGGCGAAAAAAGGCATTCATCCCCAGTACAAGGCGGCCACCATCACCTGCGCGTGCGGCCATTCCGTCGACACCTTCTCGACGCGCGGCACGTTCATGGTCGACATCTGCTCGAACTGCCATCCGTTCTATACCGGCAAGCAGAAGTTCGTCGACGCCGCCGGCCGCATCGAGCGCTTCCAAAAGAAGTACGGCCGTCCGTCGTCCACGCCGCAATCCTGAGACCGTCTGGTCTGCGCGCTGAAGGCCGCGCCCCGCGATGCTTGACGACCTTTTGCTGAGAAAGTTGGCCGCGGTCGAGCTGCGCTTTGAAGAGCTGTCGGCGAAGCTGGCCGATCCGATCGTGCTGGCCAACCGCCAGCTGATGCAGAAGCACAGCAAGGAGCATTCGGATCTGCGCGAGCTGATGGAGGCCCTGCGCGACCACCGCGAGGTGGTCAAGCGGGTGGCCGAGGCGCGCGAGCTACAAAAAGATCCGGAGATGCGCGATCTCGCCCGGCAGGAAGAGGCCCAGCTGGGCGGCGAACAAGATCGCCTGGAGCAGCGCATGACATTGCTGCTGCTGCCCAAGGATCCCAACGACGAGAAGAACATCCTCCTCGAGATCCGGGCCGGCACCGGCGGCGAAGAAGCGGCGCTGTTCGCCGCTGATCTGTTTCGCATGTACACCCGCTTTGCCGAGCGGCGCCGCTTCGCCGTCGAGATCCTATCGATGTCCAGCGCGTCGGCCGGTGGCATCCGCGAGGTGGTGGCCGGGATCTCCGGACGCGGCGCCTTCTCGCAGCTGAAGTACGAATCGGGCGTGCACCGGGTCCAGCGCGTTCCCGCCACCGAGGCGCAGGGCCGCATTCACACGTCGACGGCAACCGTCGCGGTGATGCCCGAGGTGGAAGACGTGGAGATCGAGATCGATCCGAAAGATCTGAAGATCGACGTCATGCGCTCGGGTGGGCCGGGCGGCCAGTCGGTGAACACCACTGACTCGGCGGTGCGCGTCCACCACATTCCCAGCGGCCTGATTGTTCATTGCCAGCAGGAAAAATCGCAGCACAAGAACAAGGCCATGGCCATGAAGCTGCTGCGGGCCAAGCTTTACGACATCGAAGAGGAAAAGCGCCAGACCGCCGAGCGCGACGCCCGCCGCAGCCAGATCGGCTCGGGCGACCGCTCGGAGAAAATCCGCACCTACAATTTCCCGCAGGACCGCCTGACCGATCACCGCATCGGCCTGACGAAACACAATCTGCCGGGGATTCTGGACGGCGATCTGAACGACGTCATCGAAAGCCTGCGGGCGCATTTTCAAGCCGAGGCGCTCAAGCAGTCGGCCGGCGACGCGCCACCGGCCTGATTCGTCGACG
>DASXQB010000467.1:0-2211 GCA_036493295.1 Polyangia bacterium | reverse complement strand
GATGTTTTCAATGACCGCATTCGGGGCGGCGGCTTGCCACAGTTGCACGCTGCGTGCGGAAAGCGCTTCACCACAGAACAAGCTCAAGCGCAGCGCCGGAAAGCGATCGGTTTTCAGCATCCGCATCTTGTCCATGAACATTGCAACCGACGGAACACAGAAAGAAACGGTGCAGGCGCGTTCAGCCAAGAATTTGGCCGGTCCCATCACCGCAGACTCCGGGACCACACACAGGCAGGCCCCCGCCAGCAGCGTAACGAAGATGTCGTGAACGCTGAGGTCGAACGTCAAATCGAACATCTGCGTGTGCCGGTCGGTGCAAGCGATCTGATATCGCTCGATGGTGGTGCGCAGGTAGGCGCACACGTTTTCGTGCGTGACCGCCACGCCCTTCGGCACGCCCGTGCTGCCCGACGTAAAAAGCAAGTAGGCCGACATCTCCGGCATCGCCAGCGAAGCGGCGATCGTTTCGCCGGTGGCGGCGGATTTTTCGGTGGTGAGAAAACAGTAGCGGTGCTGCGGCTGCAGGCTGAGCAGCGCCTTGCACCGCTCTCCGGGCTCGGGACAGATCACAGTCAGCGCGGGACCACCAGCGGTGGTCGCGGCAAACGCGTCGGCACACTCTTCATAAAGAACGATGGTCTCGCAACCGGAACGAGCGAGGATCGTTCTCAATCGATCGGCAGGAAAACGCGGATTCAGCGGGACGTAGCCGTTTCCGGATAGCACGATCCCGACGATCCCCGCGTAGGCGCCGCGACTGCGGTAACCAAAAACGGCGACCAGCCCCCCCGCCTTCGCGTCCAGGCGAACAATCGCGTCGCACACCGCCGACGATGCGTCGGCCAGCTCCTGGTACGAGACGCTTTTGCCGTCCACCTCCAGCGCCGTTGCGGCTCGGTTCACAGCCAGGGAACGGCGTAGCCCCTCCTGCAACGTCTGGAATTCGAAGGCCATGGGCGGCGTCACTTTATCATGGGCGCGCTATCCGCTTTCATTGTCCTCACAGCGCGATCGCCGCCAAGGCCTCGACCACCCGCGGATCCCAACAGTGATCGGCGAGGAAGGTTTGATAGAGGGTCCGGGCCTCGGCGAGCTTGCCGATGGTCAAAAGCTGTTGCCCGGCGCCCAGCACGGACTCGGCGTCGCCGGCGAAAGGCGCGGCGATACCCGGCGGTTCATTGTCGTTCGCGCCGCCATTGCCAGTGGGCGCCGCAATAAAACCGTCGCGCAGCAACGCCCGCAGCAACGCCAGATCTGAAACCACGCTGGCGCGCACGGGCGCGGCCGCCGTGCGGTCCGCTTCGTCAGCCCAGATGAACTGCGCGCCGGCGCGGGCCAGCCGCACGGCCATCGGGGAACGGCGCCCGATGGGATCCGCGCCGAAGAAATAGAAACTGTGCCGGGGACCGGCGATGAAAAAATGCACGTTCGGCGCCACGCTGGTCGCCGCCAGACGGTCGACAAAAGCCGCCACGTCGCCGTTCGCCTGCATGAACACCAGCACAAAATCGTCGGGCGGCTCTTTCCCGGTGCACAGGATGTGAATCAGTCGCCGCAAGTTACGCTTCAGCGCCAGCTCTTCCTGTGCCTCGGCGTCGACGGCGGCCACCGCCTGGCGTCGCTCCTCCAGGTTGATGTCGACCACGTCGCGACCCTCGACGATGATCTGCTCGATCGCCTTCGCCGCCCGGGGCAGAGTGAACGGCGGCAGGCGGCCGAAATCGGCGTCCGGGATGACGTCTCCGAGATCGACGGTCCGGCAGAGGGCGTCCATGTGATACCAGCGAAACGCCAGCTTGAGGTCCTCGAAGGTCGGCGGGCGCTTCAACATCTGTTCGAGTTTCTCGAAGTAAGCCTCCGCGGTCGGCGCCCATTCTAAAAACGGCTCGTGCGGCCAGTACTGATAGCCCTTGAAGGCGGCCAGCACCGGCAGTCCCAGGCGAGCCAGCTCCATTCCCATCGAGCTCCAGCTGGTCAAGGCGAGCGACGCCAGCTCGGCCAGGTCATAGCTCGAGACCTTTTCTTCCGGCCAGATGATCAGACAATTGCGGTGGTCGCCGTCGAAACGCGCGTGCAACTGCTGCAGGTGCTGGGACCGGGTGCTCTCGCGCTTGTTCGCCCCTTCCCGCGGGTGGATGCGCACCACCAGCTGAACGTCGTCGCGGTTTTCGAAGTGCGTGATCAACCGCGCGATCCAGTCCAGCTGAT
>DASXQB010000466.1:0-2136 GCA_036493295.1 Polyangia bacterium | reverse complement strand
CACGCCGACCGAGGCCGATATCGACGCCGGTACGGCGGGTGTCGACGGACCGGTCGTGGTGCCGCTGTTCACCACGCGCCCGGCGGACGGCTTCGCGTCCGGCTCGGTCACCGTCTCCGACCCGACCCTGCTTACTGCGTTGCGCTCGAACCCGAGCGGCTTTTACACCAACCTGCGCACCAACAAATTCCCGGATGGCGCGGTGCGCGCCCAATTCCACCTTCTGAACCACGCGGTGGCCGCCAGCGGAGTGGCCGCGGTGCAAGAATCGGTGGTCTTCGGTAGCCAGATCTATGCGTGCACACCGCAATTTGACGGATCGTTCGCGTTCAGCCAGCACGACGTCGACGCCCACCTGACCGGCGACATCCACCACACATTCGTGCGGCCGCTCGCGGGCACGCCGCAGTGGCAAGCGCCCGACGGCAGCGCGGTCAGTGGCAAGCTCGTTACCAAGAACGCCAATGGCGTGGGCAACATTGCCGAACTGAACCTCGACGCCACCCAGATCGGCAAGCCAACCGGGCTGTTGGCGCATGTCGTCGAGGTGCTCCGCCTCAACACCGTCGGCGGCGTCGCCCCGGGCGGCACCTGCGACCCGCAGGCCACGCCGATAGCCAACGTCCCCTACCAGGCTGATTACATCTTCATCAACGGCTAGTTCGTTTGATCGACGACGCCGCCCGCCCAGTGATCAAACCCGACGCTGGGCGGGCGGCGTGATCAAGCGCACAGCACCAACAACTCGGCATATCTGAGCGGCGGTGCCGATGTGCGGCGTTGTTCCCTAGGGAAGACAAGTCGCCGTATCCGCTCGAAGTCCACGTCCGTCACGGATCCGGTAGGTGTCGCGGAGCGCGTCTGCGCCTGCCCTCATTGGGGCTCGACTGACAGCTGAGGAGATGCACCAGCCAAGCTGGCAGCGCATTGGGATGACCATGGCGAAGCGCCGCGCACACCCGTCCCGTGACTCCGGCAGAATCAGCCAGCAGAGCTCGCTGCGGAACTGTTTCCCGCAAGGCTATTGAGGAATGAGGAAAGTCCGTTGAAGATTTCAACGATGACGTTCCAAATGTCGTGAGCGAATTGGGCGGCGACTTGCGGCGACGTCGCCGCGAACAAGACAAGAAACGCGACGACGAGAAACCCGAGAAATGTGTTCACGTCCGCGCGGCTCCGTTCGGGCTCAACCAGCACGCCTCTTGCGTGTCCTCCATCCAAATCCGCTCTCATGGCCCGGCATGCTGTCTAACATCTCTAAGGCTACGCGGGTAAAGGGCTGCGCAGAAATCGAATTCCAGACTACGAAGGGGCTGACGATTGGCGCGCGGCGCCGTTGAGCGAGGAAAACAAACGCTCCCTTGACGGTGTAACGGGTTGAAGCAGCAGGCGTCGTAGTCCCGGAGGTTTGACCGCACCAATCTGCCCCGCCCGAGGTGCTGGATGCGACTAAGGGTGCGGGATGTCGATGACCGGATTCGTGCCGTCGAGGCTGGCGGTGGGATCGGCATCCGGTGTCGGACTTGGCGGTGGGAGCGTTGTGGACGTCGGTGACGCGGAAGCAGACTGCGCGGCACCGGCGGAGGATGACTGTGACGATGCAGTCGCGGCCGGCGATGTTGATGAACCGGCTTGCGATGGCGCCGTGGCGGAAGTGCTCTTGGCTGGTGTAGACGTGACCGTGCTCGCGCCCGGCCGAGAGGATTTGATCGACGGTGACGTTCTCGGCGCTAGTGGCGCCCCCGCGGGCACCGTTGGCGCGGCGTGCCCGTGGCTTTTGATGGTGGTACGGCCAGCTGGCGTCGTGGCGGACAATGGCGTGGGCACCTGCGAGCGGACCGTAGATCTCGTCGTGGGCGGAGCAGTTGGTGCTCGGTGCGAACCGGTGATGGCGCCCGTGGCCACAATGCCCATTGTCAGGATTGCAGCCGCGAACGCAGTAAGGACGATCCATCGGGCGCGTCGGAAACCTGATTTTTCGATCGTGATCAGAGGTTCCGGCTTCGAGGGTGACCAGTCTGCCCGTTCGGCGTCGTGAGCGACGCCGTCGCCTAGAAGCATGTCGAGGGGACGAACGACGATCGGGCTGGTTTGCCCCGCCCGGATACTTTGTAGCGCGTCGCTGACGTTCATTGC
>DASXQB010000465.1:0-3525 GCA_036493295.1 Polyangia bacterium | reverse complement strand
CGGCGTCACCGTGACGCTGGGATTGTTGATGGTGGTCCTGGGCTGGCAGCCGGTGGGGCCGGGGGAAAAACCGTGGCGGCAAAACCTGGCCCTGGTTCTGGCCAGCGTGCTGACGGTCGCCGGCACCATCACCAACTGGCTGATCGGCGTGGGCGGCGCGCTGGCAACCCGTTCGCTCAAACGCATCGTCGGCGTCACCGCCATCGCGCTGGTCTGCGTGGGCGTGCTTTACGGCGCGCAAAAGAAATTGTGCCCGACGGCGACGCTGTTCTTCCGCAACCCGGTCGGCGTGGTTGAAAAGCAAACCAAGCACATGCGCCCCAAGGTCACCGGCGGACCGCTACCGGTGGCGCGCGCGGTTTTCCTGAACAGCGTCGTGATGCCCAAGGTGCAGGCCATCGACCATCCGGTGTGGGCCAATCGCCTGATGCTGTCGGTGCAGCGCGCGCCGCTGTTCTCCGGTGGGCCGCTGGCGGTGCCGGCGACGTTGCTGTGGATCCTGGTGCTGGGGATCGGCGTGGGCTCGGCCTTGTTCATGCGCGAACACTTGATGCTGCGCCTTCTGCTGGGCGTGGCGCTGGTGGGGCAGATGGCGGTACATCTGGTCTACGGCACCGAGACGTTTCTTTACGCCGCGCACTTCGTGCCGCTGGTGCTGTTGCTGGCCGCCCTGGGGACGTTCACGCGCATGCGGCCGGTGGTGCTGGGCGCGGTGGTGGCGCTGGTGATCCTGGCCGGCGCCAACAACCTGACCGCGTTCGCGTACGTCAACCGTTCGTACAGCAGCCTGGCGCAATACGCGACGGCGCCAACGGGACCGTGAGCGCCGTGACCGCCCCCGACGGTCCACGGATTCATCAGCCACTGCTGGTGTGGAGCGCCACCACCGCCGTCGCCGTGTTGACCGCCGCGGCGCTGGTCGCGATCAAGGGCCGGCACGGCGCCGCCGAGCTGCTGCGCGTCGGGCCGCTCAGCGATCTGAACGTAACGCTGCTGTCCGTGGCGTTGACCTGGGGCCTGGGTGGTCTGCTGGCGCTGCTGCTGGCGCGCGGGCGCTTGCACCGGGGCAATGCCCTGGAGGCGATCGGATTTTTCGCCATCGCGTTTCTCTATCTCAACGTTCTGCGCGAGCGCGGCGTCTACGGCGACGTACAGGACTATTTTCTGGCCGCCCGCAACCTGGCCCGCGGCGAACCACTGCACGCCCGTTACCTTTACCCACCGTTCTGGGCCACGGTGCTGCGGCCGTTTGTTTTCCTCGGCGAAAAGCTGGTCTTTGATCTGTGCTGGCTGCTGAATGTCGTCTCGCTGGGCGCGTTTTATTTTCTGCTGCGGCTGTCGCTGCGGCGATACGCCCTGAACGGCGCGGCGGCGACACTGGCGACGTTCTTTTTCATGGTGGCGAACGTGCCGATCCTGCGCTCGCTCGGCTACACGCAGGTGAACCTGCACGTCGTGAACCTGATCTTCATCTTCTTGTTGGCCTACCCGCGCGCCCGAGCGCTGTCGGCGCTAGCGCTGGCCCTGGCCGCGCACTTCAAGGTGTCGCCAATGTTACTGGCGGGCTTGATCCTGCTGTCGCGCGACTGGCGCTGGCTGGTTTGGTTCGTGGTCTGGCTGGCGGCGATTGGTGCGGCCACCGTGGCGGTCAGCGGCGTCGCGCCTTACCACGATTTCCTGCACAACCTGGGCAACGTGTATCAGGCCAACGGCCTCACCTTCCGCGACAACTCCGTTGATTCGTGGGTGCGTGGCACGGCGTTGCTGCTGGGGCTGGGCGACGGTTTGATCGCGCCGTTGGTTTTGGTGGGCAAGGCGCTGATCGCGGCGCTGGCCGTCAGCGCGGCGGTACGCACGGTGCGGGCGCGAACCTTCACCGGCGAGGGCACGCCGTCGACGGAGGCGCTGCTGTGGAACGCCTTGCCGCCGACGCTGGTCCTGATGCAGATGATGTCGCCGCTGGTCTGGGAACACCACGCCGTGTTCGCGGCGCTGCCCTATCTGGTGACAGCGGCGGCGCTGACGTCGGTTGGGCAGTGGTCGATCTTCGGCCTGGCGTACCTGCTGGAATATCTGCTGCCGACGTTCGGCTTTTTTCCGTTCTCGTACGGCCGCCTCGTCAGCCCGCTTTTGCTGCTGGGCTTGATGATCGCGGCGTCGGCCGATCGGACCGGGCCCCGCGCCCTGGTTGCGATCAACCGCTGGACCGCGAGCCACCTGCCTTCGGCTTAGGACTTTTCTAGCGCTTTTCGTAGTGCTGCCGGGTCCACTCGGCCATGGCGATGCCGGCGGCGACGGTGACGGGGAATGAATGGTTGATGCCGTACATGGGAATGGCGACGACCAGATCGGCCGCGGCGACGATGGCATCGGAGACGCCTTCGACCTCGCTGCCGAAGACCATGGTGCAGTCGTCGGGCAGCGGGGTTTGCCACAGGTTGGATTTGGCGGACTCTTTTTCGAAGACCACCAACTTGCCGCCCTGGGCGCGGGCGCGGGCCAGAAAATCCGCCTCGGTCGGGATGCTGACCAGATTTTCGAAACGCTCCATGCCCATCGAAGCCCGCTGGTAATACGGCTCGGTGCCGATGAGGACGATCTCGCGCACCAGGAACGAGTGCGCGACGCGGATGATGGCGCCGACGTTGAACGGATTGCGGGCGCGCAAGATGGCGATGCGCAGCGGGCGCCGCAGGCTTTCGAGATTGCGCCGGATCTCCTCCAGCGGAAGGTCGAACGGCTCGACTTTCATGGCGCGGCTGGCAGCGGGTCCGGCGCGACGGAAGCAGCGGGCGGCGCGGCCAGATCGCTGCCGGCCAGGGTTTCGCGGTACGGCACGGGCATGAAGATCCCGACGAAGGCCACCACCACCACCCAGAACAAGACGCGCCGGCTGCGCGGCAGAGGCTTGTCGTCGACGGGTGGGTGATCGCCACCGCCGGCCAAACGCCCAAGGCCACCGACGATCAAGAACCAAACCACCCAGGGCAATGCGCCACCAAAGGAGATCTCTGCGCCCTCCATCCAATCCCAGTGCGAGCCCGCCTCCGCCCGGACGGTCAGATACACCCAGACAAAAATTCCCGCCGCCATCAACGGCAACAAGCGGTGCAGGACGCTGGCGAATTTTCGATAGCGGTTTCCAAAGTAAGCGGTAGCGATGTGCCCGCCATCCAGCTGGCCGATGGGCAAAAGATTGATCATCGTGACCAGCAGCCCCGCCCAGCCGGCCCAGGCGGTCGGGTGCATGAAGACGTCTTTGTTGTGGCCGGGCAGCCACATGCCTTTGGAGATGAACTTCAAAGACGCGTACAGCAGCGAATTGCCCTCTTGAATGCTGTGCGGGACGGCGGGCGCCACCTTAGACAGGGACAGGCCATACAAGATCACCGGAATGGCCACGGCCAGGCCGCACAACGGCCCGGCGGCGCCGATGTCGATCAGCTTGCGCCGATCGCTGGTCACGTTGCGCATGCCGATCACCGCGCCCATCGTCCCCAGGCCGAAACCGGGCGGCAGAGGAAT
>DASXQB010000464.1:0-11709 GCA_036493295.1 Polyangia bacterium | reverse complement strand
TCGATCCGGACTGACGCCGTGGCTGCGCGGCGCCTGGCCCTGGCGGCCCTGGGCCTTGCGGTCGGCGCGGCGGTCGCGCCGTCGGCGCGGGCCTACGACTTCACCATCGACGTGCAGACCATCGGGCAAGGCTATCAGGTGCGCGGCTACGCGCCCAGCGGCAGCAACGAGCTGCTCACCCGCCGGCGGCTGACCCAGTACTTGAACCTGAACGTCACCGACATCGCGCCTGATCGCTGGCACCCGGACGGCGCCGATCGCAACGTCCTCACCGTCGACGTGTCCCTGCGCTTTGACAGCGATTTTGGCGGCTACCTGCTTTCGCGCCCCACCGGCCCCGACGAGATCCGCGAGCTGAAACAAAACCACGTCGACGTCCTTTACGCGTATCTGGCCGGCCGCGACTTCGGGGGCCGGGTGGATTTTCAGCTGGGCAGACAGATGCATTTCGATCTGGTCGACTTTTACGCCTTCGACGGCGGCGACGTGGCGGTGCGCCTGCACCGGCCGCTGGTGGTCGAGGCCTTCGCCGGAACCGAGGTGCGTGGCGAGCGTCCGCTGTCGTCGCCGATCTACGAATTGGACGGCACCAGTATCGGGTCGCAGGATCCGGCCACGCGCCCGAACCAGAACACGGTGCTGCGCCCGCTGGCTGGCGCGGCGCTGGCGATCGATGGATGGGCGCCGCTGTCCGCGCGCGTGGCCTACCGGCGCATGTGGTCGGCGACGGCCGACCAGCAACCGGGTGAGCCGTCGACGGGCGTCAACGACGAGAAGCTGGCGCTGACGGCGAACGCGGCTCTTGGCGGCCGCGTGTACGCGTCGCTGGGCCTGCGATACAACATCTTGCTTGGCCTTCTCGACGATCAGCAGGCGGCGTTGCAGGTGCGGCTGTCGTCGCGCCAGTCGGTCAGCGCCGAGTACGTTTATCTGGCGCCCACCTTCGATGGCGATTCGATCTGGAACATCTTTTCGACCGGCGCCTACCGCGATGCGCGCGTGGCGTATGAATTGAACGTGGGCACGGGATTGCGATTGTCGGCCCGGGCGTTCGTGCGGTTCTTCGAGACCACGCCGGGCGAGATCGTCGGCGGACAGGACGTGGCCGCCGATGGCCCGAGCGGCCGGCGCGCCGCGGGTGGCAGCGTGGGCGCGCAGTGGCGCACCGATCGCGGGATGCTGCGGCTCGATGGCTACTACGATGACGGATTCGGCGGACGGAAAGCCGGTGGCGATCTGTCGGGACGCTACCTGGCGCGCTGGCGTACGCTGGAGCTGGAAGGGCGACTGTCCGGTTGGAACTGGCGCTCCGACCAGCAGCCCGAAACCGATCACGGCGTGGTCTTCGGCGCGCAGGCCGGCGGGCGTTTCCTGATCGCCGCCGGGATGCACTTGCACCTGCTGGCGGAGGACAACGTGGGCACGCTTTACCGCGCGCAGTACCGCGGCCTGGCGGTGTTCGAGCTGGATGTGTCGCTATGACCGCGCGCAGGAAAATTGTTGGCGTGGCGATCGTCGCGCTGGCGGCGGCGGTCGGCAGCTGGGCGGCGCGGGCCAGCGGCGGCCCGGCGCAAAGGCCGTCGCTGGTCATTTACCCGCCGGCGGAGATCCCCATCGCCTTCGATCACGCGCAGCACGCGCGCCTGGGCGTGACGTGTGCCAGCTGCCATCAGCTGGCGACCTCGTCGACGTCGGCCAGCGACGATCTTTTGCCGCCCGAGGCGGCTTGTCGTGACTGCCACAAGATCGATCGCACGCAGCCGGCGAAAGAGGTGCCGAAGGGCCAGCCCGCTGCTCGCTGCATCGCCTGCCACATCGGCTGGTCGGGCGCCGAACCGCTGAGCGAGCCGCCGCGGCCGTTGTTGCCGACGGCGAACCTGAAATTCAATCACAAGCTGCACCTGGCGCGCGGCATGGGTTGCGAGCTTTGCCACGCAAACACGGTGGTGACCGCGCCCGGCGCAGCGTCAGATCCGCCGATGATGGCGCTGTGTTTGGGGTGTCACGACGGCAAGCAAGCCAGCGCTCGCTGCGCCGCCTGTCACCTGACGTTGCCGGACGGGCGGCTGAAGACGGCTTTTCCGGTTAACGCCGGCGCCGGCGTCGACGGTCCGGGCGTGCGCAAGCTGGCCCCGTCGGGCAGCCTGCGCGGCTTCGACGCCCACACCATGGGTTTCCGCAACAATCACAAAGAAGCCGGCCGCGACGAAGCGTACTGCTTGACCTGTCACCGCCGCAACGAATGCGTCGATTGTCACGGCGGCGTGGTGCGCCCATTCGACATTCACCCGTCGGACTACGTCACGTTGCACGCCGTGGACGCGCGACGGAACACGCCCGACTGTTCGTCGTGCCACCGCAATCAAAGCTTCTGCCTGGGTTGCCACCAGCGCAGCGGCGTGGCCTCCGATCCGTCGGGCGGTGTGCCCGGGCGGCAGCCGGGGAATCCGTTCGGCACCGGCACTCAGGTGAAGCGGTTTCACCCACCGAGCTGGGTACGCGATTCATCGGGCGCCGTCATCACCACGCCCAGCGCCGCCAGCCACAGCCTGGCCGCCAAGCGCAACATCAGCGCCTGCGTCTCCTGCCATCGCGAGGAGACCTGCCTTGAATGCCACTCGAACGATCCGACCCGCGGCGGTCATTTCGATCCGCATGGCCCGGCCTTCGCCGGCTCTCTTCGCTGCCGCTCCCTCGCCACCCGCAACCAACGCGCCTGCCTGAAATGCCACGCGCTGGGCGATCCCGAACTAACCTGCAACCGCTGACCGGCTGATCCTCGCCTAAGACCCGTGCCAGTAGCGGATGCGGCCGGTGTCGGTGTGCACAAACTGCGAATGCGGATAAAAGCCGACGCCGCCGGCGTGCAGCGAGCGCACGTAATGAAGGACGTTCTTCGTGGCCACGCCACGGATGCGGAAGTCGACGGCGTTGCCTTCCATGTGCTGGCTGTGGCGGGCCACCTGATGGCCTTTCTTGCGCAGCATCAGGTTGTACTTCGGCGAGCGGTAACCGGAGACCACCTCGATGCGCTTGGCGGAGAACTTGCCCGCCACGCGCGTCAGCACGTCCAGCAAGCGTTCGTCCATGTGGGTCGCCTGGTTGGTGTAGTGGTCGCGCAAGAAATTGTGGAAGCGACTTTCGGTGGAATCACCGGGGAGGATCGGCAGCGCTTCGTGCGTCCAGACGTTGTAAAGCGTGGTCACCGGCTCGACGCGATCGCCGGGTCGGCCTTCGGGCGCCTCGGCGGCGGCGCCGCGGGCCTTGCGGGCGGTGCGCCGGTTCGCCACCACCGCGTGTCGGGTCAGATCGGCGTCGCTGGTGTGAAAGTCGGGGCGCAGAGTTTTCTCGCGCAACCATTCTTCCTTCTTCGACAGTACGCGCGGCTCCCCGGGAAGAAAGTGGTCGGCGTGCGCCGTCACCACGTCGAAAACGCCGTCATCAGCAGCGGGTGCGTCGGGCGTGCTTTCGTCTGTGCCTCCCACTGCCGTCGGAGGCTGCTGCGACAAGGCGAAGACCGCGACCACCCAGAGCACGATTTAAGTATAGCCCTCGGCGCAAATTATTTGAATCTTGAGTCGGCCGTCCGTCGTTCCATCCGACCACGATCACACCGGCGCTTTGCGTCCGAGAGCGATCAATTGATTCAAGGAACCGGAGGTGAACCCCGCCAGGTCCAGGGCCACGAAGGTGAAGCCCTGCCGGCGGCCCAGCGCGACGATCGCCTGTCGCACACCAGGGTCAAGGACGCGCGGCATGTCAGGCTGGTCGATCTCCAGACGCGCGACGTCGCCGTGGTACCGCACGCGTAATTGCCGGAATCCGAGCGCGCGCAGCCCATCTTCGAAGCCATCCACCTGGCGCAGGCGGTCGGCGGTGATCTCGGTGCCGTAGGGAAAGCGCGACGACAGGCAGGCCAGCTGCGGCTTGTCCCAGGTCGGAAGACCCAGATCGCGCGATAGCTGGCGCACGTCCGCCTTGGTCAACCCCGCTTCGACCAGCGGGTGGCGGGCGCCTCGTTCATCGGCGGCGGCCAACCCCGGACGGTGATCGCCGAGATCGTCCAGATTCGTGCCCAGCAGAACCTCGGCCAGGCGCAACGCCTCTGCTTTCGGCTGGGCGATCTCCAGAAGCTCGGCCTTGCAGTGGTAACAGCGGTCGGTCGGGTTGGCGGCGAAGCCCGGCCGTTCCATTTCATTGGATTCGACCAGCTCCAGCCGCGCGCCAATCAGCGCCGCCAGCTCCGCCGCCGCCGCGCGTTCGCTTTGCGCCATGGTCACCGACACGGTGGTGAGGGCGACGCAGCGATCGCCTAGTACGTCGTGCGCCACGCGCAGGAGCAGCGTGGAATCGACGCCCCCCGAAAAACAGACCAGCGCCGATTGATAGCCGTCGATGATCGCCTGCAGCCGCCGGTGTTTGTCTTCCAGCGTGGCGGCGGCTAGCGGTGTAGAGGTGCCGGGCGCGGTCAGCATGGCGGTCATCCAGTATAGGTCACGCTGGGCGCGACGACAGAAATGCACTCGGCGGCGGCGGCGACCGCGGCCACTTCGGCGCTCATGTCCAGCTTGGCCTCGGCGCGTTCGGCGTCTTGCAGGCGGGCTCGGGTCGCGGGGTGCGATGGCACGAACAACGAACAGCAGTCGTCGAAAGGGAGGATCGACGTCTCGAAGGTGTCGATGCGGCGGGCCAGGGCGGTGGTCTCGACCTTGTCGAACGTGACCAGCGGGCGCAACACCACTCGTCGGGCGGCGGCGTCGATCACCGCCAGGTTTTGCACCGTCTGGCTGGCCACCTGGCCCAGGTTCTCGCCGGTCACCAGCGCCTCGGAGCCGAGGGTGTCACCGACGGCATCCGCGATGCGCATCATCGCGCGGCGATACAGCACCACCGCCAGTTCGGCCGGGCCGGCGTCGCGCAGTCGCTTCTGCAGATCGGTGAATCCGACCACCGTCAGCGTCCGCACCGCCTGCCAGCGCGCCAGCGTGCGGGCCAGGGTCAGGACCTTGTCCTTGGATTTTTCGCCCACGTACGGCGGCGAATGAAAATACACGGCATCCAGTCCGAGCCCGCGTTTGGCAGCCAGCCAACCGGCCACCGGCGAATCGATTCCGCCCGACAGCAACAGCAGGCCGCGCCCGGCGCTGCCCACCGGCAGCCCGCCTGGCCCGTCGACGGCGTCGGCGTAGACGAACGCGCGGTCGGTGCCGATCTCCACGCCGATGGTCAGCACCGGGTGATGGACATCGACGGCCAGGCCGGTGGCGGCGACGATTTCCGCGCCCACCCGGCGCGAGACCTCGGGTGAGGGCAGCGGAAACCGTTTGTCCGAGCGGCGGCTTTCGACTTTGAAGCTGGCCGGTCGAGCGCGCGCCGATGCTTGTTGCGCCTCGGCGACCGCGGCGCGGCTGATCGCTTCGATGTCCGCCGGGACCACCGTGGCCGACGACAGAGAGACCAGCCCGAACACCCGCCGCACGCGCGCCGCCGCTTCGTCGACCATCGCGTCGTCGACGAACACCACCACGCGTCCGTGGGGCGCTTCCACCCGCACCGACGGCACGCCTGCCAGCGCGGCGCGAACATTGTGCAGCAAGATGCCTTCGAATCGCTTGCGGTTGCCGCTTTTGAGGAAGATCTCGCCATAGCGGCAAAGGAGGGCCCGACTCATCGTGTGCGCTTCTACCGTTCCGGGCGTCGCTTGGCCACGGCAAAGCTGCGCGGTCGGCGTCCGCTCTGAGCCGACTACCGACGCCGACTCGCCGCCGCTGTCGGCGCCACCTCGCCGATCGCCGCCTGCAGCGCCGCCACGGCGTCGTCGATCTCGGCGGCGGTGGTGTCTCGTGAAAGCGAGAAGCGCAAGACCGCGGTTCGTTCGCCGACCCCGACGGCGCGCAGGACGTGGCTGGGGCCTCGTGTACGTGACGCGCAGGCCGAGCCGGCCGACGCGTAAACGCCACGCGCTTCCAGAGCGTGCAGCACCGCCTCGGCGGGGAAATCGCCGATGATCATTGAGCTGATGTGCGGGGCGCGGGCAGCGCCGCTGACCGTCGGGCGGGCGCCGGCGATCACCGCGGTGATTTTTTCTTCCAGGCGATTCCGCAGGGCCGCGATCGTCGCCGGGCCGCCGCTGTCGCGGAAGGCGGCCGCGCGCGCCGCCGCCCGCCCGAGGCCCACCCAGCCGGGCAGGTTCTCGGTCCCCGATCGCAGGCCGCGTTCTTGGCGGCCGCCGTCCCACAGCGGCCGCAGCGTGACGCCGGGACGGACCCACAACGCGCCGGCGCCTTTCGGGCCATGAATTTTGTGGCCCGAAATGGCGATGCTATCGGCGCCCAGGCTTGGCGCGCGAAACGGAACGAAGCCGAAGGCCTGAACCGCGTCGACGTGCAGATGCGGGCGCCGCGCCCGGGGGCCGCCGACGGAAGCGGCGCGGTCCAACGCCGCCGCCACCTCGCGAACTGGTTGCAACGTGCCGAGTTCGTTGTTCGTCAGCATCAGCGCCACCACCGCGGTGTCCGGGCGCAGCATTGCAACGATCGCTTCGACGTCGACGGCGCCGTTCGCTGCCGGCGCGACGGTGCTCAGCGCGAAGCCCTGCGCCACCAGCGACTCTGCCGTGCGCAGCACCGCGGGGTGTTCGATGGCGCTGACCACCAGGTGCCGCCCGCGCGCCCGACCAGCGGCGCCCAGGATCCCCAGGGCGTCCGCCTCGGTGCCGCCGCTGGTGAAGACGATCTCGCTGGCGCCGTCGGCGCCCAGCGCCCGGGCGACCTGGCTTCGGGCTTCCTCGATGACCCGCGCCGCTGCCGCACCCAGGCCATGCGCCGACGACGGATTGCCGAAATGCTCCCGGGCGGCGGCGGCCTGCGCGTCTATCACCTCAACGGCGGGGACCGTCGAGGCGGCGTTGTCCAGGTAAATCATTGGACAATCATAGCCCGGGCCAGGCGCCCCTTGGCCCGCCATGCTTTTTTGAGGTACATCGTTAAGGTGGACATAGGCGGCCGTGCCAAGAAGATCCTGCACGCGGTCGTGTCGGAGTACCTCGCTACCGGGGAAGCGGTGGGCTCGCAAACCGTCACCCGGCGGTACGGCCTGGAGGTGTCCGCCGCCACCGTGCGCAACGTGATGGGCGAGTTGGAAGAGATCGGTCTGCTTCGCCACGCCCACACCTCCGGCGGTCGCATTCCCACCGACCGCGGCCTGCGCTATTACGTCGACACGCTGTTGCGCGTGCGCAGCCTCAGCACCGGCGAAAAAGACGAGATCCGCGAGCGCTTCACCAGCGGCGGGCCCGACGTCCCGGATATGATGCAACGGACGTCGCGGCTTCTGCTCGAGCTTTCCCACCTGACCGTGGTGGTGCAGGCCCCGCGGCCCGACACCGACACCATCGACCACGTCGAGTTCGTCCGCCTTCGCGACGAACAGCTGCTGGCGGTGATCGCCTCGTCCAGCGGCCAGATTCAAAACAAGCTGGTCCCGGTGGATGCGCCTCTCAGCGCCGCCGACCTCGAGGGCATCAACAATTACCTCAACACGCTGGTGGCCGGCTTGACCCTGGATCAGGTGCGCGCCCGCCTGACCGCCGAGATCGAGAGCGACCGGGCCGCGCACGATCAGTTGATGGCCCGCGCGCTGCAACTGGCGTCGGCCGCCGTCCCGGCGGAGGCACCGTCGGCGGTGTTCGTCGACGGGCATTCAAACCTGCTCTCCGGCAACACCGACCTTGAGCGGGCCAAGGTGCTGCTGCGAACGCTGGAAGAAAAAGATCTGCTGGTGCGGCTGCTGGATCGGACGCTCAGCGCGCCCGGCATCTGCGTCTTCATCGGCGCCGAGGCCAACCTGGCAGACCTGACGGACATCTCGGTGGTGGCCGCGCCGTATGGTGGCGAGGGACGCGCGCTGGGCACCATCGGCGTCATCGGTCCATCGCGGATGAACTACTCGCGGGTGATTCCGCTGGTGGATTTCACCGCCGAGATGATATCCGACGCCCTCACCAAACCCTGACACCCGAACCTGCTACCGTGAAACCACCCTGGCCCCGACGGATCCAAAGACCAATCATGACTGACAACACCTCCTCTACTGGCGGCGCGAACGGCGCCGACGAGCAAACCGAAGACGGCGCCAACAACGGCGCCCCTGTCGCTACGACGCCCGAAGAAAAGATCGCCGCGCTGACCGCTGAGCGTGACGAGATGAAAGACCGCATGCTGCGCGTCGCCGCCGAGTTCGAGAACTGGAAAAAACGGGCGCGCAAAGATCAAACCGACGGCGAGGCGCGGGTGCGCGAAGGCGTCTTGAAAGATCTCCTGGACGTCGCCGACAACCTGGATCGCGCGGTGACCGCCCAGAGCAGCGGCGACGGCAAGGTCGACGCCGCATCGTTGTTCAAAGGCGTCACCCTGGTGCTGCGTCTTTTCCAGCAGAAGCTGGAGCGTTACGACGTCAAGCCGTTCGAGGCGAAAGGCCAGCCGTTCGATCCGAAAGTTCATGAAGCCATCTCGAAGGTGGCGTCGGCGGACGTCCCGGCCGGTTCGGTGGCCAGCGAGTTCCAGAAGGGTTATCGCATCGGCGAACGTCTACTGCGCCCGGCGATGGTGGCGGTGTCCACCGGCCCGGCGGGCGGCGCCGCGGAGGAGAAGGGTCAGGCTTGAGTCGCGTCTTGGGGCGGGTGCTGGGGATTGATCTGGGGACCACTCAATCGCGCGTGGCCGTCGTCGACGCCGACGGGCCGGTGGTGATTCCGAACGCCGAGGGCAAGCGGTCGACGCCGGCGGTGGTGGCCTTTCGTGGCCAATCTGCCGACGAGATCTGGGTGGGCGCCAGCGCCGAGCAGCAGGTGCGGGCCAACCCGCGCAGCACCATCCGGGCCGTCAAGCGCCTGCTGGGCCGCAAGATCGACGACCCCGAAGTGAAGCGCCACCGTCAGGACGTCACGTACGAAGTCATCGCCGCCAAGAACGGCGACGCTTGCGTGCGCGTGCGCGGACGGCGCTACACGCCGGCGGAGATCGTGGCGATGATCTTGCGCGACCTCAAGGCCAGCGCCGAGCGGGCCCTGGGCGAGCCGGCGACGCACGCGGTGATCACCGTGCCGTCTTACTTCGACGAAGTGCAACGCCAGGCCACGCGCCAGGCGGCGGCGCTGGCCGGGCTGGATCTGCTGCGGCTGGTGAACGATCCGTCCGCGGTGGCGTTGGCCTACGGGCGCGACGGCCAGCGCGGGCCGCGCGACGAAGATCGCGTGGCGGTCTACGATTTCGGCGGCGGCACCTTCGACCTGGCGCTGCTGTCGTTGCGCGGGGCGGAAGTAGAGACGCGCGCTGTTTGGGGCGACGGCTTTCTGGGCGGCGAGGATTTCGATCAGCGCATCGCCGCTCACCTGGCGGATCTGTTTCACGACAAGCACGGCCTGGATCTGCGTCAGGATGAGACGGCCATGCAGCAGTTGAAGCGTCTGGCGGTTGCGGCGAAGCACGCGTTGTCGGATGCGGACGCCACCGACGTGAATTTGCCGGTCGCCGTGGGCGGCCGCCCGCCGCCGCCTCCTCCTCCGCCGGTAGCGGCGGGCGCCAGCAAGCGGCCGCCGCGGCGCCGCCAAGGCACGCCGCACGCGCTGTCCGTCACCGTGACCCGCGCTGAGCTGGAGTCGCTGACGAAGGATCTGGTCGACCGGACGCTTTTCCCCTGCGAAGCGGCGTTGCAGGATGTCGGCTGGGACGCCGAACAGGTCGATGCGGTGATTGTCTCGGGCGCGCAAGGGCGCATGCCGCGCGTACGGGCCATGCTGGCCGAGGTGTTCGGCAAGCGGCCCATCGTCCTTGACGACGACGCAGCGGCGGTGGGCGCGGCGATCATCGGCGAGCGTCTGCGAGCGTCGGCGCCGGAGGCTGGCGTGATCGAGCGGGTGGCGGTGGCTCTGGGCGTGGAGACAGCCGGCGGCGTGTTCACTCGCTTGCTGCCCAAGAACACGCCGCTGCCGGCGTCGCGGGCCCAGCTTTTCTCGACGGTGGCAGACGATCAAACCCAGATCTTGATCCATGTCGTGCAGGGCGAGCGCGAGATGGCGGCCGACAACAAGAGCCTGGGCCGTTATCGCATCGGCCCGCTGACGCGTGCGCCGCGGGGGATGCCGCAGATCGCGGTGCAGGTGTCGATGGACGAAAGCGGCCTGGTACAGGTGGCGGCCAGCGACCTGCAGACCGGCCAGCGCCAGGACGTCTCGCCGGCCGAGCCGATGGGAACGGGAGGGTAATTTCCTGACCCGCGATTACTACGAAATTTTGGGTGTCGATCGCCAGTCGTCGGACGGGGAGATCAAGGCGGCCTATCGCAAGCTGGCCTTGAAGTTCCACCCCGATCGCAACCCGGGCGATCGCCAGGCCGAGGAGCAATTCAAAGAGCTGTCGGTGGCGTACGCCGTGCTGTCCGACGGCGATCAGCGCGCCCGTTACGATCGCTTCGGGCCGGTCGACGGGCAGGCGCCCTTCGGCATGGCGGCGGACATCGCCAGCGCGACGGAGTTCTTCGACGCCATCTTCGGCGATCTGTTCGGCCTCGGGCGCAAGCGCACCGCTGCCGGGCGCGACCTGCGTTACACGCTGGAGCTGGACTTTGAAGAGGCGGCGCTGGGCTGCGAGAAGACCATCAACTTCGAGCGCGCCGAGGACTGCGGCGACTGTCGCGGCAGCGGCGCGGCCGGCGGCGCCGCCGGGCTGATTCGCTGCGACCGCTGCAATGGCGAAGGCGTGATTCGCAAGAAGGCCGGCTTTCTGGCCAGCCGGCGCGAGTGTCTGGCCTGCGGCGGCACCGGCGAGGTCCCGCGCGTGCGTTGCAAGACGTGCGAAGGCGCCGGCCTGGTCGATCGACAGCGGCAATATCGGATTCGCATTCCCCCGGGATCAACCGGCGGCACCACCCAGCGCGTGTCGAAGGAAGGCTCGCCCGGGCGGCGCGGCGGTCCTTCGGGCGATCTGCACATCATCACGCGCGTGCGGCCACACCCCATCTACAGCCGCGAGGGCGACGTGCTGGCCATCGAGGTGCCGGTGTCGTTCGTCGAGGCGGCGCTGGGCGCCGAGGTCGATGTGCCGGTGCTGGACAGCGCCGTGCGCATGCGCATTCCCGCCGGGACGCAGTCGGGGTCGGTGTTTCGACTGCGCGGCAAGGGCTTTCCGCTGGCGGCCGGCGCGCCGCGCGGCGATGCCCACGTGCGCGTCGTGGTCGAGACGCCGGTGACGTTGCCAGCCGAGGCGGCACGTCTGCTGGAGGCGGTCGGCTCGCTGCTGGCCGACGAGACGCTGCCGCGCCGGCGCGCCTTTCAACAAGCCAGCGCACGGGCAACCACCGTCGCCGGCGACGCCGGTGAAAAAGCGCCGCGCCGCGGACGCTCGGAGACAGGATGAGCGCTCCGGGGACCGCGGCCACGGCGGCGCCTGCGCGTCGTCGGCCACGCTATCTGCTGCATGTGGGGCTTTTCCTGGCCACGTTTCTCACCACCACGGCCGCCGGCGCGCTGTACGTCCACGGCGCCAGCATCCGGCCCATCGCCGACGGCCTGCCGTATTCGGTGCCGTTGCTGCTGATCTTGGTTTGCCACGAGTTCGGTCACTACTTCGCCGCGCGCGCGCACGGTGTCGATGCGTCGCTGCCGTTTTTCATTCCTCTGCCGCCCGGTTTCGGCCTGGGGACGATGGGCGC
>DASXQB010000463.1:0-12044 GCA_036493295.1 Polyangia bacterium | reverse complement strand
CGGTGAGAAGGTTATCGGTCTCTATCTCCGTTAACCACTTAGCCACGGCCCCCGGCCCCCGAGTTGTTCGGATGAGCGGCGGTTTGTCTCAAACGCAGCGAGGAGGATACGTGCGATCTTTGGGCTTGATGGCCGCTATGGCGATGACGGCGTTCGCTGCCTGTTCAGGATCTCCGGGTGGCGGCAGTGGTGGCGGCGGCTCCGGCAGCGGTGGTCAGATCAGCGGCAGTGGTGGCGGCAGCGGAGGCACGACCGCCGCCACCGGCGGGACGACGGGCTCGGGTGGCGCGAGCAACGGCAGCGGTGGCGCGCCCGCCACTGGTTCCGGTGGTGCGTCCGCCGTCGACGCCTCCGGCGACGGTGACGCCGCTAGCAAGGACGTGGCCGCGGACGCGGCTGCCGACGGCGGTGGCGCCGGCTCGGCGCTGAATGGTTTTCTGTTCAACATCCCGTGCGGCACGCCGCCGGTGGCGGGCGACTGCCAGGGCACGCCCGAAGCGCTGTCCAAAAGCGTGACCGTGCAATTCGGCGGCGATCCCGCCGTCACCTACGACGTCAAGATGCACCTGTGCGGACCCGTGGAGGGCCGTCCCTACGCCGGGTGCACCGCCAGCCAAGCGACGTATTTCTGCACTGACGGCACCGCCGCCACCGATGGCGAAAATCCGACGTATCCCATCTATCAGATGAAGGTCTCGGCGCCGGCGCATTCGTACTACGTCAACAACCGCGATCTCAAAGACGACATCTTCATGATCAACTACGACGCCGACGTGAAGATCCAGGGCGGCGCCAGCATCACCTTCTCGACCACCAGCGTAGGCACGGACATGTACACGCCGCTTTTGAAGGGCCACAACTTCACCTGCCCCGGCGTTCCCGGCATCACGCAGCCCTACACCGGCCAGTTCTACTACATCACCACCACCTCGGTGACGCCGGCGCCGTAGCGGCGCGCCCGACCCGCCAGCGCGCAGACGCGAATCCTCTCAGCAAAAGCGATGGGTCCGCGTCGCGCTGCCGCCGTCGGGTTCGTTCAAGCCGCGGCACCCGTCGCCGCGTCGGCAGGGCGCGCGTGCAAGTCGGCGTTTTCCGCTTTGCGCTTTTCGATTAGCCGCGCGCGCAGCTCTTCGGCCACGGTAGGGTTCTCGGCCAGCCAGCGGGCGGCGTTGTCGCGGCCCTGGGCGATGCGATCGTCGTTCCACGAGTAGTGCGCCCCCGACTTTCCCAGCAGGTTGGCTTCGCTGGCCAGGTCGACCAGCTCGCCCGACCAGTTCACGCCAGCGCCGTACAAGATCTCGAACTCGGCCTCGCGGAAGGGCGGGGCGACCTTGTTCTTCACCACCTTCACGCGCGCCTTGTTGCCGGTGACCACCTCGCCGTTCTTCACCACGCCGATCTTGCGGATGTCCAGGCGCACCGACGCATAGAACTTCAGCGCGTTGCCGCCGGTGGTGGTCTCGGGGTTGCCGTAGACCACGCCGATCTTCTGGCGCAGCTGGTTGATGAAGATGACCGCCGTGTTGTTGCGCGCGGTGGCGGCGGTCAGCTTGCGCAGGGCCTGACTCATCAGGCGCGCCTGCAATCCCATGTGTGCGTCTCCCATCTCGCCTTCGATCTCGGCCTTCGGCACCAGGGCGGCGACCGAGTCGATGACGATCAGATCGATCGCCCCGGTGCCGACCAGTCGGTCAGCGATCTCCAGCGCCTGCTCGCCGTAGTCGGGCTGCGACACCAGCAGTTCTTCGATCTTCACACCCAGCTTGCGCGCATAGCCGACGTCCAGGGCGTGCTCCGCGTCGATGAACGCGCACACGCCGCCGGCCTTCTGGGCCTGGGCGATCGCTTGCAAGGTCAACGTGGTCTTGCCGGATGATTCCGGGCCGTAGATTTCGATCACCCGTCCGCGCGGCAGTCCACCCACGCCCAGCGCCAGATCCAGACCCACGGATCCCGTAGGGATGACGCCGATCTCTGCGACGTCGCCACCGTCCAGCGGCATGATGGCTCCTTTTCCAAATTGTTTTTCGATGGCGACGATGGCGGCGGCGACGACTTTCATTTTCTCTTTGATGGTCGACATGGTGACGGCTCCTTCGGGCGTTGGGTGGTGATCGGTTTTGGGTTTAGGTGCTGAGGTCCAAGGTTCGGTACTGCAAGGCTTCGGCGAGGTGGCCGGCGCGTACGTGCGGGGCGCGGGCCAGATCGGCGATGGTGCGGGCCACGCGGCGGATGCGGCTGATGGCGCGCGCAGAAAGGGTCAGGCGATCGACGGCGCGTTCCAGCAGCGCGTGGCCGTCGCTGTCCAGCGGGACCATCGTCTCCAGTTCGACGCTGGTCAGGCGAGCGTTGCAGCGCGGGCCGCGGGCGTGCTGGCGCTGGCGCGCCTCTTCGACCCGCTGGCGGACGGCGGCGCTGGTCTCGCCCGGATCGCCACCGGCCAGTTGCCGGTACGATTGCGCCGGCACGTCGACATGCATGTCGATGCGATCGAGCAGCGGACCGGACAGCCGCGCGCGGTAGGCGGCGATCCCGGCCAGGGAACACGTGCACGTGCGTTGCGTGCTGCCGTGGTGGCCGCAGGGACAAGGATTCAGCGCTGCCACCAACATGAAGTCCGACGGATAGCTGATGGTGCGGCGGGCGCGGACCAGCGCCACGCAGCGATCCTCCAGCGGTTGGCGAAGCGCCTCCAGCACGGGGCGGCTGAACTCGAGCAGCTCGTCGAGAAAGAGGACGCCGTTGTGGGCCAGGGTGATCTCGCCGGGACGAACCGCGGGCCCGCCGCCCACCAGCCCGGCGGTGGTGACGGTGTGGTGCGGGGCGCGAAAGGGTCGGTTGGTCAGCAGCGCCCGCCCGTCGAGCAGCCCGGCCACCGAATAGGCCATGGTGGTCTCCAGCGCTTCGTCGAACGAAGGCGCCGGCAAGATGCCGGGCAGCCGCTGCGCCAGCATGGTCTTGCCCGAGCCGGGCGGCCCGACGAAGAGCAGGTTGTGTCCACCCGCCGCCGCCAGCTCCATCGCCCGTCGGGCGACTTCCTGGCCACGCACGTCGGCCAGATCCAGCGCGCGCGCGGGCAGCGGTATCTGCGTTGCCGACGAGGCGCTGGCGGTCGCGCCGTCTGGAGGCGCTTCGCCTCGCAGCGCCGCGACGATCTCAGTGAGGTGCCCCACCGCGTGCAGGCGGCAATCTCCGGTGACGACAGCGGCCTCTTCGGCGTTACCGCGCGGGACGAAGAGGTGGCGCATGCCGGCCGAGCGCGCCCAGGCGGCGATCGGCAAGGCGCCGCGCACCGGACGGATGCTGCCGTCCAGGGCCAGCTCGCCGACGAAGGCGGTGTCCGCCAGCGCCGTTGGTTCCACCACGCCCGCCGCGCACAGCATGCCGACGGCGATCGGCACGTCGAAGGCGGCGCCGTCTTTCTTCAGATCGGCGGGCGCCAGGTTGACGGTGATCCGGCGCGGCGGCAGCTTGAACCCGCTGTTTTCCAGCGCGCCGCGAATGCGCAGCCGGCCTTCTTTGACGCCGGCGTCGGGCATGCCGACGATCTGGCAGCCGGGCAACCCGACGGCGACGTCAACTTCGACATCGATGGGCGCCGCCTGGATCCCCAGGACGGCGGCGGAAGACACGCGAGCGAGCATGCCCACCGACACTGCGAGCGCGATGCCAGCGGGCGATCACGAATTTTGTCCGGATCTGCACGGATCGCCGCGAGCATAAAAAAACGCGGCGACCAAATTTCGGTCGCCGCGTCCTGACTTCGGCCGTCGCTGATTTAGTTTTCGGTCGTTCTGACGGCGGGGTGTGAGCGGTACGACGATTAGAAGCTGAGACGGAGGCCGAGGCGCCGGCTAAACGGCGCCTGGGAGGCAATAGCTTGGCCGAAGCGCATGAAAACCGTGCGGAACACTAAATCAACGGTGGACTGTTGGCTATGGTCGTGACGACACCGCCGCCGATCTTAGAAGCTGAGGCGCAGGCCGAGGCGCGTGCTGATCGGCGCCTGATAGGCGACCGCGTTGCCGTAGTTGGGGTTCTTGGTCAGCGGCTGGCCGAAGAGGTTCTTGGCGAACTTGAGATCGTTCGTTGTGCCATTGACGATCGATGGGGCAACATCGTTCGTGTACACGTCGTCAGTCTGCAGCACCGTCTTCTGGTTGAAGAGGTTGAATATGTCGGCGAATAGCTCGCCTTTGATCGAACGGCCTGCTTTCACGGCGTACGCCAAGTGCAGATCGAATTGCGTCTCCGTCGGCGTGCGGCCGCCCGAACCGCGCGGCAGCAACATGTTGTTCGGCAGCTGGCCGAAGTACCACTGCGACAGATAGTTGCGCGGCATGCCCGAGCGAGCTACGAACCCAAGGCCAATGGTCAAATTGCTGCTCACCGGGTTGGTTTCGGCTCCGAACGGGACCGTGTAATAGCCGTCGACGCGCCCCTGGTGCGGGTGGTCGTTGGGCAGGCGGCCGTGCTGGTTCAGGTAAAGATCGGGCGTGTCATAGGCATTGTTGCCGTTGGGCGCGAAGTAATCGCCTTCCGCTTCGTAGAGGCCATCGTAGTTGCCGACCAGGCGCGAGTAGGTGTACGAAGCGCGCGCGCGCCAGTTCTGACCGAAGCGCTTGTTCACGGTCAAGGTCAGGGCGTCGTACGTGCGCTGGGGCTTGGGTGCCTTGGCCAGTCCCTGCAGATTGGCCAGCTTCTGCTGGGCGGCCGCCAAGTTCGAGGCGACAACGGCGTCGTTCGGGTTGGCCGTAGCGGCGGTGGTCAGCTTGTTGACGTCGTTCTGGGCGTCGGTGAGCGCCGCCGCCGGCACGTTGCCGGGATTGGCGAGCACGAAGGCAAAGCTGCCGGTGGGATCGGCGGTGCCGTCCTCGATGATGCTGTCCAGCCAGCGGTGCTGATAATCGAGGCGCACCGACAGATCGTCCAGCACCTGGCGCTCAACAGTGGCGACGATCTCCTCGTGCGATTGCCCTTGCAGGTGCGACTGCACAGGATAGGTGCTGCCGTTGTTGAATGGGTTGCTGACGATTTGAGGGTTGTCCACGCCGCCCGTCGGCGGCACGCCGCAGGCTCGCCATTCACCGGCGCCGGTCCAGTTATACGGGTTCGTGGTGTTGCCGGGACAGTTGGCGTAGGGGACGTTGTTGCGGATGAAGATGCCCTCGCCGCCGAAATAGCGGGCGGCCAGGCTCATCGGGATGCTTTCGTAGTACTTGCCGTACGACGCCGAGATCTTCGACCGGCCGTCGTTGAATGGATCGAAGATCACGCTGACGCGCGGGCCAAGGTTGCCGGCGTCCAGGAACGACGCCCCGTGATAGTCATACATTCGCTGCAGCTCGTAGCGGAGGCCCGCGTTGACGGTCAGGTTCTTGAGCGCCGCCGGCGTCCAGGTGCCCTGCGCGAACAGCGCGTTCGATAGGCTGCTGACCACCGCGCGCAGGTGGTCCTGGTAGTACGGATCCTGCAGCAGATCGCTCAACGGTTTGCCCATGCCGCCGAACTGGGTGATGTTCTCGCCGTTCGGCACGCTGAAGAAGATCTGGTGGGTGAAGTACGGATCAGGCGCGCCGAAAGGCTGGCCGCCAGTCGGCGCCAGTTGCACCAGACCACGCGAGCCGAGCGGCCCGGAGTAATAGCGATCCTGATCGAAGTGGGTGTACTCGAGACGCCAGCCGTATTTCAGCTCCGCGTGGCCGGCGGCGTAGAAGATGTTCGTCGACTTGATCTCGCCCTGCCAGCGTTCGGCGCTGAAGTCCTTGACCTGACCGAAGCCGCCGCGGTGGTAGTTGTTGGCGGGACACGGCTGGAAGGTCGACTTGGTTCCGTCGGCGGCGGTGGTGGTGACCGGGGCGCACTCCGCGATTCCTTCGAGGTCATGAAGGTTCGCGCCCCAATATTCGAGCTGGTTGAGGTTGTTGAGGGCGTCGTTCGGCGACTTGTCGCTGTACGACTCGCTGTGCAGGCCGGCGTTGACCTCCAGCAACCAGTGGCGATCGAAGAAGCGCGACGTCCAGCGCGCCATCACGTCGGTGTTGACTTTGTTCTGCTGCTCGAGCGCCCACGACGGGTCCGAATTGATCTGGTCGCCGTTGAACGAACGGAGCTGCGTGTTGAAGCTGGGCGTGCCCCACAGCGCCACGTTCAGGTGGTGCTCGGCCGCCGCGTTCCAGTCCAGCGTGGCGGCGTAGTTGTATGAACGGTGGGTTTCGTTGAGGCGCCGGCGATCGTTGGTGGCCTCGGGGCCGACGGTGGTGGGATCGGTCAAGGGGTAAAGCTCGCGGAAGACGTGGGTGTCGGTGATGCGTGGCGCGAAGCCCGCCCAGAGGAACAGCTTGTTCTTCACCAGCGGCCCCCCCACCTCGAAGCCGACCTGGCTGTCGAAGTCCAGCAGGTGGCCGCTGGAGCCGAGGACGTTGGCCACGGGCGTGCCAGGCCCGCCGTTCACCGGTTTGATGAGCGCGGGTTTCCCCGACAGCCAGTACGGTGCATCGTAACCGAACACCGAGGCGTGCCATTCGTTGGTGCCCGACTTGAGAACGGTGTTGATGACGCCGCCCATCGCGCCGCCGAACTCGGCCTGGTAGCCGCCGCTGTTGACGTCGACCTGGGTGAGAAACTCGAGCGGCAGATTGGTGCCGCCGCTCAGCGTGCCGCCGCCCAGGTCCAGGTTTCCGAACTCCGTGCCGGTCACGTTGAGGCCGTTGACCAGATAGATGTTTTCGAGGCCGGTGGCGCCGCCGATCGAGACGCTGCCCGACGGGTCGATGAACGCCCCCGGCGCTTTCTCGATCAGCTCACCGAAGGTCAGCGGTACCGGGACGTTGTGGTTGAATTCATCGTCGAAAGTCGCGCCCACCCGCGCGCTGCCGACGTCGACGATGGGGGCCTTGGCTTTGATGACGGTGGTCTCGGCGTTGGCGGCCTGGGCGGAACCGGCGATGTGCGCGTTCACCCGGACGGTTTTCTCGGCCTGCACCTCCACGTCGGGCTGCTCGACTTGCGTGGCGGCGTTGGCCAGATAGAAGCGCACCACGTAGCGGCCGATCTTGAGGCCGGTGAACCCATAGTCGCCTTGCTCGTCGGTGATGGCGGCGTCTTCGCCTTGTGGGCCTTGCACGATGACGGTGACGCCGCCCAGGGCGGCGCCGGTGTCTTTGTCAGTGACGTGGCCGACGACCTTGCCGGTGACTTCCTGAGCTTCCGCTGTGGCGGCGCCCAGCAAGATGGCCAGCGCGCATCCGGCGGCGGTTGCACCAATGCGAATCCGGTTCATCAGGCCTTCCTTTCGGTGCTGCGCAATGAAGGGAGAAGTAATGGTGGTCATCGCTTATGGCTCCGTCACGAAGATGGCCATGGCTGCCGCGCCTAAAGGCACGCCCTGCACGTCGGCCGCGTCGGCAGCGACGGTGATGACGATGACCGAGCCAGCCGGCCAGGCGTCGGTGGGCGTCAGCACGTAGGCGAGCGGGTTCATGTCCGACGCGGCCAGCGAGTAGTTGGTGAACGGCTGACCGGAGACCGTCACGGACACCGCGCCCTTGATCTGGTCGGGATCGGTGACGTTGTTGAAGGTGATGGTCACCGCCTGCATCGCCGCCATCACTGGCGCCGGCAAGATCACGGGCGGCGGCGCGATGGCCCCGTCAGTGGCGTCGGTTGTCGCTGCGTCAGTCGCGTCGTCGGTGGCATCCGCGGCGCCGCCATCGCTAGCGCCGGTCGAGGCGGCGTCGGTTCCACCGTCGGCCTCGGTCGTGGCGTCGGTGCCTGCGTCTGTTTCGCCTGCATCGACCGGCCCGGTGGTGGCGGCATCGGTCGGCGGCGCCACCGGCACGTCGATACCGACGGACAGGGGCGCGGTCGCGAAGGCCAGGACGCCGTCCGTGATGGCGCCGCCGCTGACGAAGAAGCTGGTGTGGTCCTTGGCGCGGATCTTGGTTTTGTCCAGGCTCAAGGTCAGCCCCGAACCCGACGGCAGAGCCGGCGTGCCGGCGATGATCAGCCGCGGGCCGTGGATGACGTTGGAGAGCAGCTTGAAGATGAGGGCCGTCTCCGATCCACTCGACACGTACTCCGCCAGGGCGTCAGGCGCCGTGCCGACGGTGGCCTTGAACGACGCCACATCCAGAACGCCTTGCGGTTTCGTGGGGTCGGTCGTGTCGTAATCCAGCGGCCCGGTGTCCAGCAGACGATCGAAGGTGGCGATCACCATGGACGTCGGTTCGAAGAGACAGCTCCAGTTCGACGGCTTGGTCATGTCCATCGGATCGGTGGGCTGGCAGCGGCACCAGCTGCTGGTGGACCGACACAAGGTGTCCGTCATCGGATCGCACATGGCGCCGTCTTGGGCGCCGCCGCCGCAGTCCGGTTCCTTGCCGGTGATGTCGGTGATGCCGCCGCTTTCGACGATGGTCATCAGGGTCAATACGGGCGCGCCGGGTTGCACATCGTTCTTCGGCGAGCAGCCAGCGCCGAGCAAACCGACGCCCATCAGCCACGGTAAGAGCCGCTTCATTCGTCGCTCCTTTGCATAAGTGACGTCGACTAGTGGTCAGCAGACGCAGGTCTCGTCGCGCGGCATCGTATCAGCGATCGGGCGATCCGTAAATTCGCCCGGTCACATTTTTTGCGGCGAATTTTTTCAGCCGCGCGTCCGCGGGCGCCGCCGGGCGGTCGGCGGCGGGCGCCTTGGAACATGACCGTGTTCGTGCTCCTGCGGATGGTCGTGGTCGTGGTCGTGTGAGTGGGCCGGTTCCTCTGGGCTGGCGATGATCTCGATGCCCCCTTGTTTCACCCCGCGCAGGGCCAGGATCTTGTCGGCGGTGGTTTGCAGGTGGTCGGCGCGGCCCTTGAGGACGATGACCTCCAGGCACAGGTCGTGAGTCAGGTGGACGTGCAAGGTGGCGCGCACACCGTCGCCTAGCTGGTGTTGCAGCTCGGTCAGCTTTTCGCTCAGGTTTCGGGCGTGGTGGTCGTAGACCAGGGTGAACGCCGCCACCGCCTCGGCGCCCTGGGCGGCGCGGGCGCGGCCCACCTCGGCGCGGGCCAGATCGCGCAGCAGCTCGGACCGGGTGCAGCCGCGCTGGGCGACCAAGGCGTCCAGCGCGCGCAGCAGCGACTCCTCGATGGCCACGCCAAAGCGAACCAGCGGGTCTTTCGTCGTGGGTTTCACGGCCGCGCACGCTACCGCGGGCGGGTCTATTTGTCGCTTCTGGTGACGATGCCCAGGGTCTTGGCGCCGACGCCTTTGCAGATGTCCATGATGCGCACGGCGCGGCCATAGTTGGCGTGGTCGTCGATGCGGAAGAAGACCACCTTCTGGCGATCGTGCTGCAGGCGTTCGGCGACCTTCACCGGCAGATCGTCAGGCGAGACCGGCTCGGTGTTCAAGGTCAGGACGTCGCCGGCGGACAGCTCGACCACGATGGGGTTTTCGCCGGGTGGCTGCGGCACAAGCTCGGTCTGCTTTTCGGGCACCTTGGCGACGATCTCTTTCAACATGACGGGCGTCATCACCATGAAGATGATCAGCAACACCAGCACGATGTCGATGAGCGGGGTGACGTTGATTTCCCCCTGCGGCGCGCCCTTGCGGCCGCCTCCGACGGCGAAGGCCATGACGACTAGCCGCCGCCTCCCGCGGGAGCGGCGCCGGCCGCCGCTTCGTGTTTCTCGTCGGTGCCAAGCTGAACGTCTTCGACGCCGGCGCGATGGATGGCCTCCATCGCCTCGCGGGCCTGGCCGTAGTCGATGCGGTGATCGGCCTTGAGGAAAACGCCCTTGTCCGGCGTGCGGCGGCGTTCGGCCTCGATGGCGGCGGTGAGGTGGTCGGTGGGGACCTTGTCGGCGTTGACGAACACCTCGCCGGCCTGGCTGATTGACACGATGATGTCCTTGTTGTCGTCGTTCTTCTTGTCGTGGTTGGTGGTGATGGGCAGCTGCACGCTGACCCCGCGGCCGATCATCGGCGTCACCACCATGAAGATGATCAGCAGGACCAGCACCACGTCGACCAGCGGCGTGACGTTGATGTCGGCGCGCACCTGGCCTTTGGGGTGACGTTTGCTGGTCAGGCGGCGCTTGCGCGCCGGCCGGCCGTTGTCGGCGCGGGCGTTCATCCCGCGGTGGCCTCAGCGGCGACGCCGTCGGTCTCGCGGATGATGCTGTCCACCAGCTCGGAGGCGGTCTCGTCGATGTCCAAGGTCAGGTCGTCGACCTTGTTCGTAAAAAAATTGTAGAACCAGACTGCGATGATGGCCACCGCCAGGCCCACCGCGGTGGTGATCAAGGCTTCGGCGATGCCGGCCGACACCGATCCGATGCCGCCGCCGCCGCGGGTGGGATCGGCCAGTTTTTGAAACGCCGTGATGATGCCGCCGACGGTGCCGAACAGCCCGACGAACGGCGCCGACGAGGCCACCGTGGCCAGCACCGGCAACCCGCGGCGCAGGCCGGCCAGCTCGCGCTCTTTCACGCGCTCCATGGTGCGGTTGACGGCCTCCGGGATGTCGAAGCCCCCGGCGGGCTGACCGGCGGCCCGTCGCTGGCGCTGCCCGGCTTCACTGGCGCGGGCGTATTCCTTCACGCCGGCGCCGATCACCCGCGCCACCGGGCTGCCGGGGAATTTCTGCTCCAGGCCCAGGGCCTCGCGCAGGCGGCCGGTGGCGCCCACCAGCGGGGCCAGCGTGGCGATGTAGCGCAGCGACTGGGCCTTGCCGCGCCGGAACGTCATCAACCGCTCGACGGTGATGCCCAAGGCGTACATCGACATGATCAACAAGATGATCACCACCGTCTTTGCAGTGGGGCCCATCTCGTGCCACAGACCAACCAGCGTGAAGTCCATCGTTCGCTCTCCCTCCGTTAGTCCGCCTTGAACTCGAAACGCTCGAAGTAACAGAACGGCACCGGCGTGTTGTTCGCCAAAAGCGGGTTGTGCCGCCAGGTCTTGACCGCGGTGATCACGTTGGCGTCCAGCTCGGGATCGGCCTTCTTCATGATGGTGACGCCGTCCAGGGCGCCGGTCTTCGACACGCAGATCTTCGCCATCACCACGTGCACCACCCCGGCCTTGCGCAGCGCCACCGGGAAGACCGGCTCGTCGCCCGATACTTTTTGCTTCTTGCCCATCATCGGCGGCAGCACCTTGGCTGCCGTCGGCGCTGCGTCGATCGTCCCGCCCACCACGCCGCCGACGGTGCCGCCGATGGTGCCGCCCGCCACGCCGCCCTTGGTGCCGCCCACCACGCCGCCCGGCAAGGCATCGTCTTCGTCGTCGTCGGCCTTTTTGGGTTCGGTCTTGGGCGGATCTTTCTTGGTTTCGGGTTCGGGTTTCTCTTTCGGCTGCACCAGGGTCGCCTTGGGCTGCACCAGCGTCGGCGTCATGGTCGGCTTCGGTTTGCTGGTGACCTTCTTCTTCGCGCCGCCGTTGCCGCCGGGGGGCGGAGGCGGCGGTGGGGGCGGCATGGCCGACAGGAAGGTCACCCGCACCGTCGGTGGCGATAGCTCCTCGACGTGCCAGAACGAATAGACCACACCCACCAGCACCACCGCGCCGTGCGCGAGCAACGACAGCGTGTAGGTCAGCCGCCGCCGGCCGGTGGGCTTGGCCTGGTCCTGGGTGAGGAACGCTTCGAAGGCCATGGCCTAGGGTTTTCCTCCGCTGCGCGCGGCGCTGGCTTTTTCCTGCCAGCCGCGCGAGCGATCGACCGCCGCCTGCCACTGCGCTGGATCGGCAAAGAACGCGAAGGACTTCTGGCGTTCCAGCAGACCCAGGTACGTCATCGCCTCCGAATAGCGCGGCCGCAGGGCCAGCGCTTTTTGCAGGTAAGAGATGCCCTCGTCGGCCAGTTCGACGCGCAGGCCGCCGGTGATGTCGTTGGCGGCCGTCGGCGGTGGCGTCGGCGTGCGCATCGCCGGTTCCACCGCGGCGCCGCGCTTGCGAGGCGCCGTCGTCGGAGCTTCGTCTTCATCGGCGATTTTCGGACGCGGATCGAACGACACCATCTCGGCGCCGCCCCCGCGCGACGACAGCACCT
>DASXQB010000462.1:0-6511 GCA_036493295.1 Polyangia bacterium | reverse complement strand
CGGCGGAAGCGGTGCCATCATTGTCGATGCCGCCCCGCCTGCGATCGATGGCGACGGCGATGGCGCTTCCGGCGATGCCACCGACGCGGCGACGGCCGACGCTGGTGGCAGCGTCTCGCTGTCCTTGTTCAACGTCATCGTCGACGCGACGGTGAAGGCCTTCGATCCGATCACCGCGGACCTGAACCGGGTGGAGATGCCCCCGCGATTCACCTTGCAGGCCAATGTTCCGGTCGCCACCAAGAGCGTCGCGTTCCAGATCGGCGGCCAGCGGATCAGCGTCGACGACGCCGCGCCTTTCCGCATGAACGAGACCGCTGGCGCCGCCACGCCGTGGGCCGCCGCGGCCGGTTCGTACGATCTCACGGTGACCGCGTACGCGGCGACGGGCGCGCAAGGCGCGGCGCTCGGCAACCTGACCCAGACGGTGCGGATCCTGGCGACCGGCATGGATCCGAACTTCGTTGCCCAGACCGACGCGCAAAACCTGGCCTGGATCAGCCAGAACGTCGCCACCGCGCTGGTCCCGAAGACCTTCACCTCGTCGACGGGCAAGACCATGCCGTATCGTTTTTACACGCCCAGGTTCGTATCGACGGCGGTGAAGTACCCGCTGTTTCTTTTCCTGCACGGCCGCGCCGAGCGCGGCAACAACAACGAGACCTATCGAACCTTGGGCACCGAGGGCACCAATCAACTTTTCGTCGGCCCGCGCTCGATCGTCGCGCCGAACATGCAGCAGCAGTTTCCTTCGTTCGTGGTGGTCCCGCAGTGCGCGGCGATTCCAGACAGCGAGATCTGGAAAGGCAGCGATCAGGAACAGCTGGCCTTCGAGCTTCTGGATACGTTGTTAAAAGATCCGTCGCTGCCGCTGGATCCGGATCGCGTCTACATCACCGGCCTGTCGATGGGCGGCGAGGGCACCTGGGACTTCGTGGTGCAGCGTCCGACCACGTTCGCCTGCGCGGTGCCGATGTCCGGCCTGTTCAACGACACCAGCAAGGCGCCGCTTATCAAAGACGTTCCCTTCTGGGTCTTTCACAGCCTGGCCGACGAGATGAACGGCGTCAGCAACTCGCAGCAGATGGTGGCCGCGATGATGAAAGCGGGAGCGCCGGTGATCAAATACACGCAGTACGTGACCGAGTTGCACGTCGCCACCTTCATGCGCGCCTGGTCGATGGAGCCGGATCTCCTGCCGTGGATCTTTGCCTGGACGCGCCCGAAGTGAGCGGGCGGTCAGCGTCGCTCGGACGCGGCGGCCAGAAACGGCAGCAACGCCGCGTTGAACGCTGCGGCCTGTTCGATGTTCGACAGGTGCGAGGCGTTCTCCAGGATCACCAGGCGCGATCCCGGCACGTGATCGTGGATCTCGCGGGCCATCGCCGGCGGCGTGCCGCCGTCGTCTTTGCCAACGATGATCAACACCGGGCAGGTGACTTCCTGCAGGCGATCGGTGGTGTTGATGGTGGGAACGGCGGCGGCGCAGCCGGCAAAGCCCATGGGCGGCGTAGCGCGAATCATGGCGCCGACGCGCGCCACCTCGTCCGGGTGTGATTGTTGAAAAGCGGGCGTGAACCAGCGCCCCAGCGTCGGCTGCACCAGCGGCTCCATGCCTTCGGTCAGCGCGGTCTGGGCCCGCTGGACGAAGGTGGCGTGCGCGCTGGCCGGCCAGCGGCTGGCGGTGTCGGCCAGGATCAGGCTGGCAAGCGCGCCCGGAAAACGCAGCGCGTACGTCTGGCCGATCATCCCACCCAGCGACAGTCCGACAAAGTGAGGCCGTTCGATGCGCAACGATTGCACGATCGCCGCCACGTCGTCGGCCAGCCGATCGAACGTGTAAGGCGCTGGCGAAGCCGCGCTTTGCCCGTGGCCGCGCGTATCCAGGGCCAGCACGCGGTAGCGCGCGGTCAGGGCGGCAATCTGCGGCGTCCACATCTGCCACGCGCAGGCCAGCGAATGGCTGAGCACCACCCAGGGCCGCCCGTCGTCGTGTGCGTCGCCGTGAATTTCAAAATGCAGCTCGGTGCCGTCGACGGTCAGTTTCATGGGCGTCCTCAAATGCTGCCGCGATTGTGCGTTCTTCCCACCCGGGATGCCAGGCCTGCCGATAGGCGCTATTGTTGGGGATGATGCCAAGCCGGACTGCCGTTCGAGGCTTCATTCCAGGCTTGGCGGCGCTGATCGCCATGGTGGGCGCTTGCGGTTCGGATCCGGGCGCTGATGATGCCGGCGGTGGCCAAGATAGCGGTCCCGGCTCCGACGCCGGCCTGGCGGACGGTGGATTCGCGGCGCCGTTCGCGGTGGTGGTGTTGCCGGACACGCAGTATTACTCGCTCGGCTGGCCGGCCATCTTCGACGCGCAAGCGAAGTGGATCGTCGACAACCGCGACAGCGCCGGGATCAGCTTTGTCCTGCACGTGGGCGACATCGTCGATTCGGACGAGCCGGCGCAGTGGATGGTGGCCAACCACAGTCTGTCGATGCTGGACGGCAACGTGCCCTACGTGATCACCGCGGGCAACCACGACTACACCGACCTGGCCGATCGCGTGGGCATGGCTGCGCAGTACTTCCCCGTGTCGCGCTTGGCGCAGAGCCCGACGTTCGGCGGCACGTTCGAGGACGGTCACGTCGAAAACAGTTACAGCCTGCTGCCGGCGGGCGGCGGCCGCTTCCTGGTGCTGGCCCTGGAGTTCGGCCCGCGCGACGAGGTGGTGGCCTGGGCCGACAGCATCTTGAAAAAATTTCCCGACACGCCGGCCATCATCATCACCCACGCCTATCTCTATGCCGGCAATCAGCGCTATGACCACAACGGTCCGCCTCAGGTCTATTCGCCGTACAACTACTTCGGCCAGGGTACCACTGTGAACGATGGCGAGGATCTGTGGCGCAAGCTGATCGTCACCAACCGCAACGTGCAGTTCGTTTTCTGTGGGCACATGGTGGGCGACGGCACCAATCTCGGCTTTGCCACCGGCCGCTTGACCAGCGCGCGTCCGGACGGCTCGGTCGTCCACCAGGTCCTGGCCAACTATCAGTACTGCACGGCCGGTCCTTGCCCCGAAGTGAAGGGCGGCAACGGGTACCTGCGGGTGATGCGTTTCGCGCCCGCCGAGCGCAAGGTGCACGTGCAGACGTATTCACCGTATCTGGATCAGTCGCTGACCGACGATCAGAACCAGTTCGATCTAGATCTTCCCTGAGCCCGCCGCCGTCGCGCCGGTGTCAGGCAAGACGACGTTGAAGGTGCCGTCCATGGCGGTGATGGCCTCGGCGATGGGCAGGGTGGTTTCCACGCAAGTGGTCGACGCCGGCGGACAGAAGACCTGCACCAGCGCGTCGCCGACCGGGCCGCTGATGCGCACGCTGCTGTCGGTACGTACGCCGGTCGGTACGATGAAGGCGCCCAGCGTCTGATTGGCGGCGGGCGCGGTCAGTGTTGCCACCACGGTCCGCGCCAAAAGCTGGCCGGCCGCTGGTACTGCCCACAACTTGTAGTTGCGTCCTGGATCGACGGTCAACGCGTAGTGGCCGCTGCTATCCAACACCGCCGATGACGGGGTGGTGACAACGTCCGCGCCGGTGTCGATGGCGGACAGACGCATGCCTTGACTGCTGCCGCCGCTCTCGGTTTGCAGCGTTCCCGAGAGGATGATCTTGCGCGCGATGCGCACATCGCTGGTGGCGCCGGCGGCGCCGACCGCGACCGATGCCATGGTGATGGCCGCGTCCGCCGCGGCGCCAGCGGCGGGCGTGACGGTCAGGCGATAAGCGCCCGCTGGCAACGCGCCGAAGGTGACCGCGCCGTTTCCGTCGGCAACCGCGTCGGCGCGCATCGATCCGCTGGCGGTCAGCGTGAGGTCAGCCGAACCAGCGGGCGCGTCGGGTGAATGCACCGTCAAGACGCCGGCGGCGGCGATGGGCGCGGTCAGCTCGGCGTGCACGGCGGCGCCGCTGGCGGCGGTGGTCCCGTCGCTGTTGTGGATGGTCAGCTTCAGCGCCCCGGCGGGCAGCGCCGCCCAGCGCATGGTCAGGGTCAGTGCGCTGGCCGCGCTGCCAAGGACGATCCCGGCCGCGGCGCTGACCTGCGCATCCGGCAGCCCGGACCCGTCGGGCGCGTCGATCTCCACCGACACCGCGCCGTCGCGGGTCAGCAGCGAAAACGCGCCGCCGCCGTCGCTGATGCCCACCGTCGATGGCCGGGCGCCGTCGCGCAAGACCAGCCGCGCGCCGACCACTGGGCTGCCGTCGTCGCGTTGCGCCTGGCCGCTGACCGTGATGCCGGGATCAAACGACAGCGACTTGACCGCGCTGGCCAGGGTGGCGGTGGTGCCGATGAGAAGTTTTGGCGCGAAGGCGCGCGATGGGATCAAAAGCAGATCGTACTCGCGCTGTAACAACAAGGGTACGTTGACCAGACCGCGCTGGGTGTTGCCTTCGATGACCAGCGTCGAGCCCGGGCTGGTGATCTGCAGATAGGTCGGCAGCACCTGCTGGACGTCGTCGTACGCGAAGATCTGCACCTGCTGCACCTGCGCGTCCAGTAGCAAACCGTCCGTCACCTTCTGGCGGGTGAGGCGAAATTCCTGCACCGGCAGCGTCAGCGCGGCAGGCGGGAAGACGCGAAAGGCGAACTCCGTCGGCAGCGGGTCGATGACGGTGATCGATCGACTGATGGGCGTGCAAAGCGAGCGGTTGTTCACCTGCGCCGTGATGACGTACGACCCGTTCATCGACAGCGGGAACTCGATCACCGTCGGATCGTTGTTCACCGCGGGCGGGTGCATGAATGAACTGTCGGGATAGACGACGGTCCACGACCATTGATCGGTGACCAGGGACGGGATGGCCTGGGCGCGGACGCGAAATGGAGTCGGGCTGCGCTCGATCTTGTCCTGGAAAGATAGAGGCGGCGCCGGGTCCATGTTCAAGTAGCAGCCGGCCGCGCCATCCATGGCGCCTGCGTCGACGTTGCCGCCTCCGTCGCTGGCCGCGTCCGCGGAGGCGCCGCCACTGCCGCCTGTCGTCGTGCCGCCGGTGCCGCTGCCACTGTTACCACCGTTGCCGGCGGAGGAGCCGCCGCTGCCGGCGCCGCTGAAGCCGCCGCTGCCGGAAGCGGGGTTGCCACCAGCGTTACTACTACCGCCAGCCGCGCATCCGGCGCCGACCGCCGCCAGCGCCACCGTCATCGCGATCCGCAACCGCGCCTGCGCGCTCATCGGTACTCCACGTTCCAGGTGACGCGCAAATGGCAACCGGCGCGGGGGGGAATATTGTAGGCGCGGGTGGCGGGCGCGTCGCACACGTCTTGATCATTGCAGCCGGCCAGTACGTCCTGGATCTCTTTGCTGTTGTTGCGATCGGCGATCTCCACCCGCACCCGCACCTTGTCGCCGACGCGGAAGTTCAGCGTCAGCAGCGGTAAAGTGGCGCCGCCGATTCCCACGAAAACCAGCGGGTCGGTGTTGCGGGCCGTGCTCCAGCTGAACTGGAGCTGGCTGCTGTTGCTGGGCCAGCTGTCCAGATCGTCGGCGACGCGCAGGACTGCAAAGCTGTCGATGGAGTTGTCGGCGGTGGAAGCGCCATCCGAGGCCAGCAGGTGCACCAAGGGCCCCGACAGGTAGTCGGGCATGGTGGAGTCGATGCACGGCAGCGCGTCGGCCAGGACGGTCAGGGTGATGCTGGCGGTGGCCTGCTCGCTGGCGTCAGCGGCCGTCAGATCCACGCAATAGTCCCCCGGAAGATCGGAGGCCAGACAACGAAACTGATCTTTGGGATTGTCGGCGCACACGCCGAGCGTCGCCTTCGAGCCGGCCGGCATGGCACCCAGCTTCCAGCTCACCATCAGCGGGTCCATGTCCACGTCGTTGGTGCGCGCCGACAGCACAAACTGGGACAGAAACGAATACGGCGGCTGGGTCGGGCTGACCACGTCGATGGCCGCGGTGGGCGCGTGGTTGGTCGGCGTCGCTGCAAAGTTGGCGGCGGTGGCGGCGCCATGAGTGTCGGTGGCCACCGCCCACACGCAGAACGGAACCTTGGTCATCGGCCCGTCAACGGTGAACATCGTCGTGGTGGTCCGCGACGGTGGCCACTGCGTGCGATCGGTGGCGTCGGGACAGCCGCCGTCGACGCGCGCCCACGAGATCGCCGGCGCCTGCGATTGATCGTCGGCGAACGTGGCCGTGAACGTGGCCGGTTGGCCGCGCGAGATGACCAGCGGGGGAACGATCTGAATGGTGGGCGGCATGTTGATGGGCGCGGTGAACAGACACGCGCTGGCCGTCGCGGCCACCAGCCCGAGGGCCCAGGGTGGCCGTCGCCTGGTCGGAACCGGCGAGCGGCAAGCACGAAGTTGGATAAGCCGACGATTAAGCAACGGATGCGCCAAGGAAAACCCCACAAAAATGCCGGTCCTCTACGCCCGCGCGCCGGCCATTCATCAGATTGAGGCGGGCCGCCGACAATCCTGTCGCGATCCGGTCGCAAATGGAAGCGATGCGGC
>DASXQB010000461.1:0-6361 GCA_036493295.1 Polyangia bacterium | reverse complement strand
GCTGCTGGAGGCCCTCAAGCGTTTCGTCAAGCTGTACGCCGAATACCTGGGCAACAACCGCGCGCCGTCGCTGGCCGCGCGCATCGACGCCGTCAACAGCGAGGCCATCTCGCGGTTGTGGCCGATTGAAGACTGGATCGAACGGGCCATCGGCGAGAACAAGTTCTTGCTGCCGCCCTGGTACCACGAAGGCGATCTGACCGAGTGGATGAAAGAAGGCATGGGCATCAGCCGGCTGCCGACCACGGCGCTGGCTTTGATGCCGGTGGCGGCGCGCACCGAGGCGTTGAACCCGGTGCAAAGCATGGTGCGCAACGCTCAGATCCAGCGCGCCTGCATCGAGCTTGCGCGCGAGATGCCGGAGACGGCGGCGACCAAGCTGCAAGAGTACGGCGTGGCCATCCTGACCTCCGCTCAGCGCGGGAAAAGTCCGGCCCGGGCCCGCATCGAGCTGCGCGAGCGCGCCGAGAAATTCCAGGCGTTCCTGCGCGACCGGTTCGGTGTGCGGTCGCTGGTGGGCATCGGCCCGACGGTGGCGCCGGGATCA
Organism: Polyangia bacterium; assembly: GCA_036493295.1. Taxonomy (GTDB): domain Bacteria; phylum Myxococcota_A; class Polyangia; order Fen-1088; family Fen-1088; genus DATKEU01. The sequence goes on along the minus strand of DASXQB010000461.1, from coordinate 5,814 downwards.
CCGCTGCACCCGTCGCTGCGTGGGGCGGTGCAGGCCCTGCACATGTGCGTGCAGACGGAAGAGGATTTGCTGTTTCAAGACCAGGATCCCACCGACGGCGAGCTTCGCTACGGCGATCTGCAGCGGGCGGCCAACGCCGTGATGGAAGCCGCCGATCGGGAAAACCCAGCCGAGGTGCGGTTGGCCAGCGATCGTTACGTGCGGTCGGTGCTGAGCTATTCGCACGAACGGATCGAGGTGGTGCGCTCGCTCTTTCTGGCCACGCTGTTTCAATTGTTCTCCCGCATCGAGCGCCGCTACCCGATGCGCACCGACGCCCGCGACCAGTTCGTCGACGATCTGACCGTCAAGCTGGAGGGCGCTCAGTCGCTGTACGAGGTCATCGAAGGGTTTCGCGAATCGCTGCAACGGCTGTGTTTTGTGTCGTCGAAGGCGCTGCACGGTCCGAAGGTCATCCGCATCGAGGCGACGTTGCACTACCTGCGGCAAAACTTCGCCGAGCGGCTGCGCCTGCCCGAAGTGGCGCGCAAGGCCGGGTTCTCGGTGCCGGCGTTCGTGCGCGTGTTCAAGGAAGCGACCGGCACGTCATTCCTGGCCTTCGTGCGCGCCCTGCGGGTGGAATCAGCGAAGAAGCTGCTGACCACCACCCAGATGACCACCGAACAGATCGCTCAGAGCAGCGGCTTTCAATCGCAGCATCACCTCATCCGTTCATTCAAGAAGGTGATGGGCCAAACTCCCGGCGCGTACCGGGGCGAGCACGCCCTTGACGCTGAAGAAGCCTGAGGGCGCGCGCCTTCAGGCCCCGTCGGCGTTGTCCCACAGGCGCGCCGCGCCGCGGACGCCGCTGGAGTCGCCGTGTTTGTTGGGCACGAACTTGGTGCCGGTGCGCGAGCCGCTGACGTACTGACGCCACCGCGCGGGCACCTCGGTGTACAGGGCCTCGATCTGGGACAGGCCGCCGCCGACGACGATGACGTCGGGGTCCAGCACGTTGATCAGGGAAGCCATCCCGCGCGCCAATCGGTCGACGTAGCGCTCGAATGTTCCGGCGCACGTGGGGTCGCCCTTGCGCGCCCGATCCACGATCACCGGTGGTGATAGGCGATCGCCGGTTTTTTCCAGGTGATCGCGGCTCATGCCGGGGCCGGACAGATAAAGTTCCATGCAGCCGCGCTTGCCGCAGATGCAAAGCGGAGCCGGGAACTCGCTGGCGTCGGGCCAGGGCAGGCTGTTGTGGCCCCACTCCCCGGCGGAGGCGTTCACCCCGCTCACCAATTTTCGTTCGACCACCAACCCGCCCCCGCAGCCGGTTCCCAGGATTACGCCCAGCACCAGCGACCCGCCGGCCGCCGCGCCGTCGACGGCTTCCGACAACGCGAAACAATCGGCGTCGTTGGCCAGGCGGACCCGGCGATCCAGCGCAGACTCCAAATCCTTGTCCAGCCGGCGGCCGTCGAGGCCGTCGATGTTCTCCGCGTTCTGCATCATGCCGGTCTGGGGAGAGATGGCCCCTGGCGAGCCCACCCCCACGGTGAGAGAGCCCCCCGTGGTTTTCTCTGCTTCTTCGACCAGGTCCTGGACCACCGCCAGCATGCCGGCGTAGCTGCCCGGCGTGGCCCGCCGCCGCTGAAAACGGATCGCCCCGGCCGCGTCCAGAACCGCGGCTTCGATCTTCGTGCCTCCAATATCCAGGCCCAACTTCATTGCGCGGCCAGTATGCCCAAGGCGACACGCGATGGGGGCTTCGACGCACCCCTCATACGAGATCGTACGCTTGGTTGAAAAAAAACGTCACCCCGCGGCCCCCGTACCTCGCGCTACAAATGAAAGTCTCATGATGCCGGAGACTGCGCTCGCGCTTGCGGACGGGACCCGCCCAGCCGCGTCAACTGCGGCGATTCAAGTGGTTGGCCCGCCGCCGCGGACGACGACCGTTCGTCACGGCGCGAAAGCGCGCGCCTCGTGAGCACCGCGCCGTCATCGGCATCCTGGTCGCCGCTCACCCCGGGGCCGCTGGCGGCGGACGGCACCGCCGGTCGCTTGCAGACTCAGGTCAGCCTGAACGCCGACTGGTCGGTGCAGCCTTCGTCCGGGCTGGCGGCCGAAGCGGCCGACCGCGCGGGTGAGGTCCTGTCGCGACCGGGCGTGGACACCTCGCGCTGGTATCGCGTCGATCTTCCTTCGACCGTGCTGGGCGCGCTGGTCTCGGCCGGCGAGATTGTCGATCCGTTCTACGGAACGAATTTGCTGTCGATCCCAGGGCAGGGGCCGGCGGCGAAGAATTTTTCCAACTTTCCCATGCCGGACGACAGCCCGTTCCGGCAATCGTGGTGGTTTCGCAAGGAGCTCTCGCTGCCCGCCGGCGCCGGTCCCTTCGCCAGCCTGCAGTTCGACGGCATCAACTATCGCGCCAACATCTGGCTGAACGGCCACCCCATCGCGGACCGCGACCACGTCGCTGGCGCCTACCGGGCGTACGAGTTCGACGTGACCGCACTGTTGCACCGCGATCGCCCGAACGTCATCGCCGTCGAGGTCTTCCCGCCCCAGCCGTGCGACCTGGGCCTGACCTGGGTCGACTGGAACCCGTCGCCGCCCGATAAAAACACCGGCATCTGGCGCGACGTGTGGCTGCGCACCAGCGGGCCGGTGGCGGTGCGCGCGCCGTTCGTCACCACCAAGCTGGAAGGTGTCGACGGCCATCGCCGCGCCCTGCTGACCATCGGCGGTGATCTGGTGAACAACACCGACCGCGCGCAGACGGCCACCGTGCGGGCGACCTCCGAGGTCGGCGTGGTCAGCAAACGCTTCGACGTGCCGCCGCGAACGCGCGTGCCCTTTGCCATCGACAGCGGCGACGACCCAGCTCTGGCGGTCGAGCGGCCGCATCTGTGGTGGCCGCACACCATCGGCACACCGCACCTGTACGATCTCGATCTGCAGGTGACGGTGAACGACGCGCCGTCGGATCAGACTCAGTTCGCCTTCGGCATCCGCGAGATCACCACCGCCTTCACCGCCGACGGCCACACCCGTTTCTTCGTCAACGGCGTGCCGCTTTTGATCCGCGGCGCTGGGTGGGCTGGTGATCTTTTCTTGCGCCGCACCCCTGAACGCGACCGCATCGGCCTGCGCTACGCCAAGGCGATGGATCTGAACGCCATCCGCTTCGAAGGGATGTTGGAACGCAGCGAGTTCCTGGACGACTGCGATCGCGAAGGCATCCTGGTCATCGCCGGCTGGTGCTGCTGCGACTGCTGGGAAAAGTGGGAGACCTGGACCGACGAGAACCACGTCATCGCGCCTGAATCACTGCGCGCGCAGTTGCAGCGCGCGCGGCGCCACCCGTCGCTGTTGACGTGGTGGTACGGCAGCGACTTTCCGCCGCCCGCCCACGTCGAGACGCGCTACCTGGAAATTCTGAAAGAAGAGCGCTGGCCGAATCCGTTTCACTCCAGCGCTTCGCAGAAGCCGGCCGCGGTCAGCGGGCCCACCGGTTTGAAGATGCTAGGGCCTTACGACTGGGTGCCGCCGACGTATTGGTTGGAGGACAGCGATCGCGGCGGCGCGTTTGGTTTCGCCACCGAGATCAACCCCGGACCGGCGGTGCCGCCGGTCGAGAGCCTGAAGAAAATGCTGCCGCCCCAGCACCAGTGGCCCATCGACGACGTGTGGAACTTTCACGCCGCCGGCCAGGCCTTTCACAACATTCGCGCCTTCACCGATGCGCTGAACGCCCGCTATGGCACCGCCCACAACATCGACGAATTCGCCGAGCTGTCGCAGCTCATGACCTATGAAGCCCAGCGCGCCATGTTCGAGGGCTACGCGCGCAACTGGACCAAGGCCACCGGCGTCGTGCAGTGGATGTTGAACAACGCCTGGCCGTCGTTGATGTGGCACCTCTACGATTATTATTTGCGACCGGGCGGCGGGTACTTCGGCACCAAGAAGGCGTGCGAGCCGTTGCACGTGATGTACGGTTATGGTGCTGGCGAGGTGGTGGTGATCAACGACCGTCCGGAGCCGGCGATGGAGCTCAGCGTTGAAGCGCGCGTGGTCGACACCGCTGGCCGCACGTTGTCTCTGTCACGGCACGCGCTGTCGGCCGAACCGACGTCGGCGACGACGATTTGCCGTCTGCCGCCTCCGTCAGCGGAGGGAACGTACTTCGTCGACCTGCGCCTTTTTCACGCCGACGGCCGACTGGCCAGCCGCAATTTCTACTGGCTGGCCGCCACCATGGACGTGCTGGATCCGGCCAACACCAACTGGATGCACACGCCGACCAAGTCGTACGCCGATCTGACGGCCCTGCGGCGGCTGCCGCCCGCGACGATCAGCGTGACGGCCGATCGTCTGGAGCGATTCGTCGGCGACGGCGCCGCCGACCGTGTACGGATCGAGCTGCGCAACACCTCCGATCACCTGGTTTTCTTCGTGCAACTGCGGCTGGTGGACCCCGCCGGCGACGATGTGCTGCCGGTTTTGTGGAGCGACAACTATGTCTCGCTGCTGCCCGGCGAAGCCATGGTGGTGCGCGCCCAGTTGATCGGCGGCGGCGCTTCGATCAAAGGCGTGCCCCTGGCGGTCGAGGCCCGTGGGCTGAACATCGATCGCCTGCTGATCACTATCTGAGCCCTCGCGCGCTTGCGCGCGGCGGCGCGGAACGATATGCGAAGGCCGTGAAAACCGTCGGCGCCGCCAGTGGTGATTTCGCGGCCAGCGGCTGGGGGCGGGTGGGGTTTCTGCTGTTCGCGGCCGCCTGGGGTACGAACCACTTTGCGCCGCTGCTGTTGCTTTACCGCGCGTTCTTGCATTTGCAGTCCACGGATCTTGGCGTCCTGTTCGGGGTGTACGCCGTCGGACTGGTGCCGGGTTTGTTGCTGGGCGGACCGCTGTCGGATCGCCGCGGGCGTCGCGCCGTCGTGTTGCCCTCAGCGATCGTCGCGCTGGCGGGGACCGCGGTGCTGGCGGCCGGCGCTTCAGGGTTTGCCGTCTTGCTGGTCGGGCGGTTGGTGGTTGGGGTCGGTTCGGGCGCGACCTTCAGTGCCGGCACCGCGTGGCTGCAGGACCTGTCGGCGGGGGCCACCAGCGGCAGTGGCGCTCGCCGGGCCACCGTCGCCCTGTCGTGCGGTTTCGGCGGTGGGCCGCTGATCGCCGCGCTGGTGGCGCAATGGGCGCCGCATCCGCTGCTGATTCCGTATTTGGTCCAGGCGCTATGTTTGGCGGCGGCCCTGGCGCTGGCGTGGCGCGCGCCCGACGGAGGCGGGGCCATATCATCCTCACGGTCGCCGTCGCCGTCGAAGGTCGCGGCTGGCGTTCATTTGCCTGCTGGTTTCTTTGTCGAGATCGTCCCCACCGCGCCGTGGGTGTTCGGCTTCGCGGCCATCGCTTTTGTCGTACTGCCGGGGTTGATTCGCGATCGTCTCGGCTCCTTCGCCGTCATTTATGCCGGCGTCGTCACGGCGGCCACGTTGCTCTCCGGTGTATTCGTGCAGCCGCTGCTTCGGCGGATCACCCCGCGAAAGGCGGCGCTGATCGGCCTCACTTCCGGCAGCATCGGCCTACTGGTGGCGATGGCGGCGGTCGGCGCCGCGTCGGCGGGCGCCGTGTTGGTCGCGGCCGTGCTGCTGGGGATCGGCTACGGCGCCTGCCTGATCGCCGGTCTGCGCTGGGTCGAACTGGCCACGGTGCCGGCCATCCGCGGCCGCGTCACTGGGCTTTTCTATTTGTTCACCTACGTCGGCTTCGCCGCGCCCTTCCTGCTGGCGGCCGGTTCGCCTCATATTGGCGACCAGGCGGGGCTGG
>DASXQB010000460.1:0-17638 GCA_036493295.1 Polyangia bacterium | reverse complement strand
TCGAGTGGCCGGCCCCGCGCTTGCTCGAGATAGGCGCGCGCGTCTGCGTCGAGCGTGTGCTGTTCCGCGGTTGCGTGGTCGATGGCCGCTGCGAAGCGTGACGCGACGATGGCGCCGATCGCCGCAATCGCCAGCAGGCCGGCGACCCGCGCGACGGCGTTGTTGACGGCGGATGCGATGCCGGCGCGGCGCTGGTCTATGCCGCCCAGGATGGCCGCCGTCAAAGGCGCCACCGTCGCTGCGAGCCCGAGACCGAAGACGAGCACCCCGGGCAGGAGCTGCGAGAGGTAACTGGCGCGTGCGTCGAGCCTGGTCATGAGAGCGAAGCCCGCCGCGGTCGCGATCGGTCCCGCCGTCATGAAGAGGCGCGGCCCGTGCCGTGTGGCCAGGCGTCCGAAGACCGGCGACAGAGCGAACATGATCAACGTGACGGGCAAGAGCGCGAGCCCGGCGGCCATGGCGGAATATCCCGCGACCTGCTGAAGAAACACCGTCAGCAGAAAGGTCGACGCCGTCAGCCCCGCGTAGATCGCCACGGTGGCAAGATTGCCCGCGGCGAAGTTGGGACGTCGGAACAGCGTGAAGTCCAGCATCGGATGCTCGGTCGCGCGCTCGAAAATCAGGAAGGCACCGAAGACCAGGACGCCGCCCGCGAGGGGCAAGTAGATCGAAGGCGCGCTCCACCCGCGCGCCGGCTGCTCGATGAGCGCGAAGATGATCCCCCCGAGGCCGACGGCACAAAGCGCCGCACCCACCAGATCGACTGGCGTATGGCTGGTCGCGCGCGCCTCGGGCTCGACGCGCGCGAGCACGGCCAGGGTCGCCGCGACGGGTACGACGTTGATGGCGAAGACCCATCGCCACGAGCCGGCATCGACCAGCGCGCCGCCCGCCAGCGGGCCCAGCACGAAAGAGATGCCGGTCCAGGCCGTCCAGGTCCCGATGGCCTTGCCTTGGGCGGGTCCTTGAAAGTTTGCGATAATGAGCGCGAGTGAGCTCGGGACGAGGAGGGCGCCCGCCACGCCTTGCAGTCCACGCGCGACAATCAGGACCTGCACGCTGGGGGCTGCGGCGCAGAGCAGCGACGTAGCGGCGAAGCCGCAAAGTCCGCTGGCTAAGACGCGCTTGCGTCCGAAGAGGTCGGACAACGAGCCGGCCGTCAGGATCAGTGATCCGAGCGCCAGAAGGTAGGCGTCGACCACCCACTGCTGGAGGGCGATGCCGCCGCCCAGCTCGCGGCGAATCGCCGGCAACGCCACGTTGACGACCGCGATGTCGAGGAACGCGACGAAGGACGCCAGGATGCTCGCGACCAGGACCAACCGCTGATTTCGGCTCATGGCGTTCAGTGGTCAGAGCTTGGTACCGAATACCAAGGTTGCAACCGCGACGGACGAAAGCTTGCGTCGCCGGCGGTCAGCCGCGCAGGCGTTCTTTCAGGTGATCGCCGACGCGCAGGGCGTTGGCCATGATGGTCAGCGCCGGGTTAACCGCGGCGCTGGAGGGGAAGAAGCTGCCGTCGACGACGTACAGGTTATCCAGCTCGTGCGCCTTGCAGTTGACGTCAAGGGCCGAGGTGGCGGGATCGCGGCCGAAGCGGATGGTGCCGTTCTGGTGGGCGACGCCGGCCAGCGGGATGCGATCTCCGACGAACAAATTGCGTCCGAAGATTCCTTGGTGGCAATCGCCGCCGTGCACATGGCACCGGGCGCGGCTGAGGATCTGCTTGAGCACCTGGTGCAGCCGCTGATGGCCTTCCTGATTGTTCGGCGTGTACGACAGCACGATCTCGCCGTCGCTGTTCACCGTCACGCGGTTCTCGGGATCGGGCAGGTCCTCCGACGTCAGCCAGAAATCCAGTGAGTGGCCGGCCATCAGCTCCAGCGTCCAGCCGGGCGCGATCGCCGGCGCGCCCGCGCGCAGCGCCGCCAGATCCAGCTTGCCGACGAAAGAGATGTGGCCCATCGGCAACGGCCAATCTTCGGTGCCGAAATAAAAATCATTGAGGGCCAGCGTCTTTTGAAAGACGGTGGGATTCGCGCAGCGGGAAATGGCCATCATCACCGAGTTGATGTGCCCCATGTAGTGTCGGCCCACCACGTCCGAACCGTTGGCGAGGCCGCGCGGGTGTCGATCATTCGCCGATCGCAACAGCAGCGCTGCCGAATTGATCGCGCCCGCCGACACCACGACCAGATCGGCTTGTAGACGCCGGGTCTCGCCCTGTTGCTGAACCACCACACCGGTGACGGCGCGGCCCGACGCGCTGGTCTCAAGACGCGAAACATAGGCGTCGGTGAGCAGCGTAACGTTGGCGTGGGTCAGGGCCGGTTCGACGGCGCAGATCTCGGCGTCCGATTTGGCGTGCAGCAGGCAGGGAAACCCATCGCAGGTGTCGCAACGGATGCACGCGCTCCTGTGCGGCGAGCGTTCGTCCAGCTTCACGCCCAGCGGGACATGAAACGGGCGATAGCCCCAGCTTTGCAAATCGTCGTGCAGCTGCTGGATGCGCGGTTCGTGACTGATCGCCGGATGCGGGTAGGGCGCGCTGGCCGGCGGCTCGGTGGGATCGACGCCGCGCTCGCCGTGAACGGCATAAAGCTGTTCGGCGCGGGTGTAATACGGCTCCAGATCGTCGTAGCCGATCGGCCAGGCGGGTGACAGGCCGCCGGCGTGTTTCAGCTCGCCGAAATCTTCCTTGCGCAAGCGGAACAACGCCGCGCCATAGAACTTGGTGTTGCCGCCGACGTAGTAGTTGGTGTGCGGATGCAACGGCTTGCCGTGCTTGTCGCGCCACACCTCCTTGGTCTGATAGCGGCCCTTCAGATTGACCGCCTCGGAGCTCCAGTTCTCTTTCTCTCGCCGGACATACCCGCCGCGTTCGATGAGCAAGATGCGCTTGCCGGTGGAGGCGAGCGCATACGCCAACGTCCCGCCGCCAGCGCCGGTTCCGATGATGATCACGTCGTACTGTTCGCCGGCCATGTCCCCTCCGCTGGCGACTGTTACGCCGGCGGAGCGATCAGGTTACGGCGCGCGCCATCGGGCTCGCGCTCAGTTGGCCACGAAGGTCAGGTACTCGACGTTGATGTCGGAGCTCTCGAACCTCATGGTCAGGACGTGCGTGCCGGCAGTGAGATCAAGGGCAGCGATGTTGTCGGCGAAACGCCAGGCGTTCAAAGAATGCGTCCACGGTAACGTCTTCGGACCGGTGGTGGTGCCGTCTTCCAGGGTGAAGGTGATCTGCGCGCCGTCGCTGAGCGTGGCGATGAGCGCCGAAATCGCATAGTGGCCGGGCGCGGCGACGTTCACTGTGTAGTTGAGCCATTCGCCGGCGACCGTCCAGCCGACATACAACTGACCCGCTTGCAGCGGCGTGCTGTCGACGTATTTGTCCGTCGTGGCGCGCGTTGATCCGAGGTCGACGCCTTCGGTGATACGAAACGTCGCTTCGGGAACCGCTTGATTGCCGGCGCGGGCTTGATCGGCCCCGGTGTCGTTCGGGTCGCTGTCGTGATAGGCGACTCCTTCGCCGCCCTGATCATAAAACGACGACTGGATCGTGCCGGGGATGACCTGCGCGAGGTCATTCCAGGGGCTTTCGGGATTGGGCGGCGGCGGTGGGACGATCGGCGTGTCGTCGACGGCGGCGTCGACCGGAGGTTCGACCACGGGAGGCATTCCTGTCGTCTCAGGCGCCACCTCTGTGGGCTGCGCATCGCTGCTGTCTCCTGCGCCGCCGCCGCTGCCGGCCTCATTGTCCCCGATCGCGTCGCCGCCCGAGCCGGTGACGCCGCCTGAACCCGTGACGCCGTCCGTGTCGCTGCTGCCGCCGCTGGTGTCAGGTCCAGCGTCGATGCCGACCATGACGGTGGTGCCTTCGTTTTTTTGACAGCCAGTCAGCCCCCCGAGGCTGGCGGCCGGAACGGCCAGCGCCCAAAAGGTCAACGCCAGGTGCAGTCGATGCGTGCTCACTTTGCTTTATCTACCAACAACTGAAAGCTAAAGGCCGTCGCATTTTCGGCGGTTCAGATCTGCGAAGTCGCAGGCCTTGTCAGTGGCTTGGCCCAGTTGGCTGTCCGAGCACAGAAAGTTCGAGCGGCAGGCCCGCGACTTCAGAGTCAGCGGAGGAAATCGGGTCAAACAATCGGCCATGTCTTTAAGGGGCACGGCGCCAGGAGACAAGTTGCTGCTGAGAGGAAAATTGAATTTACAGAAGGACGCGTAGTGGGTGCACCACTCCTGAGCGGTGGCGGTCTCGTTCGGGCAGCAGGCGTTCCAATCGTAAACACCAGGAGCGTCCTCGCCCAGGGCCGCCAAGCACATGCGCGCTGGTGCCTGGTCGGAGTTGCCGTCGCCGACGCTCGCGTCGACGGACGCTCCGCCAGTCCCATCGCGGGTTGAGCCGCCGGTTCCCAGGTTGGCGCCGTTGCCATAGCCGGTGCCAAAGAACGCGTCGAAGCCCGAGGTTCCGCCGCCGCCGCCCAGGGTGCTGCTACCGCCGTTGCCGCCCGAGGTGCCGCCGCTGCCGGACCCGTTGCCTGTGGTGCTGCCGCTGCCTCCCATCGGCGAGCTGGCCGGCGCCGCGCAAGACGGCGCGGCTGTCAAAAGCAGGAAAACCACCACCGAATGGAAATTGGTCATCATCACCTTCAACTTCACGATCGGGCGCGATGCTAGCCTATTTTAGTTCTGGCTGTCCCCAGAGAGATCGCCGACAATCCGGCCCAAGTTGGTGGGAACCATTCGTCCCGCGTAGTTGATCGATTTAGACGCGTGGTGCCTACACCTTAGAGGGAGGTCTTTCGATGAGGTACCGCTTAACGCCGCCCCCGACCGGATCCAGGGTCGATGACCTGGGCCGCATCTCGCGCCGCCGCCTGATGGCCGGTGCGGGCGCTGGCCTGGCCGCCGCCAGCTTGCCATGGTCGCTGCGCCAAGCGCACGCCGCCGGCGCGCCGCCCCTGCGCTTCATCGCCTGGCCGATGTTCAACGGGGCCGAGGATCCTTTCTTCCTTCCCAGCGCTGGCAACCTGGCGGCCATGAGCACGGTGACCGAGCCGCTCAAGAACTGGCAGAAACAGATCACCTTCGTCACCGGCGTCAACATGTTGGGCTCGGAGAACCACTTCGCCGTTCGCAGCATGTTCAGTGGCGCGACGATCCCCGATTACACTTCGCCCGATCCGACGGCCAAGTCGATCGATCAGTTGATCGGCGACAAATGGATGGCCACTGCCCCGACGGCGATGCACTCGCTGCACCTGGGGGTCATCCCGGCGGACGCTTACAACCTGTACCAGCTCAAAGGCCGGTCGACGCTGTTCTTCGCTCCCAAGCCGGTCGACTATGAAGCCAATCCGGTGACCGCCTACGACCGCACGTTCGGCGCGCCGTCCGTTCCGACCATCGTTCGCCCGGACTTCTCGACCGACGTCAACGCGCTTTTGGACAAGGAAATGGGCGTGTTGAGCACGCGCCTGCAAGCGTCGACGGCGGAGTTGGCCAAGCTGAAGCAGCACCAGGACGCCCTGGTCGGTTTGCGCAACAGACCCACGGTGGTCACGCCCCCGAACATGATGGGGATGACCGCGCCGTTGCCGTCGGTGGAAAAGCTGCGCGCCAACCTGCAGGGAAATCCACAGGCCGCCTACCGCAACGATTACTACTCCGACATGTTCGACGCCCAGGTGGACGTCCTGGCGCGCGCGCTGGTGACCGGGCTGACCCGGGTGGGGACTTTGCAGGCGGGCAGCGCCGACGGCGATCAGGTCGATCCGGTCGGACCAGGTTACCCGCACCACGGAACGTCGCACGGCGATCAGACCATCTTCGCGCAGTGCCAGCGCTGGTACATGACCAAGCTGGCGCGGCTGCTGGCGGCGCTGGACGTTCCCGATCCGCTGGACACCACCGGCAAGACCGTCCTTTACAACAGCGTCATCGTGGTGATGTCGGAGTGCTTGCCGGTCACGCACTCAAGCAACAGCGTCCCCACCATGCTGATGGGCAACGGCGCCGGCCTGCTGAGCGCCGGGAAAATGATCGCCGGCAACGGTGTCACCAACAAGGCCATCATGCAGACGGTGCTGGGAATGGCGGGCGTGGCGGTCAGCGATGCCCCGCAGTTCGGCACCCAGACCATGTCGGAGCTGAAGGTATGAAAACCTTGCGGCGACTTCTGGGTGTGGCGCTGGCGCTGGCGGTCGTCGGCTGCACTGGCAGCGTCGGCGACGGTACCAGCAGCCCGGGCAGCGTGGCAAAGCCACCGCTGGGCGGAAACAGTAACCCCACCACGGGCAATCCCGGTTCCACCCAGGTGGAAAGCTGCGCCGGCGGCGAGGTCTCAGGGCGCCGGTTGCTGCGACGCCTGACTGGCCCCGAATTCGAAGCCACGGTGCGCACCACTTTCAACCTGACCGGCAACGGTTCGTGGGTGGGCTTGCTGCCGCCCGATCCGGCTGCCACCAACGGCTTTTCGAACAACTCTGACCGCCTGACCGTCGGCACCGAATACGCCAGCGCCGCGTTGGACACCGCCAAGCTGGTCGGGGATCTGGTCGCCGACGACGCCAAGCTGGCGTCGTTGCTCCCGTGCGCCAGCACGGGTGATCTGGCGTGCGCGAACTCCTTCCTCGACATCTACGGCCTCAAGCTGTACCGGCGCCCGCTGTCCACCGACGAACGCGCGCAGTACACCGGCCTTTACACCAAGATCAAACTGCAGAACGACTTCAAGACCTGGGTGTACTGGACCACCGTGGCGATGCTGCAGTCGCCGAACGTTCTTTATCGCAGCGAACTGGGCGAGATGGGCAACGGCGGGCTTTATCAGCTGACGCCGTACGAGGTAGCCAGCGCGCTGGCGTTCACGTTCTCCGGCGCGCCGCCCAGCGATCAGTTGATGAAGCTGGCGGCGACCAACATGTTGTCGACGCCCGCACAGTTGGAAGCGGCGGCGCGCGGGTTGATGTTCAACCCCGACAACACGCCCCGCCCGGCGTTCGTCAATCTGGTGCTGACCTTCGCCCAAGAATGGCTGGGCCTGGAGTCTTTGGACAACAAGGTCAAAGACGCGACGGCGTTCCCCGACTTTGGACCGGCCGTACAAACGTCGATGGCCGAGGAAACGCGACAGTTCATTGCCGCGGTCATCTTCGGTTACCACGGCAAGCCGGCCGACCTGTACCTGGCGCCGTTCACCTATGTCGACTCGACGCTGGCCAAGTACTATGGCTTTGGCAGCGCGCCGCCCAGCGGGTTCGGGCAGGCGCCGCGGCCGGCGGGCTGGGGCCTTGGTCTTTTGGGTCAGGGTTCCTTGCTGGCGGTGAAGGCCGGCAGCTTGAGCACGTCGCCCACCAAGCGCGGTCACCTGATCCGCACGCAGCTTCTGTGCTATCCCGTGCCTTCTCCGCCGGCGGTGGTGCCGCAGTTGCCCGATCCGACAGCAGCGAACACCACCCGCGAGCGCTATGAAAAGTTGCACGCCGTGGATCCGCTGTGCAAGGGCTGCCACCAGATGATGGACCCCATCGGCTTTGGTCTCGAGCACCTGGACGCGGCCGGCCGCTACCGCGCGACGGAAAACAATTTCCCCATCGACGCCACCGGCACCATGCTGGCGACCACCGCCGGTGACCTGACCTTCGACGGCGCCGATCAGCTGAGCCAGACTGTGGCGCGCCTGCCCGAGGCGGCGTCGTGTCTGGCGTCGTTCATCGCCAGCTATTCATTCGGCGTCGACGATCAGACGTCCGGCTGCATGGTTCACAACGCCACCACGGAACTCCTGTCCGGGCGGATCAACATCCTCGACTACTACGCGTGGATGGCGAAGTCAGAACACTTCCGCACCCGCACGCCCTGACGACCGCTCCGCGCCACCGTCGGAGCCCGGAGCAACGTTCTTACGGTCCGAGGTACAGTTTCTGGACGTGCGGATCCACGCGCAGCTGGGCGGTGGGGCCGGACAGTGCCACGCGCCCGTTTTCCAGTACGTAGCCGGTCTCGGCGAGGTCGCAGGCGACGGCCACGTCTTGTTCGACCAGCAAGATCGCCGTGCCGGCGCGGTGCACCTCGCGGATGGCATCGGTCAAGATGTCGAGGACGATGGGGGCCAGGCCCAGCGACAGCTCGTCCAGCATTAACAGGCGCGGCTTTGCCATCAAGCCGCGCCCGATGGCGCACATCTGCTGTTCGCCACCGCTCAGCGTGCCCGCGCGTTGGTGCAGGCGCTCCCTCAAACGCGGGAAAAGTTCCAGCGCGCGCGAAAGGTCGTTGGCGATCTCGGCGGTCTGCCGGCGCCGGTACGCGCCCATCAGAAGATTTTCGCGGACCGTCAGGTCGGGAAACAGTCGCCGGCCCTCCGGGACCTGGGTGATCCCCAGGCCGACGATCTCCTCCGGCGAGCGCCCGGTGATGTCCTGGCCGTCCAGCAACACGCTGCCCGCCAGCGGCCGCAGGATGCCGCACACGGTGTTCAGCAGCGTCGATTTGCCGGCGCCGTTCGATCCGATCAGCGTCGCGATCTCGCCCGCCTGCACGGACAGGGTGACGTCGCGCAGGATCTGGACGTCGCCGTACCCGGCGGAGAGGTTTCGCACCTCAAGCATTCTTCGGCTCTTGATAGCGGCGGCCGAGATACGCCGAGATGACGTCGGGATGATGCAGGACCTGATCGGGCGGCCCCTCCGTCAACTTCGCGCCGTTGTAGAGGACGACCAGGCGATCGCACAGGCTGCGAATCGCTTGCATGACGTGCTCGATCACCACCAGCGTGACGCCGCTGTCTCGGATGCGTTTGATCAACGTGACGGCCTCGTCGATCTCGCCGGTGTTCAGGCCCGCCATCACCTCGTCCAGGAACAGCAGGCGCGGCCGCATGGCCAGCGCGCGCGCCAGCTCCAGTCGCTTTCGTTGGGGGACGTTCAGCGTATCAGCGGCCAGTTGGCCGTCGGCGTGCTGGCCAAGGCCGCACAAGCGCAGCGTCTCGACCGCGCGCGCCCGTGCCGCGGCGATGTCCCGGTCGCCTCCGTCGTCGCGACCAAACAACCCGCCCACCATCACGTTCTCGAGCACGGACAACGACCGAAACGGTTTCACCACTTGAAAAGTCCGCCCGATCCCCAGGCCACAGATTCGATGCGGCGGCAGCCCGCGCAGCGCGCGGCCGTTCAGCGTGGCGGTGCCGGCCGAGTAACTGGTGGCGCCGGTCAGCACGTTGACCAGCGTGGTCTTGCCCGATCCGTTGGGCCCGATGAGGCCCAGGATTTCGCCTTCGCGCAAGGCAAAGCTGACGTCCGACACGGCGGTCAGCCCGCCGAATCGCTTGGTCACGCTCTTCGCTTCGAACAGGGCCGCGTCAGCCAATTGTCATCACCATCGCCATCACAAACGGTACTGCCGCAGGTTCTGCAGCAGCTTGCGCGGCGACAGGCGGCGGTGGGCGATGGCGTCGATCAACCCCTGCGGCATGAACAGCACCACGGCGATGACCACCAGTCCGTTGCACAGCTCGGCCAGCGTCTCGAGCTGAGTGGAAAGACCTTCGAAGATCGAGACCAGCACCGCGGAGCCCAGCAGCGGGCCCAGCACGGTGCCGGCGCCACCGAACACCGCCATGATGATCATGCGGATGGTCCACGACACCTTGAACACCTCGCCGGGATCGAGAAATGTGATCCAGTATCCGAACACGCCGCCGGCCAGCCCGGCCAGTCCACCGCTGAGCGCGAAGGCGATCGTCTTATAGCGCGCGGTCGGGATGCCCATCGCCGCGGCCGCGTCCTCGTCTTCGCGGATGGCGCGCAGGCCATAGCCAAAGCGCGACCGGGCGATCCAGAGGTTGGTCAGGACGGCGGCGATCAGCACCGCGAACATCAAATAGAAAAACGGCAGCGGGCTGCGCACCATGGGCAGGTTCAAACCGCCGCCGCCGCCGGTGACGTTCAGGTTGTAGACGATCTCGCGCGTGGTCTCGGTGACACCCAGGGTGGCGATGGCGAAGTACTGACCTTTGAGGCGTAGGACGGCGGTGCCGATCAACGCGGCGAAAGCCATGGCCGCCGCGCCGCCCGCGGGCAGCGCCAGCGCGAAAGGAAGCTTGCCCACCGTCAGCAAGATCCCGGTCGTGTAGGCCCCGACTCCGAAGAAGCCGGCATTGCCAAACGACGCATAGCCGGTGAAGCCGCCGATGATGTTCCAGCTCTCGGCCAGAACGGCCAGCATGAAAAAGTTGATTAGGAACTGGACCAAGAACGGCGACAGCAGCGCCGGCGCCGCGGCCAGCAACACACACGCCGCCGCGCCAAGGACGATCGGCACGCCGCGCTTGCGCGCACCGGCGTTCACGCCCTGCGCCCCAGGATGCCAGTCGGACGCACCACCAGCACCAGCACCAGCAGGCCAAAGCTGAAAACATTGGCGTAGGTCGGTCCCAAGTACGTCGAGGCGACCGACTCGATCACGCCCAGCACGACGCCGCCCATCAGCGGTCCCATCATGGTGCCGAGGCCGCCCAGAACATTGACGGCGAACGCCTTCAGCGTCAGCGGACCGCCCATGGTCGGCGTGAACGGAAACAGCGTCCCCCACAGCACGCCCGCCGCCCCCGCCAGCGCCGCACCCAGGCCGAACGTCACCGCATAGATGTGCGCCACGGGAACGCCGATCAGGCGCGCCGCGCGCAGATCCTGGGCGGTGGCGCGAATCGCCCGCCCCAGGCGCGTGCGTTCCATCAGCAGCAGGAACAGCACCGACAGCACGACGGCGGTTGCGAACACGCCCAGACGAACGCGCGGGATGGTCAGGCCGGCGACGTCCAGGTGCGCGCCTTGATAGCTCGGAACGATCTGGCGCAGATCCGACGACCAGGCCAGCCTGGCCACGTTCTCCATCACCACGCCCAGGCCAAACGTGATGAGCAAGGTCAGAAACAGCTGCGCCTGCACGATCAGGTTCAGGACAAAACGCTGCAGCGCATAGCCCAGCACGAAAAAGACCACGATGGTCGCCGGCAGCGCCAGGAAGGGATCCCACCGCCACAAGGTGAAGGTCCAGAACCCGAAGTACGCGCCCAGCATGACCATCGCGCCGTGGGCCACGTTGACTATCTTCAGCACGCCCCAGATCAGCGACATGCCGAGGGCCATGATTCCATAGACACCCCCGATCAGAATGCCGTTGACCAGAACCTGAATCGCGAGCATTCGTCCCGATCAGGCGTTCAGCGTTTGGCCCAAGGAGGCGTCGGATACAGCGGTTTGGCCAGCACCTTGCCGGCCGTGTAGACCGACACCAGGCGACCATGCTGGATCTGGATCAGCGTCTGCGGCAGCTCGATCTGACCGCCGGGGTTGAATTTGATGCGGCCATAAAGCGTCGGCACATCCAGCGCCGCCAGCGCGTCGCGCACCTTCTTGGGGTCCAGGGTGCCCGCTTTTTCAATGGCGTACTTGAACGCCAGCACGTCCGCCGCGCCCGAGGCGACGTGATAGTCCGGCTCATAACCAAAGCGAGCCTGAAACTGCTTGGCGAACGCCCCCGCCGAACCGAAGGTGGCGTCGGGAAGGTCCATCTCGGGAAGCCAGGTGGTGACGCCGTAGACGTACTCGGCGGCCTGACCCAGCGTCTTGCGGAAGTCACCCGTCGGTGGGCCCACGGTGAACACCGCCATCTTCGGGTTGACGTCGGCGGCCTGTGATTGGCGGATGAAGTTCAGCGAGTTCTCCTCGTGCCCGGCCACCAGGACCAGATCCGGGCTCTTGCTCTTGATCACCGCCAGGACCGAGCTGAAGTCCTGGGTGGCCGGCTGATATTCCTCGTCGTAGACGAGATCGATCTTTGCCTGCTTCAGCCATTGGCGGGTGCCTTTGGCCACCGCCTTGTCGAACGCCTCGTTGGAAAACAGCAGCGCCGCCGTCCGCACCGGGGGGGTGCTCTCGGCGGCCATCTCGACCGCCGGCTGAAAATACAGCTCGGCGTTGGCCAGCGTGCCGAAGATGTATTTATACCCGTGGTCGAAGATGTTGCCGGCCGCGCCGCCGCCCTGGACCATCGGAATCTCGTATTTCTCCGAGATGGCGCTGGCTGCGATGGCGATCCCGCTGGTGTACGGACCCAGCAGGAAGTTGACCTTGTCCGACGTAACCAGCTTGGTGTCCAGGCGCGCCGACAGGGCGGGGTCGCTTTGATCGTCGTAAAGCTTCAGCGCCAGCTTGTGGCTCTTGCCGCCGACCTTGACCCCGCCCGCCTTGTTGACCGCGTCGATGGCGATCGCATAGGCGTCGACATAGAACTTTCCTTCGCGCGCGTACTTGCCGGACTGCGAGACCGCCGCGCCCAGGACGATGACATCATCAGCGGCCGCGGCGGGGCGGGCGCCGAGTGGCAAACAGGCGACAACCAGCGCTGCCGCCCTGAGCAGGAAACGATTCATCTCGACCTCCCGTTAGTTGGTTGCAGCCGAACAACGGAGGTTATCGCCAGCGGCGCCGCAGGTACAGCATTGCCTCGACGATGGTCTTGTGCGGACCGCGCGGCCATCCGGTGATGACCTGACTTCAATGATCGGTCGCGCGCTGTTGGTCGCTCGGCGCGGTCACACCTCGGGAAGGGTGCCGGTGCTGTCGCCCACCGTCGCCGTCACGCCCAGGGTGGCGATGGTGGTGACCAGCAGGTTCGAGACCGGCACGCCGCTGGACGGTGGTTTCGACTTCCAAGACGGGGCGGAGATCGCCTGGCCATAGCGCACGTGCTGCCCGGGCTTCAAGGCGCCGCCGCCGTGGCCGGCCAGCAGGATCGGCATGTCCGTGTGGTTGTGCATGTCGCCGTCGGAGACGTCGCTGGAGATGAAGATGGCCGAGTTGGTCAAGAGGTTCGCTCCGGCCGGCCCGTCGGAAACCGCCTTCATCGCCGTCAGCAGATACGCCACCTGCTGGAAGGTCCAGGTGTTGATGGCGATGAGCTGCGCGATGTTGGTGGCGGCGCCGCCGTGGTGCGAGATGTCGTGGTGGCCACCGTTGATGGGGCCGCCGGCGGCGGTCAGGAACGGGTAGGTCTGGTTGCTGACGCCGTTACCTTGCATGAACGAGATGACGCGCGTGGAGTCGCACTGGAACGCCATCACCATCAGATCCAGCATCAGCTTCAGGTGCGTGGGATAGTCGGGCGGGTTCGACGCTGGCGCCGTGCCCTTCTGGCAGCTCATCATGGGAGCCGCGGTCGTCAGCTGGACCTCGAGCTGGCGGACGCCGGTCAGGTACTGATCCAGCTTGCCGGCGTCGGTCTTGCCCAGCTTGCCCGACAGGCTGCTCACGTCGGCGGTGACATAATCGAGCACGCTTTTGTCGTAGGCCTGGCGTTTGGCGACGTCGGCCGTCGATGCTTTCGGGTCGTAGCCCATGAAGATCTGGTTGAAGGCCTGCAGGGGGTCGGTGATCTTCGGCAGCGGCGTCATGGCGTCGGCCCAGGACACGTTGCGGGTATAGGCGCAGCTATACCCGCTGTCGCAGCCGCCGGCCGAACTGCCGCCGTCGATTCCCAGCGGCAGCGACGGCAAGCGCGTCTTGATGCCGTTCTTGACGAGGCCGTTGGCCGCCACCTGGTCGGCTGAAATACCAAGGTGGATCATCGAATCCGACTTCAGCGCGTGCGTGCAGGTGATGAACGCGCTGGTCCCAGCCGCGTGGTCGCCGATCTGGTCGGGGTTGGCCGGCTGGTTGTTGAGGCCGGTGACGATCGAGAAGTCGGCGCGCAAAGGTTCCAGCGCGGCCAGCGACGGCGGCATGGTGTAGGCGGTGCCGGTGGTGGTCGGGCGGAAGTTATCCATCCACACGCCATTCGGGATCCACCAGTAGATGGCTCGCTTGGCGGCCGCGCTCGTGGCCTGGGCCAGGGCTTCCTTCGGCGCCAGCGACTCAAGGAACGGCAGGCCGACCACGACGGCGCCGCCGCCCAGGAACTTCCGGCGAGTCAAATGCGGATTCGTCGGTTTGATCTTCATTGCGAAACTCCCTCGCCGCGGCGGTTGAGGAACGTGGGGCTATTGACCAATGCGGTGACCAGATCCGGAAACTTGAGGCCGTTCTTGCTGAACGTGCTGGCCAGCGCCGGCACCGTCGTCGTGTCCAGGTTTTTCGGATCGGTAGCGATCGCCCGCCCCAGCGCATAGCTGTAAAGCTTGCTGGTCATGCACGAGGGGAAGGCTGCGTTGTGGCCGATGATCTGCGTGAGGTCCGAAAGGCCGCTGAAGTGTTCGCCGGTCGACAGCATGCCGGTCGAATCGATTGGCAGCATGCCGTCAGTGGTCCGGTAGGCGCCGATGGCGTTGTAGTTCTCCATGCCGAAGCCGATCGGATCCATCAGGCTGTGGCAGGCGGCGCAGGTGGGGTTGTTGATGTGATCGCTCAGGACCTGGCGCAGCGTCCTGGCGCCGGTGGGATCGGCCATGATCATCGTGTTGACCGTCGGCGGCGGCGGCGGAATGTCCTGGCACAGAAGCTCGGTCAGCACGTACTTACCGCGCAGGACCGGCGAGGTGCGATCGGCGTGCGCGTTGACGGTGAGGAAGCTGGCCTGGGACAGGAAGCCGCCGCGCTGGGCGTTGCCGCTGAGATCGACGCGTTTCGGATCCGTCGAGCCGACCGCCGGCAGGCCGTAGAACTGCGCCAGGCGGTCGTTGGCGAAGGTGAACTTGGCGGTGAGAAGCTGATCGGCCGGCAAGTTGTTGAACGCCACCTCGCGGAACAGAAGCTGCGTCTCGCTCTTCAGGGCGGCGCGCAGGCTGGCGTCGAACTGCGGGAACAGCGTCGGGTCGGGGGCCGCCTCGTCGACCTTGCGGATGAACAGCCACTGGCCGGCGAAGTTGTCGATCAGCGCCTGGGCCTTCGCATCGGCCAGCATGCGTGTCACCTGCGTGCCCAGAGTGCTGGCCTGGTGCAGGTTGCCGGCCTTGGCGGCCGAGAACAGCGCATCGTCCGGCATCGAGCTCCAGATGAAATACGAGAGCCGCGCCGCCAGCTCATAGTCGTTGAGCGGGTGGGGCGTTGCCGACGTCGGATCGGAGTCGATCTCAGGACGAAAGGTGAAGTTGGGCGACAGCAGCGCCGCCCGCAGCGCCAGCGCAAAGCCGGTCTCGACCGTGTCGCCCTGGGTGGTCGCCATGGTGACCAGCGCCATCAAACGGTCGACCTCGGATGAATCGACCGGGCGGCGCCAGGCGCGCGGCAAGAACGCCTCCAGCGAGGTGCGCGCGCAGGCAGCGCCGCCGGCGACCAGATCGCAGCCGACCAGCTTGCTGCGCTGGCCGGCGTTCGCCAGCGCAGCCGCGACCAGCGCCGTCGCCGCGTTGTTGTAGCAACTGAGGTGCAGCGGTGAGACGGTGAGGACGTCGGACGTGTTGTCGAAGTCGGCGCCGCGATCGTCAACGGGAAAGTTGAAGTCGACGCTGGGGTGCGTGGTGGTCCCCAGTAGATCACGCATGGTGTTATCGTATTCGGCCAGGTTCAGGCGGTGCATCGTGACCCGCCCGGGATCGGTCGGCGCCGGACCGGTGACGGTCGATCCGCCGGTCCCTGACCCGATTCCGCCCCCGCTGCCGGAGCCGGTGGATCCGGTACCGGTGCTGGCGCCAGGGCCGCTGGACGACCCGCTGGGACCGATATCCCCGGAGCAGCCGCCGACAATCGGTGCCGCCAGCGCGACGGCAAGACCGAAGGCCACGGCCGGAGAGCAAGCGCGAGGAACTCGTTCGGATCTACCTGAAAACATGGACGACCCCTTTGGCCGCAGTTGACGCCCCATCCCCGCCGCACGACCCCTGCTCATTGTGGCAAGGAACGGACGAAATAGGTCAAAAAATCGAAACACAAGGACCTCGGGGTGCCCCGACGGCTCAGTTGCCAGGCTGCGTCGCTCTCGCCGATGAACGATGCCGCGCACGACCCGCCGCCACCCAGCGCCGCTACCGAGACCCAGAAGACCTGGCCGGCTCTCGGTCCTCGGGGGCCACGCAACCGATACTTTTAGCGATGAGCTTTTTGTAGGCCGCTGATATGACAGTCCTGGTATTTAAAAGCGCCTCGTTATACGACGCCTGTCGTGTACGGAATTATTGTTCGACAGACGTCGTAACGGCGTCCAATTCGACTCGACGACTGTCGTAAGTGGCTGCATTCGGTTTCTTTATTGACCGCAATAAAATACTGCGCTCTGGTGGCGCTCGTGTTGATTGCAAAGTCCGCCGGGATTGGTTTTGTTTCGATCGTTCTGTTCGTTTCGATCGCCCGCGCGGACGATCCGCCGGCCGTCACGCCCGTGGAAGAGCCGCCTTTTTACGAAACCGTGGTGACGGCGACGACGCCACTACATGGCTCGCGTCTTCCGCGCGAACAGGTGCCGGCCAACGTCAGAACCGTCAAATCCACCGACCTCACCGATCATCACAGCGTGGATCTGTCGGACTATCTCTCTGAGGCGGTCGGCAGTGTCAACGCAAACAGTGTGCAAGGAAATCCTTTGCAGCCGAATTTGCAATATCGAGGCTTCTTGGCCTCTCCGCTGCTGGGCGCGCCGCAGGGACTGTCGATGTACATGGACGGCGTTCGTCTCAATGAGCCGTTCGGCGACACCGTTAACTGGGATCTTATCCCGGCGAACGCCATCCGATCCGTGAATGTCATTCCCGGTTCCAATCCGGTCTTCGGTCTCAATACGCTCGGCGGAGCGCTGTCGATGGAGACGAAGAACGGATTTTCCGATCCCGGCGCCGAGGGGACGCTGCTGTATGGATCGTTCAATCGGAAGCTGGCTCGTGCCAGCGCCGGCGCCCACGGGGACAAGTTCGCGATCTTCGCGGCGGCGCAAGTGTTCGATGAAGATGGGTGGCGGCAATTCTCTCCGACCAGCGCGCAGCACGCATTCCTGGCGGGTTCTTACGCCGACGCCGGCACCACCGTCGACTTGACGCTATTGGGTGCCAACACCAGCCTGACCGGCAACGGTGCCTCACCTGAACAATTGCTGGCCATGGATCGCAGCGCTGTGTTCACGGTCCCTGACCAGACGAAGAACCAACTGTTCATGGCCACCCTTCGGGGTGAGCGGCCGCTGTCGGCCCACTTTCGTCTTTCCGGCACGGCGTACGTTCGGACCAATCGCACCAAGTCCGTCAATGGCGATCAGCGGGACTGGTCGGAGTGCATGGCAATGCCGGGCGTTCTCTGCTCGGCCGACGACAGCGGGATGGAGACGCCGGTGCTGGACAAAGAGGGCAATCAGGTCCCGTTCAGTGACATTTACAACGCCGCCGAAAACAAGACCGACACGCGGCAGACCAGCTATGGACTTTCCGGCCAGTTGGCCGTTGACGCCCCCATCGCCAATCATCAGAACCATCTTTTCGTGGGCGCCGAGGGCGGTCAAAGTCGAATTCGGTTTCGGTCGCAGACGACGGTGGGAACGCTGGACGACAACCGCGTCACCGTCGACGCGGGCTTTCTGGATCCCACCTCACCGATCGCCGTCGACAGCGTGGTCAACGAGCTCGGCGTTTACGCCAGCAACACCCTCGCGCTACGCAAAGATCTGTTCTTCATGCTGTCTGCGCGCAGACAGCATGAAGAACAGATCTTTGCGTAGC
>DASXQB010000459.1:0-29252 GCA_036493295.1 Polyangia bacterium | reverse complement strand
TTGTTGATCAGCTGATCGGCCGCCACCAGCGAGAAGTTCCAGGTCATGAGCTCGATGATGGGGCGCAGCCCCACCATGGCCGCGCCGATGCCGACGCCCACGAAGCCGCCCTCGGCGATGGGCGTGTCGATGACCCGCTTTTCGCCGAACCGATCCAGCAGACCCTTGGAGACTTTGTAGGCGCCGTTGTAGTGACCAACTTCTTCGCCCATCAGGAAAATTCGATCGTCGCGCTCCATCTCCTCGGCCATCGCCTGGTTGAGCGCTTCGCGATACGCTACGGTCGGCATGTCTTTCCGTTACTCCTTGTACGTGAACTCGGCGAGACGTTCGTAGGCCAGCTCGGGGCTGTCCTCGGCGAACTGCACCGCTTCCTCAATTTCTTCTTTGACCTTGGTTTCGATGGCCGCGATCTCCGTCTCCGGGACGTTGGCCTTCTCCAGCAGCGCGCGGCCGAAGCCGACGGGGTCGCGCTTTTTCCACTCTTCGACCTCTTCCTTGGTGCGATAGAGGCCGGCGTCCGACATCGAGTGGCCGCGAAACCGATAGGTGCGAATCTCGACCAGCGTGGGCATCGATTCGTTGCGGGCCCGGCGCACGGCCTCGCCGATGCGATCGCGCACGCGCAGGACGTCTTCGCCGTCGAAGCGATCGCGGGCTATGCCGTAACCCAGCGCCTTTTGCGAGACGTCGGTGACCGACAATGATCGATAGAGCGGGGTGCCCATCGAATAAAGGTTGTTCTCGCAGATGAACACCACCGGCAGACGCCACAGCGCCGCCAGGGCCACGCCTTCGTGGAACGCGCCCTGGGCCACCGAGCCGTCGCCAAAGAAACACAACGTCACGCGCCCGTCGCCGCGGTACTTCGACGCGTAGGCGGTGCCGGCGGCGATCGGAATGTGGCCGCCCACAATTCCGTACCCGCCGAGGAAATTACGGCCAGCGTCGAACAGGTGCATCGACCCGCCCAAGCCCTTCGAGCAGCCGGTCTCCTTGCCGTACATCTCGGCGATGATCTGCTTGGCGGGCATGCCCTTGGCGTAGGCGTGGGCGTGCTCGCGGTAGGTGGCGATGACGTAGTCTTCGGGTTTCAGGGCGGCGATGGCGCCGACGGCCACCGCTTCCTGGCCGATATAAAGGTGCAAAAATCCGCCGAATTTACGAAGTGCGTACGCCTTTGCCAGCGCCTCTTCCATGCGCCGGATGGCCAGCATCTGCTGGTAGTAATGCACCAGCTGTGCCTTGTCGACGGAGCGGGCTTTTTCGCGAGGTTCAACGACCTCCCGTTCGATGCGACTCATGTCCAGCATGTCTCCTGAATCTTCTCCTGTAGCTGCGGCACCGGAAACGAAGTCGCGAGGATATACCAGGACCTGGCGGCGGGCGGGAAATAAACGAACGAGAATCGCAGTGATGACACAGGTGCCGCGCTCAATTTCTGCTCCTGACTGCCGATGTGCCTTTTGATGTCGGCTATCGGTGTCAGCGGTTTGGGGAGCAGCGACGGACAACCAGGCGCGGGGGCGGAGGTGGCTCATCAAGGGCACATCCTGCTGGTCGACGATGAACCTTCCATCGCGCGCGGCTACGCCCGCCTGCTGACGCTGGCGGGTTACCTGGTCGAGACCGCCAACGACGGCAAGGCAGCGGCCGAGCGCACACGCGTCTGTTCGTATGACGCCATCGTCAGCGACATCACCATGCCGGAGATGAGCGGCCTCGCTTTCCTGCGCTCGGTGCGCGAGCACGACCTGGACGTGCCGGTGATCCTGATGACCGGCGGCCCGGCTATCGAAAGCGCCATGCAGGCCCTGGAGCACGGCGCGCTTCGCTATCTCATCAAGCCGGTCGAGCCCAAGCACCTGGAAGAGGTAGTGGCGCGCGCCGTCCGCTTGCACAAGATGGCCAAGATCAAGCGCGAGGCGCTGGAGCTGTTTCACCTGGAAGGCAAGCACCTCGGCGACCGCGCTGGGTTGGAAGTGCGGTTCGCCAACGCGCTGACCACGCTGTGGGTGGCGTATCAGCCGATCATCTCGTGGTCCGAACAGAACGTGTTCGCTTACGAGGCGCTGGTGCGCAACGAAGAGCCGACGCTGCGTTCGCCGCAAGATCTGTTCGAGGCGGCGGAGCGCCTGGGCCGTCTGAAAGAGCTTGGCCGAATGATTCGCGACCGCGTCGCTTCGAAGGTCGCCGACCTGCCGGCGCCCGGCCTGGTGTTCGTCAACGTTCACGCGCTGGAACTAGAGGACGATAGCCTGTACGCCCCCGACGGTCCGCTGTCCGCGCACGCCAGCCGGGTGATCCTGGAGATCACCGAACGCGCCCCGCTCGAGCGCATCAACGACGTCAGCGGCCGCGTCGCCCAGCTGCGGACCATGGGCTATCGCATCGCCGTCGATGATCTGGGCGCTGGCTACGCCGGGCTCACCAGCTTTGCTCAGCTGGAGCCCGAAGTGGTCAAGGTCGACATGTCTTTGATTCGCGGCCTCGATCGCTCGCCCACCAAGCAGAAGCTGGTGCACTCGATCGTCGGCCTGTGCCGGGGCCTGGGCATCCAGATGATCGCCGAGGGCATCGAGACCGAGCAGGAGCGCGACACCCTGATAGGCCTGGGCGGTGACCTCTGCCAAGGCTATCTGTTCGCCCGGCCGGGCCGCGCCTTTCCGACCGCCGTGCTGCGCGCGCGCGAAGGCTAGCAGCGTAGCAGTCCCGGTCGTCGCCGCTCGTCGTGATAATCTCACATCGAGATGATGGTGACGTTGACCAAGGAGTACCGCTTCGAATCCGCGCACCACCTGCCGCGCGTGCCCGCCGGCCACAAATGCGCGCGCGTTCACGGCCACAGCTATCGCGTCACCCTGGAAATCCACGGGCCCATCGATCCGGAGACCGGCTGGTTGATCGATTATGGCGTGATGGACGACGCCTGGGCCCCTTTGCAAAGCCGCTTTGATCACCACACGCTGAACGACGTGCCCGGCCTCGAGAACTCCACCTCGGAGAACATGGCGGTCTACATCTGGAAGGCTTTGCGCCCGCCGCTCCCCCATCTGTCGGCGGTGACCGTGTCCGAGACCTTTGACAGCACGTGCACGTATCGCGGACCCTGAAAAAAGAAACGGCGGGCAAGGGGGGATGACCGGATGACACACAAATTCCTGCGGTTTTTGACGCTGAACCTGTGGGGGGAAAACGGTCCTTGGGAGAATCGGCTGGCGTTGGTCGCCGAAAAGCTGGAAAGCCTGCAGCCCGACGTGGTGGCCCTGCAAGAGGTGCGGGCCGTCCCCGGGCGGGTGATGAACCAGGCCCAGGCGCTGGCCGGCAACCGCGGCTACTCGCATGTTTTCGCGGCGACCACCGAATGGGGCGGCGGCCATGAAGGCCTGGCCGTGCTGTCGCGCCCGCCCATCGGCGCGCACGAAATCATGGTGCTGCCGCACGCCACCGCGGAAGAAGGGCGCGGCGTGCTGTCGGCGCGCATCGATTCGCCCGACTTCGGCTCCTTCTGGGTGCACAGCACGCACCTCAGCTACCGCGAACATGAAGGCGACAAGCGCGAGGCGCAGGTGCTGGCCATCGACGATGTGCTGGCCGCCCACAAGAGCGACAACCCGCAGATCCTGATGGGCGATTTCAACGCCGTCCCGCACGCCGACGAGATTCGCTGGCTGTGCGGGTTGACCACCCTGGGTGGCCGCCGCGTCTATTACCAGGACGCCTGGGACATCCTGCACGCCGGTCAGCCCGGGTACACCTGGGCGCGCAGCAACCCGTACACCGAACGGCTGGCTTTTCTGCGCAGCGATCGCCGCCTCGATTACATTTTTGTTACACCGCCGCGCCGAGATGGCCGCGGCACCTTGCACTCGGCGCGGCTGATGTTCGACGAGCCGGCGGTCATGCCCAGCGGCGAACGGTTATTCGCCTCCGACCATTATGGCGTGGTGGCCGAGGTGCAGATGGCGGCCAACCAACCCGGGTCAGGCCCGACGCTGTTGAACCTGCCGGCAAGGGGAGGGTAAGCGTCGTGTTCCGTCTGGGCCACGTCACCGACCCACACTTTCGCGGCTTCGACGGCGCGCGCCTGAGCCAGTTCACCGGCAAGCGCGCCATCGGCGCCGTGAACCTGGTCTTGAACCGCCGCCGCAAGCACAAGATGGACTTGCTGGCGGCGCTGGGCGACGACGTACGCGCGCAGGCGCTGGATCACCTGGCGGTCACCGGCGATCTATCGAACATCGCGCTGGAGGCTGAGTGGCAGGCGTCGCTGCGGTGGCTGGCGGCGGCCGGCGTGTCGGGCGCAACCGCGACGATCATTCCCGGCAACCACGACGCCTACGTCGCCGACGTCTTCGAGGGGCGTCGTTTTGAAGCGCTGTTCGCGCCGTTCCAGGCGCGCGACGTTCCGGCTGATCACGGCGAGCCGTATCCGTTCGTGCGTTTGCGCGGCGACGTGGCGCTGATCGGCGTGACCAGCTGCGTGCCCACCGGCGATCTGGGCGCCTGGGGCGAAGTTGGCGCTGCGCAGTTGCAGCGGCTGGAGGCCACGCTGACGTCGGCGGCCCTGCAAGGCAAGACGCGCGTGGTCTTGATCCATCACCCGCCCGTCATGTTGAAAGGCGCCGAATCCCGCAACCTGCGCGATCGCCAGTCGTTCGCCGACGTTCTTGGACGCGCGGGCGCCGAGCTGGTCTTGCACGGCCACGACCACAAGGACCAGAGCGCCACGCTGCCCGGGCCGGGCGGACGCCTCATTCCCATCATCGGCGCCGGCTCCGCGTCGTACACCGGCAGCGCCGAAAAGCGTGCCCGCTACAACATCTACGAGTTTGACGGCACCCGCATCACCGTCGTCACGCGCGCTCACGACGAAGAGAGCGACGCCTTCCGCGAAGTGCGGCGACAAGCGCTGGGCTAGGCATTGGGCTAGAGCCTCGTCGCAGAGATTGTGACGGGTTGGTTTCCCAGAATTAGGTAATCGGATTGTCCGGTCCGGAATGAAGATCGGAAAGATCGGACCGCGAGGACCGACAGGCGCGGTCCACGGTGGTCAAGGAGCCCGGACGATGGAACCGCGACTATCACCGATCACGCTACTTTCCATCTCGGTTAGGACGCCGCACAGCGTGGCGCGGGATCGCGCTGCGCTTTCCGAGTGCGTGGTTGGTGCCGCGCCATTCGGTCCTCGCCCGAGGCCCTTCCGCGTCACGATTCAATCGAAGTTTAGTAGGGCCTCGGGCTGCGGTCCGACCCCTTGCCGGACGATCGGCTCCCCTTACACAGCCATCCCGCCCCCTCACAATCCCTGCGATGAGGTACGGGTTCCTAAAGGCGACTTCTAGTCGCCGGTCGCCTCGGGCACGGCTTCCGGTTTCGCCACCACGGTGGTGTCGGTGTCAGGAAGGAGGTCGGCGATGGTGACGCCGGCGATGCGGCGGTGGCGGCCTTCTTCCAGGTCGGCGATCAGCGCTTGCAGCGCCGGTGAGGTGGCGCCCTCGGCGATCTCCACGTCCGTGGAACGAAACGCGCCCAGCACGTCGTCCAAGCTGATCGTGCTGGCCGGGCGCGCCGGGATATAGCCGTTGAGATCGCCTTGCACCTCGGCGATGAGGCCGCGCGCCTTCAAGCGTTCGGCGATGCGCTCGACGATGTCGGGGGTGAGGCCGAACTCCGTGGCCAGGCGATCCTTGCGGTGGCCGGCGCCGCCCGCTTGGTGCGTGGCGGAGACGGCGGCCAGAAGCTGCGCGGCGACCAGGCCGTTGATCGGCTCGTCGCCGCGCACACGACGATCTTCCGCCTCCAGCAGCCGCAGGTTTTGCAGCGCATGGGCGATCTCCGCGCCCAGCAGCACCAGCAGCCACGCCGCGTACATCCACACCAGCACCAGCGGGATCAGACCCAGCGGCCCGTACACGCCGGCGTAACTGCGCAGCATCAGCTTTTTCGCGTAGGCGACAAAGGCGAACTTCATCGCTTCCAGCGCGCACCCGGTTACCAGCGCGCCGACCAGGGCCGCACTCCAATTCACCAGCGCGCGGGGCAAAAGCTTGTTCATCAGAACCAGGGCCAGCATCTCCAGCAGCAGCGGCGCAAAGAACTGCGAGGCGCTGCCTGACGAGATCAACTTTCCCGACCAGTAAAGCGAGAACCCGGCCAGGGTCGGTAGCAGCGTGACCATCGCGTAAAACGTCAGCAGCTTGCCCATCAGCGTGCGGCGCTGGCCGACCCGCCAGATGTCGTTGAAGATCCCCTCGACGTAGTTGTAAAGCGAGTAGCAGGTGACCAGCGTGAAGAACAATCCGCCGCCGCCCAGCGCGCCGATGCTGATGTTCTTGGAGAAAGCCTCGATGTGGACGGCGACGTCCTCCAGTTGCGGGAAGATGTTCCGGGCGATGAAGGCCGACAGCTTCGATTCGGCGTCCAGCGACCCCATCGCCCGCAGCACCGAAAAGGCGATCGCCGTGACCGGCACCAGCGACAGGGCGGTCTGAAAGGCCAGCGCCGCTGCCTGCTGCGGGCACTTGTCGCGCGCCCATTGGGCCAGGATGCGCACCGCCAGCCGGTAGAGATAGATGGCCGCCCGGGCCCGCCGCGAAAACTGCGCGGTGGCCCCCGCGGTGTACCGGTTGCCGCCGATGAACGCACGGAACTGTTGCAAGGTTGGGCGCATGCGCGGCGCGGACAGTAGAACGCGCCGGCTGTGTCGCCCGCAACCGCCTAATTTTTTTGACCGCCGCGATCGGCGGGGCGATGCTTATTTCATGCTGGAAAACACCGAGGAAGCGCGCGTGTTCGAGGCGATGAAGGACGATCTGCTGCGGCTTTACCCGGGGCGCTTCGCGGTGGTCTGCGGGGAGGTGCTGGTGGGGGTGTTCCCGTCGGTGGACGACGCGCTTCTGGCCACCTTCGGGGTATTCGACGACGGGAAGATTCCAGCCGGCGCGCCCATCCTGATCAGCGAGATCGCCAAGACGGTGTCGGTGCGGGTGATGGCCACGCCGTCGTCCAAGGTCGGCGCGCGCGTGCCGGGTCTGTCTGCCGCGGCCGCGACCAGTTCAATCTAGTTTTTCAGCGCGTCGGTGATGGCGGCAAAGGCCGCCGGCGTGCGCACCACGTCGCGGTGGCGGCCCACGGGAATTTTGATCACGCGCGCGTCGGCGCCGGTCCACCCGGTGGCGCTGGCCAGGCTGACGCCGCCGTCGCCGTCGGCCAGCGCGTCGGCCGGCAACCGGCTGACCTTGCCCTCGCCGGGGACAAAGGCCCGCCGATCGCGCACCACCACGCGCACCTGGGTCGGTAAGCCAGCGCCGCAGACGCAGACCAGCTCGCGCGGGGCTGGGGCTTTGCGCATGCGGTCCCAGCTGGCGCGCGTCTGGCGCAGTCGTTCGGTCATCACCTGCGTCCAGGCCTCTTCGTCGGGCGGCGTGCGGCCGCGAAAGACCGACAGCCGCAACGCCTTCCAGGTCGCCACGTCGTACAGATCGAACGCATGCTGGGCGGCGTTTTCGCTGCGTTGGCCGTGATGAAAAAAGCTGGGCACGTCAGGCGCGGGGATGGAATCCACGGCGCCCGGGCATGAAATGAATTCTTGCGGCGACACCGTGCGCCCGAACGGCGCGAACTGAAAGCCGGCGTGGAGACAAGCCAGGGTCTCGAGCGATCCTGAAAGCGGCGCGCCCGAGGTCACCACCCGCCGCACCGGCAGATCGCCGTCGACGGCGTACGCCGCCCGCATCAACAGGCCGCCGTTCGACAGGCCCAGCAGATCGATCTCGTCGCCACTGGCGGCGGCCAGGCGGCGAATCTCCGTCGCCAGCGATTGCCCCAGCGTCATCGCCGACAACCGCCAGTCATAGGCGTGCAGGTGCATGGTCAAACCAGGCTTGTACCCGATGCTCTCCAGCACGCGCAGCAGGGTCCCGAACACGTCATAACGAATGCCGCCGAGGATGGGGATCTGGCTCATCACCTTCCCGGGGCGGCCGCGCAGGCCGGCCAGGGTGCCGATGCGGGGACCGCGGTACAGGCACCCGAACGTTCCCCAGATGGCGCCCAGCTCTTCGTCGTGAATCTCCGTCCCGAAGAGCGCCGGAATGACCAACAAAGAACGCACGCCACCCAAGCTTATCAGAACCCGCCGGCGGTCGGGAATTGCAAAACCAGAAGGGCTCCGCTAGAAACGCCGGATGCGCATGAACCGGTCGATCTCGTCGCCCTCGCCTTTCGGGTCCTCTGCTTCGCCGTTCGCACGTTTTTCGCTGTCTTTGCGTCGCCTTGGTCTGGCTGCCTGTGCGGTGTCGCTGCTGTCGGCGGCCTGCGTGGAGCAGGACGACGACAAGCCCACCGAAGAGGACATGAAGGTGGCCAAGCAGAACATCCTTACCACCGCGCCCACGCCGAAGTACCCGGTGAACGCCGATCTCGACGGCAAGGTCGTCTACCTGGGCATGGACACCGATCCGGCGGTGATGGAGCCGGGCAAGGACTTCAAGCTGATTCACTACTGGAAGCTGGTGGCGTCGCCCGGCGACGGCTGGAAGACGTTCACGCACCTGGAAGGCCCGAACCACCAGAACTTCGTCAACGCTGACCACCCGGTGGTGAAGGGCAAATACCCGATCAACCGCTGGAAGGCCGGCGAGATCATCCGCGATGAGCACACCGTCCACGTGGCCCCCAGCTGGAGCCTGCCGACCATGAACGTCTACGTGGGCCTGTGGCGAGGGGCGACGCGTATGCCGCTTAAGTCCGGACCCAACGACGGCGACAACCGCATCCTGGCCGCCACCGTGCCGGTGAAGGTCGCGCCGAAGGCGGAGGCGCCGCGCAAGCGCTACATCGCTCGCATGATCGCAAAGCCGATCAAGGTCGACGGCAAGCTGGACGACGCCGCCTGGGCCGACGCGCCTTCGACGGGCCCGTTCGTCAACACCATGAACGGCGCGCCGGCCGATCAGAAGACCGAGGCCAAGCTGCTCTGGGACAGCAAGAACCTCTACGTCGCCTTCGACAACAGCGACACCGACGTCTGGGCCAACCTGACCAAGCGTGACGACAAGCTGTGGTCGGAAGAAGCCGACGAGCTGATGATCGACGCCGACGGCAACGGCAAGACGTACATCGAGCTGCAGGTGGCCCCGAACGGCAACGTCTTCGATACCTACCTGCCGACCTACCGCAAGTACGAGGACAGCATCGACCCGAAGAAGAAGCCGTACTCGTGGAACTCGAAGATGAACGTCAAGGTTCACGTCAACGGCACCTTGAACAAGCGCGATGATCAAGACAAAGGCTGGACGGTCGAGATGGCGATCCCCCTCGACGACGTCAAGGGCCTGGCCACCGAAGGCCCGAAGCTGCCGCCCAGTCCGGGCGACGTCTGGCGCATCAACATGTTCCGCATGGACGTGCCCAAGGGCAAGGCGCAGCAGGCATCGGGTTGGTCGCCGCCGATGGTCGGCGATTTTCACGCCCTGGATAAATTTGGCGAGCTGGTGTTCGCCGACGAGAAGGGCAACCTGCCTGGCCCGCCGCCGCCGATGTTGAAGGCGATGGGCGGGATCGGCGCGCACGCGCTCAGCGCGGCCGGCGGTCCGCACAAGTTCAGCGCGGCGCTGCCGGGTGACAAGGCCGCGACCGGCGATCGCAAGACCACCGGCGAAAAGTCGTCGCACGAAAAGAAGTAACCAACGCCGGCCGGCGCGCGTTCACGCCGGCCAGGTGGCCCCGGGCGGCAGCGGCGGCGCCACCAGGATCACCGGGCCTCCGTCGGTGCGCACCACCCCGACGGCGCCGGTGACCGCGCCGGTGGCGCGCAGGCCAGTCAGCAGCGGGGCCAGCAGCGCGCGTTCGCCGTCGGTCAATTCGTCCAGCGGCACGGCCGGGCCGGCGATGGCCTCGTAGACGATGCGTCGCCGATCGGCGGCGATCTCCAGGATGCGCTGCACGTGCGGCGCGCCCGCCGCCGCCAGCAGGCGCAGGCGGCCCAGTTCGTCCTCGTCGATGGGCTGCGTGCGGGCGTCGTGCAGGACGGCGCGGCCCACCCGGGCGTCGCGGGCCAGGAACAGCGCTCCTTGCTCGGTGCGCATCAAGACCTGGCCCTCGTCCTCGGCGGCCGTGGCTCTGTCGCTGGTGGCGATGACGGTCTGGACGGCGGCGGCCGGCGCGGGCAGCGACACCGAAGGCGCCGGCGCGTCGGTGGGCCAGCGTCGGATGGCCTCGGCCATGGCCTCGGCCGACAAGAAGCGCAGCGCGGGCGCCTTGGCCAGCGCGCGTGCCAGCACCTGGTCATGCAGCGGGGCCAGGCCGGGACGAATCGTCGAGGCGTCGGGCGGCGTCTCCGACAGGTGCTGGGCGACGATGTCCGGCCCCAAGAACGGCGGCCGTCCAGTCAACGCTTCGAACAGCGTCACCCCCAACGAATAGAGATCGGCGCCAAAGCCGATCGACTGACCGCTGATCTGCTCGGGCGACATGGTGGCCAGCGTGCCGATGAGGCCCCCGGTCTGCGTCTGCCCGAAATCGTTCAGGTGGGCGGCGCCGAAATCGCTGAGCTTGGCGTTGCCGGCGGCGTCAAAAAAAATGTTTGCCGGTTTGACATCGCGGTGAATGATCCCGCGCTCGTGCGCCGCCGCTAATGCGGACAGGATGTCCAGGGCCAGCCGGCGCGCCGCCACCGGTGGCAGCGGGCCAGTCGCCAGCAAGCGATCGGTCAGCGTCCCGCCCACCATCAGCTCCAGGACGAACAGACCCTGGGCCTCGTCGAAGTCGTGCAGGGTGACGATGTGCGGGTGGCGCAGGCGACCGGCCGCCTCTGCCTCGCGGGCAAAACGCAGGTAGGCGTGTCGCTCGGCGCCGGTGCCGCCGGCGCCGACGGCCAGCAGTTTCACCGCCACCGGCCGGCCGAGCAGGGTGTCCATCGCCTCGTAGACGCGGGCGGTGGCGCCGCCGCCCAGCAGGCGGGCGATGCGAAAACGCCGGCGCAAGAGGCCCACGTCGACGCCGCGCGCGCCGGGCCCATCGGACAGCGTGGCGGCGCGTTCGATCTCGGCGAAGGCCTCGGGCGAAGGCGGCAGCTCCGGCGCGTCCCGGCGCAAGCGCGACAGCACTTCGGTGGCGGCCTCGCGAAAGCCCAGGGCCAGAAGCTCGCCGCACAACGCGCGGCTGGCGGCGTGGCGATGCTGGGCGTGGCGCGCGGCGACCTGGAGCAAGCGGGCGGCGTCGTGATGGTGGCCGAGGCGACCCAGCAGGCGACCGAGCGCCAGGCGAGCCGCCGCCGCTTCATCGTCGGTCCCTTGTTGAACCAATCCTTCGTAAATCACGCCCGCCTGATGATGATCACCGGACAATTCCAGCACCCGCGCCGCATCCAGGTTGGCGCCGGCGCGGCGATAGTGGGCGGCGGCGCGCACAAGATCCGCGGCCCGTTCCGCCGTCCGCGCCGCTTCGAAATGACGCCCGCGGCTGGCGAAGGCGTCGGCTGCAGCGCCCAGTTCGATCGGCGCGTCGTCGGCGATCTGGGCGGCCAGCTCCACCGCTTGTTCGGGCAGGCTGGCATCCAGCGCCAGCCGCACCGCCAGCGGGCGATCGCCCAGCGTCAGAGCCAGCGGGATGGCCTCCCGAAATTGCCACACCCGTTCCAGTAGGCTAATGGCCCGCGGCAGGTCACCGCCTTCGACGCACTGGCGGGCCGCCTCGACGTAGGCCCCGTGCGCCACCAGGTAGTCGATGATGTCCTGCGATTCGGCCACGCCCGGTCGATGGTAGCGCATCAAGCACGACGGTTCGCCCGCGCGCCCGCGATCGTGATAGGAAAAACGCCGCGATGTCTGCCAGCACAGAAACCGACCGGGAGGACGGCGCCGAAAGCGTCTTGGGCGTTCTGGGCGGCAGTGGCCTTTACGACCTGGACGGCCTGGCCGACGTGCGCGAGCTGACGCTGACCACGCCGTTCGGCGAGCCGTCCGGTCCGCTGGTGACCGGAACGGTGGGCGGCGCCCGGCTGGTGTTCTTGCCCCGTCACGGCCGCGGCCATCGCCTGCTGCCGTCGGAGATCAACTATCGGGCCAACGTTCACGCGTTTCGCCAGCTGGGCGTGCAGCGTGTGCTGTCGGTGTCGGCGGTGGGCTCGCTGCGCGAGGGGATGGAGCCGGGGGATCTGGTCCTGGTCGATCAGTTCATCGACAAGACGTTTCGCCGCCCGTCGACGTTCTTCGGCGACGGCGTGGTCGGCCACGTCAGCTTCGCCGATCCGGTCTGCGCTGATCTGGTCGGCCTGGTGGCCGAGACCGCCGTCAGTCTTGGTTTTCCGAGCGCTGCCGCCGACGACCGCCGGCGCGTGGCCACCGCGGGACGCGGCCGCCGCCTGCACCGCGGCGGCACGTACGTGTGCATGGAGGGCCCGCAATTCTCCACGCGCGCCGAATCCGATCTGCACCGCTCTTGGTCCGCCGACACCATCGGCATGACCGCCGCCACCGAGGCCAAGCTGTGCCGCGAGGCCGAGCTGTGCTTTGCCAGCCTGGCGCTGGTCACCGATTTCGACTGCTGGCACGCCGAGGAAGAAGCCGTCACCGCGTCGGCCGTGGTCGAGGTGTTA
The DNA here is from genome assembly GCA_036493295.1 of Polyangia bacterium. Taxonomy (GTDB): domain Bacteria; phylum Myxococcota_A; class Polyangia; order Fen-1088; family Fen-1088; genus DATKEU01. Next base: position 16,651 of record DASXQB010000459.1, on the reverse strand, counting down.
CGAGCCAACGTCCAACGTGCCAAGGACATCGTGCGCGGCGTGCTCCCCAAGCTGGCGGCGCATCCGCGGGCGTGCGCCTGCGGGCGTGCCGCTCAGAACGCCATCATGACATCGCGTGAGGCCATTCCCGCGTCGGCGCGGGAGCGGTTGCGCGCTCTTTACGGGAGGTATCTGTGAGCGACAACAGTGGATCGGGGCAAGCGTCATCATCGTCGTCGTTGCTGGTCGTCGGATCGGTGGGCCTGGACACCGTGGAGACGCGGGTGGGAAAACGGGCCGACGTGCTGGGTGGCGCGGCGTCGTATTTCTCGGTGGCGGCGTCGTTCCTGTCGTCGGTGCGGCTGACGGCGGTGGTGGGGACGGATTTCCCCGCCGCGCACACCGCGCTGCTGGAGAGCCACAAGGTGGATCTGGCGGGTCTGGAGCGCGTCGCCGGCCGCACCTTCCGCTGGTCGGGCGTGTACGCGCCGGATTTTTCGACGCGCACCACGTTGGACACGCAGCTGAACGTCTTTCAGGACTTCAAACCCAAGCTGCCGCCGTCGTGGATCAAGTCGGACTATGTTTTTCTGGCCAACATCGATCCGGTGCTGCAGCTGAACGTCCTTGAGCAGACGTCGAAGCCAAAGTTCGTCGCTTGCGACACCATGAACTTCTGGATCGGCGGCAAGCGCGCCGAGCTGCTGCGCCTGCTGGAGCGCGTGGACATGCTGCTTCTGAACGACGAGGAGGCGCGCCAGCTCTCCGGCGAGGCCAACCTGCCGGCGGCGGCGCGGGTGATCCGCAAGCTGGGCCCGCGCGCCGTGGTCATCAAGCGCGGCGACGCCGGCGCGCTGCTCTTTCACGAAGGCGGCGTGTTCGCCGCGCCGGCTTTCCCCATCGAAGAGGTGGTCGATCCGACCGGCGCGGGCGATTCGTTCGCCGGCGGCTTCATGGGCTGGCTGGCCCACGAGAACGACACCAGCCCCGCCACCATCCGCACGGCGATGATCCTGGGTTCGGTGCTGGCGTCATTTTCCGTCGAGGATTTCAGCCTCGATCGCTTTCGGCGGCTGGACGTCAGTCAGATCCGGGAGCGCTTCGGCGCGTTTGCGGATCTGGTTCACTTCGAGAAGATTCGACTTTAAGAGCCGGCAACGTCGTCGCCGCCGGCCATCAGCACGCCAGCAAGCACCACACCGCGCGCCCCGGTTCCTTCCGCCGTCAGTCGGCGCGCGCCGTCCGGTTCGATGGCCAGCGTGATGATCAGTCGATCAGCGATCGCCGCCTCAGGAAATCGTTCGGCCCATTCGACCACCACCGCGGCGCGATCGTACGCCTCGTCCAGGCCCAGTTCGGCGATCTCTCGGGCGTCATTCACCCGATAAAAATCTGCGTGCACGAGCGGCGTGTGGCCCGGGTGTTCGTTGACCAGCGCGAAGGTCGGGCTGGCAACGTGGCGATCGGCGGCCACACCCATGCCGCGCGCCAAGCCTTGCACGAAGGTCGTCTTGCCCGCGCCCAGCGGACCCACCAGCGCCACGCCATCGCCCACGCGCAAGCCGGCGCCCAGCCGTTGCCCCAGCGCTTGCATTTCGGCGGCGGAAGAAACCCGCCGCCCAGGCTCGATCGTCGTTGCCATCGGGCAGGGAGCATCGGGGCGGATCGACGATGTTTCAAGGGTAAAACGCGCCGATCACCGTCGAGACGGCGTGGCATTGCGGCGCCGCGCCGAATTTGATTGGCGAGGAGAAAGGTGACACGGTGACGGTGGCTCATGACCGCGGAGGTGGACAGTCGGAGGGCGCGGCCTGTCCCGCAGATAGATCTGGGCGGACCGTCGGCTGCCGCGGGTCGCGGGGTCGGTCATCTGGGGCCGCTGCTGGCCTGGGCGGTGGTCTTCGCTGATCTGGGCTCGTCGGTCTTCTACGTCCCAGGAATTCTGTACGCCCAGGTCGGCCCGCTGGCGCCGGTCTATGTTCTGATCGCCACCATCGCCTTCGTGTTCGTGGCGCTTGAGCATCTGGAGATCGCTCACCGCTATCCGCAAGGTGGCGGCGGCGTGGCGGCGGCGGTCGAGGCGTTCGGCCCGCGCGCCGGGGTGGTGTCGGGCGCGCTGATGATCTCGGCCTACTTGCTGACCATCAGCATCTCGGTGGTCAGCGCGCTTCACTACATCGCGGCGCTGCGGCCCTGGCCGCACGAGATCGAGATCCTCTCGGCGGTGGCGATCCTGTTCCTGGGCTTCCTGCACTGGGTCGGCATCCGCGAGCTGGCGCGGCTGGCCCTGGTGCTGGCCCTGATCGCGCTGGCCGTGCAGGCCACGCTGGTGACGGCGGTGCTGGTGCAGCTGGGCCCGGCCGAGTGGGCGCAGATGGTCGCCACCGCCGGGCGCTTCCGTCACGTCGGCGGCGCCGAGATGATGTCCGGCTTCGCCGCCGCCTGGCTGGCGTACTCGGGGCTGGAATCACTGGGCCAGCTGGCACCGGCGGTGCGCGAGCCGCGCCAGCGGGTCATTCGCATCACCGCCACGCTGGTGATCGTCACGCTGCTGCTGACGGTGCCGCTGCTGACCACGTTGGCCATTCACGCCGCGCAGGTCGGGGAGATCGCCCCGCAGGCGGCATTGCTGGCGCCGGTGGCGTTGAAGTTCGGCGGCATGGGGTTGCTGACGGCGGTGGCGTTCTCCGGCGCGGGTCTTCTGCTGGTGGCGGCGAACGTCGCCTTCATCGGCTGTTACAACGTCTTCAAGACCGTCAGCGAACATGGGTATCTGCCGGCGGTGATCGCCCAGCGCAACAAGCGATACGGGACGCCACGCGGGGCGATCATCGTCATCACGCTGGCCTCGCTGGTGCTGGTGCTGTCGACGCACGGCAATCTGTTGCAGCTAGGCAAAGTGTTCGCCTTTGGTTTGCTGGGATCGTACGCCATCACGTCGATCAGCCTGGCCGTGCTGCGGTGGCGCGAGCAGCGGCGCGGGCCGGCGTTCGTCGTCGGTGTCATCGCCAGCCTGGCGCTGCTGGTGCCATGGACCACCAGCTGGTTCACCAAGCCGGCGGCCACTTTGTACGGCGCCGGCGTGACCGGCTTGCAGTTGCTGGTCGCCTTCGTGACCCAGCGCGGATGGATCCGGTCCGGTCGCTTCGGTTTCATTCGCGCCGCTGCCGCGGAGCGAGCGGCCGCCGACCGGCCAGCTTGCGGCGAAGTGGTCACCCTGGAAGAGGCGATGTCGTTGAAGCAGACGTATTCGTCGTCGACGCTGGTAGCGATGCGCGGACCGAACCGTCACCTGTGCAAGGAGGCCGCCCGCCGCGCCCGCGGCGTGGGCGACGCCGCCGTCTACGTCATCTTCGTCGACGAGATCCCAGGTTTGTTTTTTCCGCCCCTCACCGGACCTTCCGACGAAGCGCTGGACGTGCTGAACGCCGCTGTCTACGACATCACCAAGGAAGGCCTGGAGGCGATCCCGCTATGGCGCCTGGCCCACAACGCTGGCGCGTCCATCGCCGAAGCCGCCGAGACCTTGGAGGTGAAGTGCCTGATGGTCGGCACCACCCAGCGATCCAGCGTCTGGCAGTTCTTGCGCGGTGACGTGCTCAAGCAGCTGATCAGCGAACTGCCAGAGCCGATCCACGTGGTGATCTGTGAATGACGGCACCGGGCCGGCGGGCGGCGGCCCGCGACCCAGCACGCAGCGCCGCCTGTCGGTGCTGGCGATGCCGGCGCAGCTTCACCAGCGCAACGCTCGCTCGTCGGGACACCTGGGCCCGCTGCTGGCCTGGGCGGTGGTTTTCGCCGACATCGGGACGTCGATCTACTACGTGCCGGGCTTGCTGTTTCGCGAGCTCGGCGGCAAGAGCCCGTCGCCGGCGGCGGCCTTCGTGCTGGCCACCGGGATCGCCTTTATTTTTCTGTCGCTGAAGTACGTCAACGTGGCCTCCCGCTATCCCGACGGTGGCGGCGTGGTGTCGGTGGCGTCGGACGCTTTCGGTCCGATGGTTGGTTGCATCGGCGGGATCCTGATCTGCGTCGACTACTTCCTGACCGGCGCGCTGTCGTCGGTCAGCGGGTTCCAGTATCTGGCCGCCGAGTTGCCCCACCTGACGCCGTGGATCACCCCGGCGGCCTGCGCGGCGCTGTTGACGCTGGGTGGGCTGAATTACATCGGCATTCGCGAGTCGGCGCTGGTCACGGCGGCGCTGTCGGTGGCGTCGCTGATCATGAACTTCGTGGTGCTGGGGGCGGTGATGATCCAGATGGACGGCGCGCGCTGGCACCTGGTGATGGAGCAGTTCAGCGCCGTGCGCGGCCTGGCGCCGTGGACCATCCTGGTCGGCTTCGGCAGCTCGTGGCTGGCGTTTTCGGGGCTGGAGTCCATCAGTCAGATCGCCCCGGCGCTGGCCGAGCCGCGCGAGCGCACCGCCTATCGCGCCATGCTGCTGGTGATCGCCTGCGTATTCCTGACCTCGCCGCTGATGACCGCGTTCGAGACCGCGTTGCTCGACGCCGCCGCCGCGAACCCCGATCAGTTCGTGTACGAGCTGGGCGCGCGCTTTGGCAACCGCCCGATCCAGATCGCCATCGTCGCCACGTCGTCGACGCTGTTGGTCGGTGCCGCCAACACCGCGATGATCGGCTGCTACCACGTGTTCCTGGCCCTGGTGCGGCTTGGGTACATGCCGCGCTGGCTGGCGGAACGAAACCAGCGCTTCGGAACGCCGCACCGGGCGATCGTCATCTCGGTGCTGGTGCCGGTGGTGGTGGTGGTGGCGACGCGCGGGCAGATGGCGTTGCTTGGCGACATGTACTCGTTCGGCTTGCTGGGCGCGTTCACCCTGACGTCGGTGGGAATCGATCGCATGCGCTTGCAGGAGAACAAGCGCGGCATCGGGTTGTGGGTGGGCATGTTCACGTCGTTGCTGGTGGTGATCGCGTGGGCGGTGAACCTGGTTTCGAAGACCAAGGCCACCTTGTTCGGCGGCACGGTGACGCTGCTTGGTTTCGCGGTGGCGTATTCCGTTCGCCGAGGGTGGCTGGGACGTCAACGCGGCGGCATCGCCGACGCCGAGGCCGCCGAGAAGGCCGCATCGGACCTGGCCAGCGCCGTCGAAGTGGTGACGGTCGAGGAAGCGCTGGATATGAAGACCATGTACCCGTCGACCACGCTGGTGGCGGTGCGCTCGCCGAATCTGCGCTTGTTCCAGGAGGCGCTGGCGCGATCGCGCGGGGCAGGGGACAGCGCCGTCTACATCATTTACGTCGACGAGATCCCGGGCCTGTTCTATCCACCAAAGAGCGGGCCGTCGAAGGAAGCGCGCACGGTGCTGACCGCCGCCGTCGATTACTTCAAGCAAGCCGGCGTCACGGCCGTTCCCATCTGGCGCATGGCCCACGACACCGGATCGTCGGTGGCCGGCGCCGCCCGCAAACTGGCCGTCGAGGCCGTGATGGTCGGAACCTCGCAGCGAAACGCCGTCTGGCACCTGCTGCGGGGGAGCGTCCTGAGGTCCTTGGTGAAAGATCTGCCGAGCCAGGTGCGTGTATGGATCTGTAATTAAGCACGCTCCGGCGCGGGGCTGGTTGACGGAAACCCGCCCCGGCGCTTACGATGCGACTGTGGGCAGTGTTGGCGTTCAAATTCGTTTCACTGTGGCGGCGGTGATTTGCAGTGTCGCCGGGGTGGCGCGGGCAGAGGCGCCCATTGCGGTGGTGAGTCGTCCGGCCCCTGCCGCTACTTCGCCGGATCGGGCACCTGTCGATCGACCGCTGGTGGGTACGCCGATGGCCTGGCCGAAAGCGGGGCCGGCGCGGGTGGTGTGGACAGGGTTTCAAATGCACGGGGATGGGTCGCGGGTTTATTTGCAGGCCACCAATGACGTCGAGGTCAGTGTCACCGCCGGCAAAGAGGGATTGACGGTGACCGTCCACGACTGTCGGTTGCGTGTGCGCAATGGCGGGCGGCCGATGGACACGCGGTTCTTTCAAACCCCGGTCAAATCGGTTTCGTTGCGACAACAGAAGAAAGATGTGGCGGTGCTGATCGCCCTCAAGGAACCGGTCGACGTTGTGCCCCGCAAGGAATCGGGGCCAAACGGCAGCCAGTTCTGGGTACTGGATTTTCCGTCGGGAAAAAGCCTGCTGGCCAATGGGCCACGGCCGACCAGCGCGAATCCCTGACGTTCTAAAGTCAACTTCCCGTTTTGACGATGAATTCTCGGGATGCCCCGATTGTCGCCGTCTGTCTGGAAAGTCGCCGCTTGTTTGCTGGCGGCGGCCGCGCCTTTTGGCTGCGGCGGCAATCCGGTCGAGGGCATCCCCTTCGTGCCGTCGGACAGCAGCATCCCCGATCGCATCATCTTTGACAGCGTGCCCGGCGAACCCACCGTCAGCGACGCGATCTCCGACGGCGGTGCCGCCGACTCTGATGCCGCCGACCTGGGCGACGCAGCCGATGTAGGCGACGGCGGCTCTGCCCTCGACGGCGAAACCGGCGACGGCAGCAGCGACGGCGATGCCGACGCGGTCGACGCCACGCCGTCCCTGGTGACGGTGTTCGTCGACGTGCCGAAAGACAACGACATCGTTCCCACCCAGAAGCCGCTGGTGCCGATGGTGAACGTGGCGGTGGTGCCGGGCAGCGCGTCCACCGCGGACGACGTCAGCGGCGTCGACTGCGCGGTTTGGTCGACGGGCGCCGGCGCCAAGATGCAATCCACCACCAAGCTGACGCTGACCAGCCGTCCCGGTGCCGAGACCAACAACGAGGTCGACTATCTCTACGCCGAGACGCCGCTGGACTTGTCGATGTTGCAAAGCGGAACCTACGAGCTGCACATCACCGTCACCACCAACTCGGGCGCCACCGGGACGGCCACGCGCGCTTTTCGCGCCGACGCTGGTCCGCGCATCGTCATCACCAAACCCATCGAAGAGGCGCCTTACAAGGGTTCGATCGCCGCCACCGTGCAGATCGACGATGCCCTGTTCGGCCCGATTTCGAATGTGTTGATGTCGGTGGGCACCGAGACGCTGACTGTCAGCGGCCCCACCGGCAACCCAGCCGACACGTACACCACGCTGATCGATTTCAACGCGTACATGCCGCCGCTCGACGGCGAGCAGCTGTTCAAGGTGTCGGCGACCAACGTCAACGGCACCAAGACCAGCTCCACGGTCAAGTTCGTCATCGACAACGAAGGCCCGACCATCGAGCAAGCCATCCCCGGCGCGGGCGCCATCATCGGCGGCGTCACCAGCATCTCGGCGAAGATCACCGACCCGGCCAAGGTGCTGGATTCGTCGGTGGTGGCGGTGGTGGCCCACGGCAGCGAACGCTTCGAGGTGCCGCTGGATGCCGACCCGGCGAACCCCGGCCGCTACACGCACCAGTTCGATACCCGCCTTTTGGACGTGCACGACGTTTACCCGACGCTGTCGTTCCGCGCTTCCGATCTGCTGGGCAACCAGTCGTCGATCGGTTATGGCGTCGCGCTGGACAACACGCCGCCGCTGGCCGATCTGGATCCGCCGCCCGACTTTCGCATTCTGGTCAAGGACAGCAGCATCTGGCGCTGCAGCTGGCGGTTTGATCCGCTGGGTTCGGACGCGGTCAGCGACGGCGACAAGGTGAACCAGCTTTTCGACATTCGGGCCCGCGTGGAAGACCACGGCAACACGCCGCTGGCCGGATCGATCGACATCGTCCCGGTGTCGTTGATCAACCCCGCGCAGGTCGAGCTATTGATCCTCGACGACACCTCGCAGCCGCTGGTGGTGGACAGCGACGGCGATGGCATCTGCGACAAGATCAACCCGCTGCTGGTTCCGACCAGCACGCCCATGTCGTCGAAGGACGCATTGCTGGTGAACCTGGTGCCGGTTACGCCCAGCGGCGGCGGCGACATGACACCCGATCTGTCGGCGCTGGACATCGGCTGTCAGCCCGGCACGGCGACCGAGCCGCCCGATCCGCTGTGTTTGACCACCGATCTGTCCGCGGCGCTGCCATATGCTTTCACGCGTGAGGCGGCCGTCTGGTCGATCGCTCCGGTGATGTCCTTGACGCCTTATTGCGTGGGCAATCAGTTCGACGCCTTCGCCAACAACATTCAAGACGGCTGGGCCTGTCTGGCGGTTCGCGCGGCCGACAACCTGGGCAACACCCAGGTCTCGCGCGTGCTGCGCGTCTGCATCGACCACGACGGCAAAGGCAACGAGTGCCCGCAAGGGACGATCAGCCAGGTGACCAACGGTCAACCCATCGTGGTGACCACCTCGGCGGTGCACGGATTGTCGACCGGCGACACCGTGGCCATCGGCAAGGTGTACCCGCCGGTGGCGAACGGGTCGTTCACGGTGACGGTGATCGACAACCTTCGCTTCTCGCTGGACGGATCAAAGACCGACCCGCTGTTGCCGACCGGTGTCGGCGGCACGTTCGTGCGCACCACGGCGATGCCTGATTGCACCGGCACGCAGATCTCCGTGCAACCGGTGGCGGTCAGCGCGGCGACCAAGTGCACGCCGTGGGCGTCGTTCCCGCACAACGAAACCCGCCCCATGAACTGAGCGGCGCGCCTGCGCGCCACGTTGTCGTCGCTACCAGGAACTGGTGGCCAGGCCGCGGGCGGGTGTCCGGCGCGAGGTCCGTCGTGGCTGGCCGTACCACGAAGTCTGCGCGGCGCTGGGTGCCTCGGTCTCGAAGCGCAGGAAGACCACTTTGAGGAAATTCTTGCGGCCGATGCGCTCGTGCCCGAACAGGCCGCCCAGCACTTCCCACATGTAATCGCCGGGCCGGTAGACCGCCGAGCGATAGAACGGAACCAGCGCGCGCTGCCAGGTCCCGTCAGGCGTGTGGCCGTCGGGCTGCAAGCCTTCGCTGTAGTAGTACGTCGGGAAGACGTAGGTCGATTGATAGCCGGGGCGTTTCCAGTGCGCGTAAAACGGAAACAGCAGCGTGGTGCTGTTGTTGCCGCGCTTGAAATCCCACCACAGCGGGAAGGCCACCGTGGTGCCGTCGGTGGGCGTGGTGTGGCGATAGAACAGTGGCGCGATCCAGTACACGTTCTGGTCGCTGTCGCGTTCATAGCGGGCCAAGATGGGTATGAAGATCGAGAACCGGCTCTGGTGCTTCTCGTGAAAGTCGTAGTACAGCGGAAAGCCGATGGTCGTCGAGGAGGCGATGTCCCGGTAACGCCAGAACAAGGCCAGGAACGTGGTGAGGCCGCCTTCTGGATTGGTTCGGGACACCGACAGCAGCGGCGGGATCACCTGCGTCACCGTCTCGGTGACCTTGTTTTCGTGGCGGAACCACAACGGCGCCACCATGGCAAAGCGCGACTCGACTGAATTGCGCGACGCGACCGGGCCGACGTACCACAAGTTCGACGTCGGCGTGGTGCTGTACCCGCCCAGCAGCGTCAACAGCCGTGACTGTCCCGGCCCGTACGAGCGATAGAAGAGCGGCATGAAGCCCAGGCTGCCGCTCTTGCTGTCCGACGAGTTGGTGTACCAGGCGACGGGCAGGAGGCCGTAGGTGGTTTCTTTCCCTTGGGTGGAATGAAAGAACGGGACGATCAGGGTCCAGTCGCTGTCGTCCTTGGTGTTGGTGAAGTGCCAGTAGAGCGGCAGCAGGACGGAGTAGCTGCGTTCCCTCTCGTGCCCGGACCACCACAGCGGGAAGACCACCGTACGATGACGGATGTCTTTTTCACGCGAGTGAAAGACCGGGCCGGCCCACAGCAAGCTGCTGTCGTCGTCGAAGCCGCGCCGGCGGTAAAGCAACAGCGGCGGGATCACCGTCAAGCTGCGCTTGTCGTTCTTGGCGTAGAACCACAGCGGGGCCAGGCCGGTGTCGTAGAGGCCGGGCGCCGTGCGCTGGTACCAGGTGGCCACCACAGTGGTGCCAAAGCCTTTGCCGCCCGAGTGCCAGAAAAACGGCACGAAGGCGTCGACGTGGTAACCGTCGGCGCGGCGCTGGCGGAACAGCGACGGGAAGACGTAGGTGTCGGTCTCTTGCTTGTCTTCGTAGTGGCCGTAAAGGGGAAACAAAAGCTGGCTGCTGCGGCCTGGGCCGTCGATCTGAAACCACAACAGGAACTGCCGCGTGCGTTCGTGGGTGTCCAGGCGCGTGACGTCGGCGTACAGCGGGAACAGCGCCTTGGCTTCCATCTGCCGGTTGGCGAACCAGAAGAACGGCCCGACGAAGCCGGCCTTGCGGTCAGCGGTCTTCACCGAGCCGCCCAGCGGCGAGATGAAAAGCTGCGTGCCGGCGTCGCGGCGATAGTGAACCAGCGGGAACAACGTGAAGCTGGTCTCGTCGGTGCCGCCCGGGCGGGCGCCGCGCCGGTAGTAGATCAGCGGGAAGAGGGCGTCGGTGTATTCGCCGCCGTGGCGGCGGTGCATGAACGGTCCCAGCACAGTGGTGTTGCTGTCGGCCCGCTCGTCGGAGAAATGCCAGATGATTGGCACCAGCACGAAGTGCGAACGAGGGCCGCCGCCCGCCACATAAAGCAGCGGCAGCAGCGGGCCGACGCCTGCGCTCCAGCCGTCGCGCGTATTGTGGAAGAAGCCCACCGGCGTGACGGTGGTGGACCAGCCCTGGCGTTCGCTGGCGAAGTGCCAGAAAAGGGGAAATTGCACGGCGAAGGAATCGCCCTGGTCGTGGCCAAAGAAGGTCAGCAGCGGGATGATCGCCGACTGCCGTCCGTGGCGATCGCCGTGGGTGTAGAACAGCGGCAGCACGACGGTGGTGTCCGCTCGGTCATGGCCAAAGTGCCACAGCAGCGGGAACACCACCGCGTGGCTGTCGTCGCCGTGGCGGCCGAAGAAGGCCAGCGGAAACAGCCCGCCGCTCCAGCCTTCGTTGTGGCCGGCGCGGTCATGAAACGACCGGCCGTAAAACCACAGTGGAAAAACCCCGGCGGCCAGCGTGGTGTCGTTCGGACCGGCGCGATGAAAGAAGAAAGGAAAGCCCAAGGTCGCGCTGGCGCCGCTGGGTTCTTCTTTGAAGCGCCAGAACAGCGGGAACAGGACCGACGTCGAGCCTTGCGGATCGTCGCGCAGGTACAGCGGCCCGATGAGCTTGGTGGTCGAATCGGCGACGGCGCTGTGGTGACGAATGTAGAGCGGCGTGACGACCTGGAAGTCTTGCTCGGGATCGCGGTGGGTGATGATGCCGGGCAGGATCGCGAAGGTGCTCGAGCGCGCGTCGTCGTCTCGGTGGTAGCCGCCGATCAGCGACACCACCGTCTCGCGGCGGCCGTGGCCCGACGACTGCCAGTAGAAGAAAGGCAGCAGGGTGTGGAACGCCTCGCCCGTCTTGGGATCGCCGCCTCGCCACCACAGCGGGAAGACGGCATTCATGGTCCAGGTGTCGCGGCGGGCGTGAACGAAGGGGATCACCAGCGTGGTGCTCTCCTTGGCGTTCGAGAAGCTCCACACCAGCGGGAAGAAGACCGCGTCGACGGCGTCGTTCTCGCGGAAGTACCACAGCAGCGGAAAGCCCACCGTCGAGCTCTGCTTCGGAGCGCCGAAGCTCCAGAAAACCGGAAAAACGACGTCGTAAGAGGTCTTCTTGGCCTCGTTCCGTCCGTACCAGTAAAGCCAGAACAAGGCGCCGGTGGTGTCGGTGCCTTCGTGGGTGCGGTAGCCGACCCAGGTGAAGAACGAACCGCCGCCCTTGTGCGTGTTGCGATAGAAAAACGGGATCGACAGCGTGCTGGCGTTGTCCTGGTGCCGCCAATAGAAGGTCAGCGGAACGGCGTAGGTGAACGCCTTGTCGTTGTCCCGGCTGGAGACAAACAGCGGGAAGGCCAGATCGAAGGCGCTGCCGTTCTGTTTCGGCGCGCGGTTCCACCAGTACAGAAACAACGCCGCGCCGAACGCGCTTTGGTCGGCTGGATCTTTGATCGCCCAGGTTCCTAAGACGGGCGCCGCCCAGCCGTACTTCGACGATTTATAGAACAGCGGCCACACCGCCCACGAACTGGCGCCCGGCTCTGACGTCCACGAGATCGGCAAGCCGGGCACGATGACGGTGGTGCGCTGTTGCTTGGCGTAGTCGTTGAAGCGCCAGAAGAACGGCGCCACCACGCGTGCCTCGGTGGTCGGCGTCCAGGTGTGCCAGTAAAACGGCACCACGTCGCGAAAGCCGGACGACCCGCGCTTCGACCAGTAAAGCCCGAGAAATTCGCGGAACGCGCCGTCACGGTAATAGAGGTAAAGAATGTTCGTGCGGGTCGGGATGGCCTGGCAGATGCCGTCCTCGCAGATGTTTTCGCCGGTGCACTGATCGTCGCTGGTGCAGGCTTGCGGGGCGGGGGACTTTGGCGGGGTTGGCGACGAGGTTGGCGAAGACGCTGGCGCGCTCGTCGAAGAGCCACTGTTCTGGGCCAGGTGGAACGGCGTCAGCGGCGCGGCGCTGTTCGTCCCCGTGGCCGCGTTGGTCGCACCGGTCGTCGACGACCGAAACGGATCCAGCCCGGTGGCGCGCGCCGGCGCCGCCCACGCCACGGCCGCCGCACAGCAGAGCAGAGCGATCGTCGCCTGCTTGCCTGCCTGCCGTGAGATTGTTCGGCGGACCCGCGCCTTCATTGCGGGGGAAGCATCTTCCACTCGCCGTTCTCTCTCACGAACGCGATCTCGCCAGTGTCGCTGTCGTCGCCTTTTTTGCGCTGCACCTTCAAGGTCGCGGTCTCGCCCTTGATCGACGAGCCCTTGACGTCGAACTTGGTGCCCTCGACCTCTTTCTGCATCTTCTTCACGCCGTCGGCCTGCTGCGGACCGCCCAGGCCCATCTGGTTGGCCAGCATGCCCTGGTACATCAGCGCGTAGCAGTCGAGGACCTTGTCCACCGCGCCTTCGAGCAGCGCCTTGTGCCAGCGCTCGAAGGTCTTCTCGGGGGTCGAGAACTCCGGACGCGCGGGCGGCAGCTGGAACGAGACGCTGCGGATTTTTTCCTTGGGCAGCTTGACCGTCTGGCCATTGGACTCGACGGTGTAGACGCCGTCGTAATAGTGGATGATCTTCGCGTTCATCTTCGTCTTGTCGACCAGCTCGATGATCTCGCCGTGGGCGCGGCCGGCGCCCAGCGCGCACACCACGAAGGCGATCGGGATCAGCGAGGCCAACAGCAGGCCATGGCGCTCACGACGACGGCGACGAAGACGATAAGAAAACGACATGGACAGACTCCTCCCAGCGCTTGGATCGGGGACGGCTACGCCGAGATGCCTGGCGCGGGAAATTTCTTGGTCAACTCGCGAACCTCGCCGCGCACCTTCTCGGCGTTGTCGTCGCTTGGGTTGGTGATGACGCGGTCGATCCAGGCGGCGATCTGGCGCATTTCCGGCTCGCGCATGTTGCGGCTGGTGACCGATGGCGAACCCAGGCGGATGCCCGACGGGTCGAACGGCTTGCGCGTGTCGTAGGGGACCGAGTTGTAGTTCAGCTCGATGCCGGCTTTGTCCAGAGCCTTGGCGGCGATCTTGCCCGACACGTTCTTGTTCGTCAGATCGACCAGGATCAGGTGATTGTCCGTGCCGCCCGAAACGACCTGGTAGCCGCGCGACACCAGCTCTTCGGCGATCACCTTGGCGTTGGTCACCACCTGGTGGGCGTAGTCGCGGAACGACGGCAGGCTGGCCTCGCGCAGGGCCACCGCCAGCGCCGCGATGCTGTGCACGTGCGGGCCGCCTTGCAGGCCGGGGAAAACGGCGCGGTCGATGGCGCTGGCATGCTCGGCCGTCGCGAGGATCATCCCGCCGCGCGGGCCGCGCAGGGTCTTGTGCGTGGTGGTGGTGACCACGTCGGCATGCGGGATCGGCGACGGATGCGCGCCGCCCGCGATCAGCCCGGCGATGTGGGCGATGTCCGCGGCGAAGCGCGCGCCCACGTCCTTGGCGATCGACGCCATGATCGGAAAATCCCACAACCGCGAATACGCCGTGCCGCCCGCCCAGATCAACGCCGGCTTTTCTTTTTTCGCCAGATCGCGGACCTCGTCATAATCGATGCGCCCGGTGTCCTTGCGGACGCCGTACTGCACCGGCGTGAAGTAGCGCCCGGTGATCGACACGTTCCAGCCGTGGGTCAGGTGGCCGCCCATCGGCAAGGCCAGGCCCATCACCTTGTCGCCCGGTTTCAGGAAGGCCATGTACACGGCCAGGTTGGCCGGCGATCCCGAATACGGTTGGACGTTGGCGTGCGCGGCTCCGAACAACGACTTGGCGCGGCGGATGGCCAGCTCTTCCAGCGGGTCGACGCACTGCTGGCCTTCGTAGTAGCGCTTGCCGGGGTAGCCTTCGCTGTACTTGTTGGTGAAGACGGACGACGAAGCCTCTAACACCGCCTTCGAGACGTAGTTCTCCGACGGGATCAGGCGAATGGTCTCTTCCTGGCGCCGCTCTTCGCCGCGGCAAAGCTCGTAGGTTTCGGGGTCGCTGGCCTTCAGCACTTCGCCAATCATGGTGCGCAAGCTAGTCTCCCGGATTCGGCGAGTCAACGCCGATCATCGCTGCGAAAGGATTGCGGAAACGCCTGCGATTGCTATCTTCAGCGGCGTCCGGTGACAGCGGCGGGTCGGGGGTTGGCTTGACGTTTGAAGCGAGACAAGAGATTTACTTGAACGCGCGTTTCTCGTCGGTCCGTCGGCGTAGCGCGAAACACATGTCGACTAACAGAACATGAAGAAAACCCTTCGCGGCGCCATCATCGGTTACGGGTTCATCATGGAAAAAGGCCACGCCGCCGGTTACCGGCAGCGGGCCGCGACGGGCGACGGTGGCGACGTGCAGATCGTCGCCGTTGCCGACGTGTCACCGGCCCGTCGCGCGCTGGCCTTGCAGCAGTTGCCGGGCGTGCGGGTCTATCCCGACCACGCCTCGTTGCTGGCGGCCGAGCGCGACCTGGACTTCGCCGACGTCGCCACGCCGCCCTGCGACCATGCGACGGTGGCGCACGCGGCGATGGACGCCGGCCTGCACGTGCTGTGCGAAAAACCGCTGGCCACCAACGTCGACGAAGCGCGGTCGATGCTAAAACACGCCACCACCGCCGGCCGGGTAATTTTTCCCTGCCACAACTATAAACACGCCCCGGTGATCAAGGCCGTCCGGCGCATCCTGGACAGCGGTCGCATCGGCAAGGTGCACCTGGTGACGTTGCAGACCTTCCGCAACACCCACGCCAGAGGGATCGGCGACTGGCGCCCCGACTGGCGGCGCGAGCGACGCTACTCGGGCGGCGGTATTGCCATGGACCACGGCAGCCATACGTTCTATCTGGCGTTTGAATGGCTGCGCGGATACCCGACGGCGATCAGCGCGCGGATGGCCACCATGGGATCGTTCGACACCGAAGACGACTTCACCTGCAGCCTGAAGTTTCCGACCGGGTTCGCCTCGGCGCACCTCAGCTGGACCGCCGGTGTGCGCAAGGTGCTGTACACGCTGCACGGTGAACACGGCGCCGTTCGCGTCGAGGACGACAACATTGAACTGGCCACCCAGGTGCCGGCCGAGGGCCGCGGTCCGGCCACCAAGTGGACGTTCGAGCGCGAGGAGATCCCGTCCGACTGGATGGACTCCAGCCACGTCACCTGGTTCAACTCGCTGTTCGACGACTTCAAGGGCGCCATCGCCCGGCGCGACTTCGTTGGCCAGGAGGCGCGCGAATCGTTCCTGTGCGTCCAGCTCATCACCACGGCGTACGCCTCGGCGCGCGACGGCTCGCGCGAATTGCCGCTGGGCGGTCCGCGGTCGCTGGAAGGTCACGACATCGGCGACATCATGGAGCGCCGCCAGGTGGGAAGCCCATCCGCATGAAAGACGTCTACTTCGCATACGGGATCTTCACCGTCGTCGGCGTCATCGCCGTCAGCTACCTGATCCGCACCTTTTTGCGCGGGCGCGCCCGCCACGCACGCACCGACGCCGACGGCGGCAGCGTCTTTGTAAACAAAGCCGCGATGGAGATGGGCTACTGGCTGATGGGGCCGGTGGTCGACTGGACGGCGGCGATGGGGATGACGCCCAATCAGGTGACGGCGCTGTCGTTGATCCCGGCGACGATCGCGGGGGTCGCCGCCGCGTTCGGGTGGTTCGGCCTGGCCGCGGTGATGGCCACCGCCGCCGCTTACGGCGACATCATCGACGGTCTCCTGGCGCGCAAGCTGGGCATCTCTTCAGACGCCGGCGAGATGCTGGACGCGGTCGTCGATCGCTACGGCGAGTTCATGCTCCTGGCCGGCCTGGCCATCTATTACCGCACGCACTGGATGGTCGAAGGGTTGGTGCTGGTCGCCATCTTCGGCTCGTTCATGTTCAGCTATGTGACGGCCAAGGCGGAAGCGGCGGGCGTCAAGGCGCCGCGCGGGTCGATGCGCCGGGCCGAGCGCGCGGTCTATCTGCTGGTGGGCTCGGGCGCGACGTCGGTGTGGAAGGTCTTCTTCGGCGATTCGGCGTCGCACCTCTTGCACGAGTTCCCGATCATCCTGGCGGTCACTGTGGTGGGCGTGGTGTCGAACGTTTCGATGGTCCAGCGCTGCGCGTTGATCATGCAGGCTTTGCGCGAGCGGGCCGCCGCGGCGAAGGCCATTGCATCGACGGTTGATGCGGATCCGCCGGCCGGCGGTATCATCACGGCGCCCAACGATCCGGCCAGCCTGCTG
>DASXQB010000458.1:0-3459 GCA_036493295.1 Polyangia bacterium | reverse complement strand
CTTGGTGCGCGGCCTTTTCACTGTCTTGCAGCCAACGCGGTTCTTTCATGGGACGCCCCCCTCCGCGATCTTGGCCAGGTCCAGGCGGGCGCGATGCAACCGTGTCCAGACCGTGTTCTCTGCACAGTCAGCGATGCGGGCGATCTCGCCTACCGGGAGGCCTTCGATTTCGGATAGCACCAGGACCAATCGCCGCTCGGGGGACAGCCGCGACAAGACTTGTTGTAGGTAGTGCCGCCGGCCGGCTTCTGTCTCGGCCCAGTCCGGCGGCAAACGTGGTTTGCGTTCGCGAACAAAAATCTCCGCCAACTTCTTGCGCAGGCGGCGACGCTTGGCGAAGCGGATCGCCTCGCGCGTGGCCAGTCGGTAGATCCAGCTGCCCAGCTGGGCTTCGCCGCGGAAGCTGGGCAGGCTGCGATAGATCAGCAGGAAGATTTCCTGGCAGAGGTCGTCGCCTTCCGAATCGGTGATGCCCAGCGCCGACACCAGGCGATCGACATCGCCATAGTGGCGATCGTACAGCGCTCGCCAGGCGGCTTGATCGCCGGCGACGCAGTGTTGCACCAGTTCCTTCTCGGTCTGCCAGGCCGGAGTCTCCGCGGCGGACGACCCGACAGCCGACAGGGTACGTTGGACGCTTCCCTTCCTCACCACTTCACGTCATAGGGGGCAAAACAAGCCTCTATTCTTCCCTGAAAAGAGCGGAATCACAATCAACTCCCGCCCCTGTGCGCGGCGACAACGGTGGCGGCGGTCAGCGGGGGCGGCGGCGACGCAGCACGGTCAAGCCAAACAGCGAGACCAGGGCCAGGCTGCCCAGCTTGGGGGAAGCGGGATATTCGCTGGCGGCGAGAGAGCAGCCGCCGCTTTCATTCGGGCCGGTGGTGGCGATCGGGGCGGGGACGTCGTCGGGTGACAGCTCGGCTTCGGCGGTGCCGCCGTAGGCGCCCAGGTTGATGCGGCCGCCGTTCGGCATGGGCTCGGCGCTGAAGTCGTCGGCAGGATCGCCGCGGTCGGTGGACGCCGCGTGCGCCACCACGTGAAAGTCATTGCTGGGCATGTCCACCCAGGTGACATCGGCGCCGAAGTCACCCAGGCCTTCCTCGGGTCTGGCCCGGCGACAGCGAAAGCTCCTGATCCCAGCTCTCCAGAACCTCGCCGTCGTGATCGATGCGCAGCTGATACGAAACTGCGTCGTGCTCTGGATCCATCGCCAGGTTCCAGCGCAGCACCGGGGCCACGTTGCTGATCGTGCGTCCGTTCACGCCGGCCAGCACGGGCGCGCTGGGCGGCTGGTTGGCGTTCGACAGCAGGCCCGACACCGCGTTGCGACTGGCCACGAACAGGCGCCCGTTGGCCAGCGCCGGTGAAACCTGCGACGGTGCGTTCATGGCGACGGTCCAGCGCTGGGCGCCGGTGGCGACGTCCAGCACGCGCGCCTGATTGCCCAGCGTCGACGTCACCGCCGCCAGCGGGCCGACCGCGCTTTGAAAGATCGCCGGGCTGGGACACAACCAGAACTTGGGGATGTCGTTGTCCAGGGTGACGACGGCGCGTCCATTGGGCTGCGTCCAGCGGACATCGCCGGACGCGATGTCGATCGCCACCACCGATTCGCGCAGCAGGAATTGATCCGGAAGGGCGTCCTGGTTCGAATCGATCGCGTCGTCGGCGCGCATGTCGAACAGCAGTGTGTCGCCGCCGCTGGCCGCCAGCGAAGACACCGTGAGCAACGTGCCGGCGATGTCCGGGGCGGTCATCGGCAGATCGATGGGCTACCCCGCCAGGGCCTGGCCGGTGCGAAGGTCCACGCCGTGAAGTTTCTGGCTGGCCCCACCGGGCAGCATGAAGGCGGCGTTGCCGACGATCACCGGTGCCGACAGGTTGACGACGCCGTCCGCTTCGTACGTCCAGCGCAGCGCGCCCGTCGCCAAATCAAAGCTGTAATAGTGGCCGCCGTTCGCGCCGACGATCACCTGGTCAGCGGTCACCGCGACCGAGCTGTTGCGAACTGGGCCAGCGTGTTGTCCTGGCTGACCCACAAAACGTCGCCGGTCGCGGCGTCCAGCTTGACGATCCTTCGCGAGGGCAAACCGGCCGCCACGATCAATGCGCCGTTGGCGACGATGGGCGACGCCAGCTCGAGGCCGCCGAGATCTTTGCTCCAGGCGACGGTGCCGTCGCTGAGATTGCGTACAGCTTGCGATCGACAGACGAGACGAAGACCTTGCCGCGATCGACGGCGGGCGCCGCGTAGATGGTGTCGCCGAGCTTGGTCTGCCACAGCAGTTGCCCGTCGGCGGCGCGCAGCGCGCGCACCAAGCCGTCGAACGCCCCGAACACCACGTAACCGTCCGCGACCGCGGGGCTCGAGACGGTAGCCACGCCGTCGGGAAGGGCGAACGTCCAGCCGCCCGCGGCAAACCCGGCGCCCGAACGCTCGGTGGAAAATCGTGAGTGCGCGGCGTCCATGCCGTGCGACAACCAATCGTCGGCATGCGCGGCGCGCGGAGCGGTGAGCAGGAACATTCCCAGCAGACCGGCGACGCCCGCAACGTGAACACGCGACATAGTTCTCACGTAATTCCCCTCACTGAATTACTTCGCCAGGCTTGCTTGGCAACTTAAACCAAAACCGGGAAGGCGCCGAACCTTCCAGCCGCGAGTATGATGGCGGCGCACATGACCCCGAAGTTCAAGAATTGGCGCACGTTTGGCCTCTGGATCTGCCTGGTGGGATGCGGCGGCGGCGGTGGCAACATTGGCCCAGGCAAGGACGCCGCCGCGACGGGCACCGGCGGTGGTGGCGGCGCGCCGATGGGGGCGGGCGGCACCGACGGCGGGCGCGATCAGGCCAACATCGACGGGGCGTTCGACACCGCACCGACAGACGTCCCCGTGGCGGGCCCCGACGCGACCGACGTCTATCTCGTCGATCGTCCCGCCGACGCGCCTGGAATCCTGATCCACGTGGCCAACGGCTGTCCGTTCGATCTGTGGATCCACGGTGAGGGCACTGGCGCCGTGTTGATGCCGGACGCCGTTCAACTGAAAACCGGCGCCACCCAGGACTATGTCGCGCCCGAGGCCTGGCCATCGGCGCGCGTGACCGCGTACCTGGACGCGCCGCTTAAAGATCAGGCCGACAAGGTCGAGATGACCCTGGAAAAGAAGCTCGATCTTGGTGAGCTGAAGAAGGTCATCAACTACGACATCACGTACGTCGATTGGCTGGCGCTGCCGATGGAGATGATCGTCCTCGGCACCGGCGACGACTGCAAGCAGATTGGCTGTTACGTCCCCGAATCGCAGGTGCTGGCTGGTTGTCCCGATGGATTGCTGTCCGGCAAGCGCTGTCTGTCGGCGGGAAACTTTTGCGCCGACCCCACCAATCAGGCGGGCGCCTATTGCCACGCCGTCGACGCCCAGATCACTCAGTGCGCGCAGGACGCCCAGAAA
>DASXQB010000457.1:0-9572 GCA_036493295.1 Polyangia bacterium | reverse complement strand
CCTGGCCGGCGGCGTTGAAAGCATCGGGCGGCGCGCCGACGGAGATCCCCGGCGCCAGCAGATCCTGCCAGCACCAGGCGTCGGCGCCCGCGACGTCCAGGCCGATCGGCAGATCGTGAATCACCGCGATCTCGCGCGACGCCGCCGCCAGCTGCTGATCGATGTGCCACTGCACCCAGGCGAAAAAACGCACCCGCCGCGCTTCCGTCGTGACGAAGCGGCTGACGTCGGCGCCGTCGGGGCGGCGCAATCCCTCGGGCCAGCGACGCCAGTCGCGCCCGTGTTTTTCCGCCAGCGCGGCGTAGGTGGCGAACTGGGTCAGCGCCGAGCCTTCGTTTTTCCAGTAGCGATCGAAGCCGGCGTCGCCTTGGAATTGATTGTAAATCGCCTCCAGCAGCGGCGCCTTCAAGGCGAACACGGCGTCGCGATCGATGCGGCGCCGGCCGTTCAGCGCGTGGCCGGCATTGGCGGCGACGGTCAGGGCCGGCCCCAGGTCGGCCGCGCCCGGAATCTCTTCGATGCGCAAAAACAGCGGGTTTCGATAGCGGCGGCTGCTGGGATAGTACGGCGACGGTTCGATGGGCGGCAGCGACACCGGCGCGCACAGCGGGTTCACCATGATCACGCCGGCGCCCAGCGTCTGTTTTGACCAGCGGCCCAGGCGCCGCAGGTCCGCCAGATCGCCGATGCCCCAGCTGTCGCGCGAGCGCGCCGCGTACACCTGCGCCGCCCAACCCCAGGTGCGCAGATGGTCCGGCAGGTGGCAGCGCCCCGGCGTGACGATCAGCAGCGTGCCCTCGTCGGCCGGGCGATCGTGCAAACGCAGACGGTGATAACCGAACGGCAGATCGTGCGGCAGGTGCTCGCGGACGGTCAGCGCGGTGCCGTCTTCCAATGTCAGCGCGTAATCGGCGCCCGGGCCGAGGGCGCGCGAATCGTTGGGGCCGACCACGCGCACGGCGGGCGGCGCTTCCGGTTCATCGGCGGCATTTTCTGCATCGTCGGCGTCCAGCGTCGGCGCGACGCCCATCGCCGCCCGGATGGCCGTCCGGGTCAGCAACGTGATGTCGTGACTGACGCCGTCGATGTCGTGATAGCGGTCGTCGATTCCCCAGCGGTCGGTGGCCATCCGGCAGACTACCGTCTTCCCCACTTTTCGCGCACCGCTTGCTGGCGTCCGCCGCCCGTCGACAAACCCAGATACAGAAGGCCGCGGAAGATCATCGCCCAGTGCAGGAACGCCAGCAGCAGCGGTAAATAGATGCGCGGCACGCTCAGGACCACGCCCAGAAGGCCGTTCAGCGAAAACAAACCGGTCAGGTTGATCAGGCGCGCGCCCAGCGCCGATCCGTCCAGCACACCGGTGGGCAGCAGCAACACCAGCCCCAGCAGCACGTTGGGAAACAGCCATTCCAACCCGCGCGTCGAGATGAAACGCGCCGCTTCGATCAGCAGGCCGAACGACCGCGTCTGGCTTTGATACAAAAGCTCCGGCACCGGGTTGAAGAACACCGCCATCGCCAGCGTCACCAGCGTGGCGATGATCTGGCCCTTGGGCACGCCGCCCACCACCACGCTGACCAGCATGTTGATGATGAAGAAGGCGAACATCACGCTGACCACGTCCCAGATGCGGGCGCCGAAGCTTTGCTTGATGTCGACGAGGGTGATGCGCTGGCCGGCCACCGCCAGCGCCAGCAGGTGCAAATAACTGGAACCCACGGCGGCCAGCCCGAACCCGGCGGCGATGCCGGCCACGAATCCCCAGGACGAGGTCACGTAAATGATGGCCAGGATCAGCGCGACGTACACCGGCAGGGCCAGCGCCAGCGGCCACGCGCGCACCGCCTGACGGGCCGCTTGAGCCGCCGCGTGCCTATACAATCGAAGGACGTTTGTCACGCGGTCACTTTACCCCGGGCGCGCAACCTCGGCACGCGCGCCCGAGCGATGGTACTTTATCGACGAAGCATGGCCGTTCACGGGCGCTACACGATCGCCGGAAAGCTGGCGGACGGCGGGATGGCAGAGATTTTCCTGGGCACCCAGCACGGCGCCGAGGGCTTCGAAAAGCCGGTGGTGCTGAAGCGCATCCACACCGCCTTCTCGGCCGACCCGCAGTTCCGCAACATGTTCATCGACGAGGCCCACATCTCGATGAGCCTGAGCCACGGCAACGTCGTGCAGGTGCTGGACCTGGGCGTTTCCAACGGCCGCTATTTTTTGGTGCTGGAGCTGGTCGACGGATGGGACCTGCACCAGGTTTTGAAACGCGCGCGCGCCGCCCAGGTGACGTGGCCGCCGGCGCTGGCGCTGTACGTCGCGGCCGAGCTGTGCCGGGCCCTGGCCTTCGCCCACGCCAAGAACCACCAGGGGCGGTCGCTGGGGATCGTTCATCGCGACGTCAGCCCCAACAACGTCCTGCTCAGCGAACAGGGCGAGGTGAAGCTGGCCGATTTCGGCATCGCCAAGGCCCAGCGAAAACGCGAGCAGACCGCGGCCGGCGTCATCAAGGGCAAGGTGGCCTTCATGTCGCCCGAGCAGGCGACGGGGGCGTCCATCGACCGGCGATCGGATCTGTTCTCAGTCGGAACCATGCTGTATCTGATGACCACCGACCAGCAGCCGTTCGAAGGGGCGAACGATCTGGAAGCGCTGTCGCGCGTGCAGCGCGCCGATTTCGTGCCGCCCGACGTCTTGAAGCCGTCGCTGTCGCCGGCGCTGGTAAGGGTGATCGGGCGCGCCATGCGCCTGTCGGTCAGCGAGCGCTATCAGACCGCCGACGAGATGCTGGCCGACATCGAACGCGTGCTGCGCACCGAATATCAATCGGCCGGGCAAACCGAGCTCAAACAATGGCTGGCCCAGCTGGCCCGGCGCGACGGCGCGCCGACCATCAGCAAGCGCCTGGGCGCCGCGCCACCAGCCGGCACCCCGGCCGACGGCGGCACCGATCTGAACGCCGGCACGTCGTTCGAGCTGGGCGATCTCGATGTGGTGTCGATGACCGAGCTGGCCCCGACGCCACCGCCGCTGCCCACGCCGGGACGCGCGGCGGCCAACCAGAAAGAGCGCACCCCTGCGCTGACCAGCGTCGAGGACGCCGCGGCCGGTTCGACTTCGACGCCGAAGAAGAAAGAGCGTCCGCGGCGCTTCGGCGGGTTCTGGCTGGGCGTCACGGTGGCGTTCGCGGCGGTGATCGGCCTGCGCTATTTCGGCGAATGGGCCGCGCACCAAGGTTGGTTCGGCGCCACCAACATGAGTCAGCCCGCCCCGGCCGCCGAGCCGACAGCGATGGTACCGGCGCCGCCAACGGGAGCGACACCGACGACGACGACGACGACGACGACGACGACCACGCGGCCCGCGGCGGCGCCCGGCAACGCGCCGGCCACTGACGCTGCCCACTCGATCGCCGCCGTCGACGCCGCGGCGGCCGCCAAAGCTGTCATCACGGCCGATGCCGGCGGCGCACCGGCGACCACCGCGGCGGTTGAAAACGATTCCGACGACGACAACGACGAAGAGACGCTGTTGAAGAAAGCCGACCCCAACGCCGCCAGCGCGGTGATCGGCGAGGAAGAAGCGGCACCGGCGCCGCCCACCCCGACGAAAAAAGATACCGCTGCGACGACGACCAAGAACAACCACAGTGCCGCGCCGGTCGCGCCCGCCGGCAAAACCACCGCGGTGGCCGCCAAGACGCCGGCCAAGCCCGCGCCTTACGTCACCGTCTCGCTGCATATCACCAGCGCGCCGGTCGGCGCGGTGGTGCGGATCAACAAGCGCGTGCTGGGACGGACGCCGATCAACCTGCGCTTCAAGACCGACAACATGTACGATCTCATCTTCGTCAAAGACGGCTACACGCCGCTGACCAAACGGTTCGCCGTGCATGGAACGCACGACGGTCACCTGGCCGTGGCGCTGAAGAAGAAACCGCCGCCGCCCAGCGCTCTGCGGTCGCTGTTTCACCCGCACCGATGACCGACGCGCGTCGATGGCGGCGCACGGCCCTGGCGGTTGCGCTGGCGATCGTCGCCGGCGGCGCGTCGGGCATCACCGACGGAAAATCGCCGCCGGCGGTCGCGCCGACCGGTTACCTCACGAAAAGCTTTTCCGGCCCGCCCGGCGATCCGGTGCAACACCAGTACGCGTTGCTGGTGCCGCGGTCCTACACGCCCGACCGTCCATGGCCGCTGCTGCTGGCGCTGCACGGCGCGTTTTCCAACCACGTCGAGAACCTGCAGCGCGTCCTGGGCGGAAAGGATCTGCAATCGTCGCAGGTCGACGCGCCGATGCTGGTGCTGTCACCCCTGGGCGGCGGCGAGCTGATGGCGTACGACGGCCTCGGCGAAGAAGACGTGCTGGGCGCGCTGGCGGCCGTACGCCGCGATTACAACGTCGATGCCGATCGCATTTACCTCACCGGACTATCGATGGGAGGCGGCGGCACCTGGACCATCGGCCTGCACCACCCGGATCTCTTCGCGGCGCTGGTGGTGGTGTGCGGCGTGGTGGATCCGCGCCAGTGGATCCCGGAGGCCGATCGCGCCCTGTACGATCTGCCGGCGATGGAGCGGGCCATTCCGACCGCCATCGCCGAGAACGCCGTCAACCAGCGCGTCTTCATCTATCACGGCGACGCCGATCCGGTGGTGCCGGTCAGCGACGCGCGCCAGATGGTGGAACGGTTTCGGTCATTGGGCTGGTTGAACAAATCGGTCAGTTATTTCGAACTGCCCGGCGTCGCCCACAACGCCTGGGACATCGCCTATCACGGCGACAACGTCTTCCACCTGCTGGCCGACGTGCGCCGCGATCCCTTTCCCGAACACGTCTGGTTCAAGACCGCCTCGTTGCACTACCAAAACGCCTACTGGGCCCGTATCGATCGCATCGACAGTGGGACGGCGCTGGCCGAGCTCGATGCCCGTCAACACGACGGGGCGTTCGTGGTTCGCCTGGCCAACGCCAGCGGGTTTTCCTTGCTGCTGCCGGCGGCGGCGATCGCCCCGGCGAAAGTCGTCACGGTGCAGGTGCAAGACGGCCCCGGCGGAAACGGTGGCACGCTGGTGTTCAACGGCCCGGCCGGCGAAGGCGCGTTCAGTTTTGCGCGCGATGGCGGACACTGGCACCGCGTTGCCGCGCCGGTCAGCGGCGCCCCGCCGGCGCACGCCGCCGTGGGCCTGGCCAGCCGCAGCCTGCCGCGGCAGGGCTTGCACGTCTATGTCTACGGGACAGATTGCCCGCCGGCGACAATGCAGGCGGCGAAGCATCTGGCCGACGCTCTGGCCGATTGGGGCCCGGGCGTCCGCGCGCGTTTTACCGTCGTCGCCGATCGCGACGTCACCGCCCAGATGCGCCGGCAATTTCACCTGGTCTTGATCGGCGATCGAAAAATCAACCGCCTCACCCGCGAGCTGGCGGCGCGCGCCCCTTTGCCGGTCGCCGCCGACGCCGCGCAAGGCGATCGGTCGTATCGCCTGGTCGTCCAGAACGCGCTTTTCCCCGGCAAACACGCGCTGATCTTCGGCGCCCAAAGCCCGACGGCCCTGGGCCACCTGTGGCGTTTCGCCCGCCACAACAAAGATGCCTGGGCCCCGGCGCCGAACCTGGATTACATCCAGTTCAACGCCGCCGGCACCGTCGAGGAAACCCGCTATTGACCCACGCGGCCACCCACGGCTGATCGATTTACAGCGCGACGAACGACTACTTCTGATGCGAGCGCTATTCCCCCACTCGCCAGGAGAGTCTTGATGCGGCACCGACGGTCGACAATTGCGGCAATGGCTGTGGCCTCCCTGTCGGCCGGCCTGGCCGCGTCACTGCTGGGCGCGCCGGCCGCCCGCGCCGATCAATTCGTTTTCCTGGACGTGACGTTCACCTATACCAAGATGGACGCGGACACGTCGTCGCCCGACAAGTCTCACTATTACGTCTATCTCAATCGACTGAACCCGGCCACGCCGCGCAACTGGATGGCCCCCATCAACTATCGCAATGGCGTGGTCCACGTGCGCACCGACGTGATGGACAAACCGCCAGGCGGCACCAACGTCCGCTGGACGCTTTGCTACATCCCCAACAAAGGAATCGCCGGCGGCTATGGCTGCACCAACAGCGCGCTTTACAGTGAAAAAGGCGTCTGGGAGTTCGAACAGTCGATGACCGACTGGTGGCAGAACGAAGACATCGATTGGACCCAAGGGATCAAAGAAGTCGACATCGTGATGAAGGACGGCACCGGCGGCAGCGGGTTCACCAACCTGCGGCCGGATCCACAGAACTTTTTTCCCACCACGTTGCGCATCACGATGATCCAGGTGTCAGCGGGCGACACCTATGATCCAAGCAAAGTCCCCGGCATTCCGCCGGTGCTGGGTGACGGCGGCGTCGACGGTGGCGCTGTCAGCGACGCCGCCAGCAGCTCTGACGCCGGCAACAGCGACGCGGGCGCCGGCAACAGCGGCACCGGCGGCAGCAATGCCACGAGCGGTAACGGCGATGCTACGGCGGCTACCGGCGGCGCGTCCGGCAGCAGTTCCAGTGGCGGCGCGTCCGGATCGGGCACCGGCGGCGCACCGGGCGGCAGCGCCAGCGGCGGCGGCGGCGCGCCTGGCGGGACCACGCCCGGCGCCGCGACCAGCGGGGGTTGCGCCATCGTTCCTGAAACCGCGTTTTCGGGCCGGATGATCGCCGGCCTGGCGTTCGTGGTGGCGCTGTCATCGGTGCTGGCGCGCCGTCGCCGGCGCGGTCGCTGATCGCGCGGCGCCGCGCGCGCCGGTTTCAGTCGGTGCGTCCGTCCAGCGATTGCAGGTAAGCGATCAGATCGCTCAGCTCGGCGGCGGTCAGCGCGCTGGTGACGCCGTGGCGATCGCTCGGGTTGCGATCGCGCAGCACCGCCTGCAGCGTCGCCGCCGAACCATCGTGCAAATACGGCGCTGACTGCCACAGGCCGCGCAGCGTCGGCGTGTCCAGCCCGGTCAGCGGCGCGCCAACGCGTTGCCCCGAATCCGCGCTGAGCGTCCCCACGTCGTGCAGCAGGGGCAGGCCCGGCGCCGTCAGTTGACTGTCGGTCAGGCGCGGTCCGGCGTGACAGCTCAGGCAGCCCTGCGCCGGCGATTCCAGCAGCGCCTTCCCGCGCGTCGCCGCGTCGGTCAGCGTGCCGTCGGAATTTCGAAACGGGCTGCGCGGTTCGCTTCGCAGCGACGTCACGTACGCCGCCAGCGCGTCCAGATCAGCGCTGAGCCCGGCCTTGGCGTCGCCCAGGCCTTGCGCGCGCGTGCCGGCGGCAAAATCAGCGTCGGACATCAACCCGCTGCCGCCGAAGTCGTGACGGATGAGTTGCTCTTCGTCTTGCGCTTCGTCGAAGGTGGCGTCCCAGTTCAGCGGTCCGTCGCCGCTGCCGGCGCGTCCGCGCAGCGAGATGGTGTTGCGGAGACCTTCGCCGCGATCGGAAAAATCCCACACTCGCTGATCCGAATCACCGTCCAGGTGGCAGTCGGCGCAGGCCAGATAACCGCCGCCCGCCAGGCGCGGATCGGCCGCGTCGTTGAACAGCTGCGCCCCGCGCAAGATCGTCGCGTCCAGCGGTTCGTCGATGAGCAACGGCACTCGCGCCACTGGCGGCGTGCTGTCGCCGATGGGCGCGGAAAGGTCGTACACCACCAGCTCGCGCGACAGCGGGGCGTTGACCAGCAGGAACCGATCGTCGGCCACCACCAGCGTGCCGTCGGGCGCGAACCCGGCGTCGACGAACAAGCCGGCGGCGGCGCCGGCCAGAAGATCAAACCGGGCCACCGCTCGATCGCCGGGCAGCGCCACGAAGGCATAGTCGCCGTGGGCCGAGAACGCCGCCGCGCCGGCCCGCCCGGCGTGGGCGAACTCGGCGCGCATTTGCAGATCTTCTTCGTCCTTGGTCAGGTCGACCACAGACAGTGCCGCCCGCAACGTGGTGTCGAAGGTCAACGCGTGCCCGTCGAGGAAACTGCCTTGCGAAAAATTCGCCACCAGCGACGGCACCACCGCCTGACGCCCGGTCGGCGACACCACGAACTGATCCAGATAGCTCGGGATCCCGCCCACGCCGTCAGCGGACGCTTCCAGGCGATCGAGCGCCAGCGTGACGAGCTCGCGCTTGCCGGCGACCGGATCCAGAAAGGCGATCTCGGCGTGGTAGTCCGGCGAGCGCCAGCGCGCCACCGCCACCCGCCCGTCGCCCAGGGGCGCTACCGCGCGCGGATCGGCGACGGCGACGGTGGTGGCGAAGAGGACCGGCGCGCCGCCCGCGTCCAGCCGCACCTCGACCACTGATCCCCTTCCTTGCAACGTCACGAACGCCGACGCCCCGAACGCGCCAACGCCGAACGGAGCCGCGCCGTACGCCAGCGGCAGCTCGACCGCCGCGCCGCCGTCCAGCGGATAAAACCCGATCCGATCGGCGTCCTGACAGGCGGTGACCAGAAAGCCTTGCCAGGCGGCGACGGTGCGCGGATGGCGGCAGGTCGCTATGCGACGGACGACGGAAAATTGATCGCTGGCGTCGCGCCCGATCACCACCAGCTGATCAGCGTCTGCGGCCACCACCGCCACCTGACCGCTGCCATCGGGGATCGCCGCCAGCGTGGCACTGGGCACGCCGACGTCGATGATCGGATAGGTGACACTGATGATCACCGCGGCGGCGCTGCGATGACCGGCGTCGTCGAACACCGTCAGCACCGCTTCATAGCGTCCCGGTTGATCGTAGCTGACATGGTCAACCGCGGTGGGACGCGGGCCGGCCCATCCGCGCCCGTCGCCGAAGTACCACTGATAGCGCCTGGCGCCTGACGACGCCGAACCGTCCAGCACCACGTCGCCGCCCACCAAGGCATAGCGCGCCAGTCCGGGATCGGCGCGCAAGCCAGCCGCCGCGTCGGCGGGCGCGCCGCTGTCGACGGCGCTGGCGGCACCGGGCCGGTCGTCGCCGCAGCCGACGACGCCGGACGCCGCGGCGAGCAACCCGCCGAGGTGCACCAGGGCGTGCAGGCTGTGACGAGGCCCGCTCAGCTGACTTCTCCTGGGCAGGCGCGGCGCCGGCCGAGGTTACGAAACAGCCGCTCCCAGCAGCGACGACAGCGCGGCAATCAAGCGATCGTTTTCTTCGGGTTTACCGACAGTGATGCGCAGCCGCGTGGACAGCTCGGGCGTGTCCCACCAGCGCACCAGGATGCCCTCGCGTTTCAGCGCGCGGTACACCGCCTCCGCCTCGTCGCCCACCTCGCACAGCAGAAAATTGGCCTGCGATTCGGGCCAGCGCAGGCCGAGACCGCCCAACGCGCTTTCCAGGCGGACGCGTTCAGCGCGGGTCTTGCGCACCACCTCGTCGTGGTAGGCGCGGTCCTCCAGCGCCACCGCGCCCAGCGCCTGGGTCAGCACGTTGACGTTGTAACTGTCCTTCACCTTCATCAACTGGGCGATCAGTGCCGGCGCCGCGAACAACAAACCCAGGCGCGCGCCCGCCAGGCTGAAGCTTTTCGAGAACGTGCGCAGCACGATCACGTTCGGGTGCTGGTCCAGAAACG
>DASXQB010000456.1:0-4384 GCA_036493295.1 Polyangia bacterium | reverse complement strand
GAATCTGCTGAAAATCATTCCGGAAATATATTCATGGTTCTGCTTGTTTACGGTCGGTTGGGCCCGTGCTGGTCGATTCGCCGGCATGCCCGGTTCGTCGCGGGTAGTATCGGCGCGCATGGTCTCCCGCGGCTCTGGTTGGTCCCGCCCGGTGCTGGTCATGGTGGCCTATCTGGGCCTGGGCGCGGCGGCTTTGGTCTGGGGTGGGCTGCGCGGTCAACCCAATGTCTGGCAGGTGGCCGGCCGCGAAGATCCGCTGGTCGTTTCTGGAATCGTGATCGGGCTGGCGCTGGGGCTGGGCATCGTCTTCGTGTCCCGCCTTTCGGTGCACCGGTTCGAATGGGCGCGGGCGCTGCACCGCGAGTTCCGCGCGCTGCTGAGTCCGCTGACCAATGCCGAGATCGTCATCATGGCGGCGGCGTCATCGGTGGGCGAAGAGATGTTCTTTCGCGGGGCGCTGGTGCCGGCCATCGGCGTGCTGGGATCCAGCGCGGCGTTCGCCTTGCTGCACATCGGGCCGCGCGCGCGCTATCTGCCCTGGACCCTGGCGTCGTTCGTGGCAGGCCTTTTGCTGGGGCAGTTGTTTCTTTTTACCGGCGATCTGACCGGGCCGGTGCTGGCGCACTTCACCATCAACTTTCTCAACCTGCGCCACGTCGCCAACTACGAACTGCGCTGAGGCGAACCCGACTCAGCGACGGACCAGGCCGCTGACGCTCCAGCCGCCGTTGGGCTTTTGCGACAGCACCAGGATCAGCGTCTCGGTCTTGGACAGCGCGCTGACGGCGAACAATCCGCCGGTGTCGTCGTCGATGCCGGTCGGCAGCTTGCCCAGAACGCCGCGCAGAGAAGCGCCGGTGTGGATCTGCACGCTGTCACCGCTCCGGCGCGACGATTCGTCGACCAGCGAGGTCAACATCGACGTCAATTGCTCGCGCGATGAAGCCGCCACGCCGCCGGTGGATCGAAACGGAAAGCTGGCTGCGCCGGCCATGGCGGCGACGTCACCGCGGCCCAGCGCCGCGAACCACGCTTCGGCGGTGCGGCGGGCGGCCGCATCGTCGGCGCGCGGGAAATTGACCGGGGGCTCGTCGCCGCCGCCGACGCCACGCGAGCCGGATTTCCTCTGCGCGCCGGAGGCGGAGGCGGGGTTGCCGCGCTCCAGGCGGCGCGGGCCTTCTTCTTCGGCGCTCTCGCCACCGGCCGACGGATGCCCATGTTCGCCAGCGCCTGCGCCACCGCCGGCTGATGCTTTTCGATCCCCGGGCGGGTCGTTGTCCGCCACCGCCGCCCCCTTGTCGCCGCCGGCGGGCGGGTTGTTCAGGATGTAGTAGTCAACGCCCGACGTCGCGCACTGCCGGCCGTCGCGATAAAAACGCCAGTGAATGTAGATCTTGCCGTTGGCCGACCGGATCTCGCGCGGCGGATCGGGATATGGCCCGGCCGAGTACGCGACGTCGATGGCGGCCACGTCGTACGCGGTGAAGCCCGACCCGCGCACGATGGTGATCTTGTCGACGGTGCCGTCGCCGTTCAGCACCATCTCCAGCGTGGTCAATAAATCTTGGTTGTTGAACGGATTGGAACCGGGCTTTTCGTCCCAGTCTTCCAGCTGGCCGAATCCCCACAAGCGGTGAATCGACCGGTGCATGCGCGCGATGTACGCGGCGAACGGCGCGGCGCGGGCGTTCAGGGCGGTCTGGTTTCCCGGTTTGACCTCGGGGATGAAATTTTCCAGCGCTGATTTCATGCGCGCCTGGCGCTTGGCGAACTTCCCCAGTTTTTGCGATCGCTCTTTTTGCGCCAGCCGCCGTTCGGCCTCGGCGTCGGCGCCGAACAGGTAATCAAAGTCCTTGCCGGTCAACGCCAGCTTCATGCGCTTGCCCTTGCTCAACGCCGAGCTGTCCTTGGGCGGCCCGCGCATCGATTGATTGCGGGGCATGGCGATGTCGCCGTCGGCGGTGCGCGGCAGCGACGGGTCCACCGTCTCGGGCGTCAGCTCATGGTTCCGCGGCGCCGGATCGCGCAGGGCCAGCAGCGATTTTTCGCGAGACGGTTGCGGTTTTTCTTGCGACAGCTCGGGGTTCAGGTGCGGCGTGACCTCAGGCGCGTGTTTGCCCTCGGCGGACTTGGTTTCATCGAGATCGGCAATCTTCGCCTTGTCGTCGCCGATCTCTTGATCCTGGCGCTCCGACGGGGCGTTCGAGGCTTCGCCGCCTTTTTGCGCCTTCTCGAGATTGGTGTCGGTGGCGCGCGTCTCGACGGCGGCACGGCTGTTCTTCTGGGCCAAAAACTTGGCGTCCTTGGGCGGCGGGACGTCCTTGTCGTTGTCCAGGTCCACCATCTTCTCGTGCGCCTTGCGCTGCTCGGGCGGCGGCGGCGGAGGAGGCGTCTCCTTCGGCATGGGCGGCAGCGGCGGGATCTTTACCTCGGGCTCGGGCTTGGGCGGCGGCGTCTTGGCTTGTTTGTTCTTGTCCGGTTGCTTCTGTTTGTCCTTGTCCTTGGGCTTCTGCTTTTTGGGCGGCAGGCGATCGGTCAGTTGCGGCGGCGGCTGGGTCAGGTCGTCCATCGGCGGCAGATCCGCCGGCAGCTCGTCGGGCGATACGTCGCGAAAAGCGACGTCGACCTCTTCGGCGCGCTGGGCTTCTTCACGCGCGGCATAGACAAAGGTCAGCACCAGGATCGGGGCCAGCAAAGCGCCGTGAGCCAGCAGCGCCATCAGCGCGCCGCGGCCCAGTCGGCCTCGCAGGTGCGGTCGGCGCGTCATGGGATCCTGAAAGGTTAGCATGCCGTCTCGTTATGCTCGGCCGCTGACGTTGACGCCGTTCAGCGGGTGCGCGGCGGCTGTTCTTCCAGCTTGACCTCGACCATCAAGTCGCTGGCCAGGCGTTCCAGGGCGGCGCGCAAGGTGCCTGTGTCGACGGTCGCTGGCAACTGAATATGAGCGCGGGCGCGAAACAACATCTCGCCCGACATGGGCGCGCTTTGCCGGTCGGTGATCAGCTCTTCGACGTTGACGCCGCTGCTGGCCAGAAGCTGGGAGATCTCGCGAACAATCCCCGGACGATCAAGCCCGATCAGCTCCAGCTCCATTGAACGGGTGGCGGCCGGTGCGGTGATGGAAGGTCGTGGCACCGCCTCCGCCACCACGCGCAGGCCGCGCGTCTCCAGCGCCGTCAACGCCTTCATTGCTGCGGCCGCCTTTTCGGGTGGCAGCTCGGCGCGCAGGATCCCGGCGAACATTCCCGCCAGGTGGGTCATGCGGCTTTCCAGCCAGTTGCCGCCGTGGGCGGCGATGATCTCCGCGACCGCTTCCACCAGTCCCGGGCGGTCGGGGCCGATCAAGGTCAGGACGACGTCGGTCATGCCGCCAGCATAACCCGCTCGGCGCTGGTCGTCGCCCGGGTCAGAACTGCAGCGCGCAGGAAAGGCCTGGCTGCAGCAGCGAAGGGTTGCAGCGCAGCGCCAGCGACGGCGGAGCCGGCCGTGCGGCGATGGTCTTCGTGACCTCCACGCGGTCCTTCCACGTCACGGCCAGCAGCGCCACCGCGCCCGCGGCCAGCACGCCGCCGGCGATCAGCCCGACGGTGGCCTTGCTGGCAGCGCTGTTGCCGTCGTTCAGCAGCGACGTGCAATCGGCGCCGCCGTTCATCGGCAACACCCGCGGATCCTTGTCGCACACGCCGGCGCCTTGCATGGTGTCCGGATGGTTGTTGAATTTGTCGAAGCTCGAGTTGGCGCTCAGCCGTTCGACGACGCCGAATCCCAGCACGGCGACGGCGGCGGCGGCGACACCGATGCCGACTTTCCATTTCCAGGTGTGAACCAGCACCGTCTCGGTCGTGGGGGACGACGGCGGCGGGGTCGGCGCCATCATGATGATCTGCGGTGATTTGGGCGCTTCGACTTTGGACAGCCGCACCTCGACGATCAGCTTCTGCCCCGGCTCGATCGTCATCTTGCGGGTGTAAGGCGGCATGCCGGGTTTTTCCACCACCAGCTGGTGCGGTCCGGGATCAAGCCGGATGGCCCCCGGTCCCGGCGTCAGCCCGCGTGAACGGCCGTCGACAGAGATCTCGGCGCCGTCGGTGTTGGCGTCGATGATCAAGCTGCCGATCTGCAGGAGAAGCGTGTCACGGTGGCGTTCGGCATTCGCCCGCAGGTCGGGGGCGGCGTCAGCGGCTTCGTTGAGAAACTTCTCGAAGGCGTCGATGGCGTCGGCGTTGCGCGAAAGGCCCATGTACGCCAGGCCGAAGTTGTAGAGAATCTTCGGGCTGGGGACCAGGACGAACGCCTCTTGAAAACGGATCAAGGCCTCGCGGTACTCGCCGCGTTTGAGGAGGTCGCTGCCTTCGACCAGCTTTGTGCGGGCGACGGCCTTGGG